>NZ_JAUORD010000003.1:0-432251 GCF_030547345.1 Anaerobacillus sp. 1_MG-2023 | reverse complement strand
TTCTGTGTTTTGTGAAAGTGCGAAATCCAGTAGTTTCTGCGAGTCGCAGCTAGACAATGAAAAGCGAAGACGAGCGGGCAGAAACGAATGGATTGGAGCTCTTGAACAGAAACACGCCTTCTGTGTTTTGTGAAAGTGCGAAATCCAGTAGTTTCTGCGAGTCGCAGCTAGACAATGAAAAGCGAAGACGAGCGGTCAGAAACGAATGGATTGGAGCTATTGAACAGAAAAAACCAGCATCCTTCTGAATGGGACGCTGGTTTTTAGTCATTTCACTCGTAGTTAATAAGTAGCAGGTTCAAAGAATTCAAGCCATTCTCCATCAGGTCCTGCGAAGAACAAATATTTTGCACCGTTTGGTAAGGTATTGATTCCTTCATCAATAAACGTTACACCAAGGTCATGGAGACGAGTGCGTTCTTGTTCAATATTTTTAACCGTAAAGGCAATGTGATGAACTTTTCCTTCTGCGGGTAAATCGGGATTATAACCTTCTATTAGCTCTACTAAAATTTGCCCGTTTAAACCAAGAAAGGCTAGCTTTTTATCACCATCAGGATGATCGAATTCATCAAGTAACTCTAATCCAATAATCCCTTGATAGAAACCTTTCGAAGCTTCAATATTTCTTACTTGTACCCCGACATGTTCCAGTTTTTGAATCCCCATAAGTCACCAGCTTTCTTTTCCTATCGTTATTCTCTGTAACTTTATCACAGTAACGTAAACAATGAAAAGCAGAAGGAACATTATTCTATTATTCTTGGGGGACAATTTGATTCAATATCTCTCCAGTAAAAAGTGCAGACTCAAGTCTCAAGGCAACTGCGGGTGGAAGAACATCTTTCATCCCTTCAAATGGAACACCAAGCCAAAGTACATTTTGATCAAGTGCTATAAATGGGAACGCCAGATCATGGTCGACATGATGAGCAATCGGGACTGACTGAACGATCTCTGGCGAAATAATGGACAGCTTACCTTTTGCTTTTTTTAATACGTTCACCCACTCGGCTGTTAATCTCGTTCCCTTAGGAATTGAAATAACAATATCTTCTGCAGTTTGAATATCTTGAAAAATCATGTCAGTATTCAGCGCGTGATGCCACTTCAATTTAGGATGCTGATGCTTTACCCACTTTCCTATATGCGTAGGAGAAATTCTCTCTTTTTTTAATAGCTGATGATCAACTAACTGTCGTAGTGTTTTTGATGGAGACATCCGTTTTTGTATATAATCAACATTGCTAATTTGTATAAATTTCCCCTTCGTTCTCGTCATTGCAACATTGATCAGTCTTTCACTATTGTGACCGCTCAATAACATGCCAGGACGTGATTCTGGTTCTCCATCTACTGTATCAAACACCATCATATCTCGCTCACTACCTTGAAAACGATGAACCGTGGCTGAAAGAATGTCTGCCTGATCAAAAGAATGTTTTAAAAGATCTTCTATTAGTAAATTCATCATCTTCGCTTGAGCGCGATAAGGGGTAACATAACCAATTGATGACATCCCCGCTTGTAACGCTTCATAAATTGCTTGAAAAGATAGAAAAAGCTGCCATAAATTCATTCGTGACTTCGATGAATGTCCCATCATACAAAAATAGCCAGTATGACTTGTGTCAATTAGAGCAGATGCCATACCTTTAAAAGGAGCTTGGTCTGATATCGGTGCTCTAAGTACTGCAGTTTTAGGATGATCTGTTACAAGCGAATGATAAATTTTATTGTTTGTAAAGTCTGAAATGACCGGGTGCATTCGTCTTTGTTCATTTAACAGAAAGAGTTGAGGATGAAGTTTACCGGTTTCCACAGTTTCAACAATTCCAGAACAGTGAAATACGTCTTCTCTTAACCATTTTGAAACGAGCGGGTGCCGTGCTGACGCTATAGGAGGTAGCTGTTTAAAATCGCCACATATAACAACGCGTTTTCCAAGTGAAGCAGCAAATGCTGCTTGGGGCACATAGGCCATACTCGCTTCATCGATGATCACTACATCTACCCTCTTCCGATAGATATTCTCATCAATAGCGGCTTTTGTTAGTGTGGTGCCTATAATCGTTGCTTCTTTTACAAACTGAGTTTCTTTCCGACGAATCTGCTCTAAAACATTTCCTAATTTTGATTCAAGCTTTAATAACTGATCAGAATCGCGTTTACTAAAGGAATTTGATAAGTCCTCCTTCAGTTTTTTTCGTTCATCAAGAATACTCTCTTTCTCGTTGGCAAGGTCTGGATGCTTCGTCATAAGCAATTGATCTGTAAAAAGCGGTAGATTTGATGAAACATCGCGCTGTTGTCCATACCGTACAATTTTTCCTTCTTCAAATTTCTCTCTATTTTCAGCGAATGAGGCTGTTTCACGCATTAATACATCAACAGCTTGATTACTATGAGATAAGATCAGGACGCTATTTCCTTTGAAAAAGTGATTCGCAGCGGCTCTTGCTAGATTATGTGTTTTCCCAGTCCCTGGAGGCCCCCACACGTACGTCACAGGGTTATATTTGGTTCGTAGAATCAGCTCATGAAGCCGGCTTTTGATCTTATCATCAGGATGCTTCACAGATGTGGGAGGATTCATTACTCGTTTAACCCTAGCTAACCTTCTTTTGCTTTTTTTTATTTCCTCAAGACGCTCATGCAGTTCATCTAGCAGTTCCCATGGGTCATGATAGAGATCTGCCTCTCCAATTCGCTCTCCAAAACCAGCTTCAAGAGCTAGAATGACATTCTTTCCTTCTGAAGACAGTACCCTTCCTTCACGCTTAATATGTTTCATCTCAAGCCGAACCTTTGATCCAGTTGGGATATGAATTGGGGTACGTGCATCAAAGTAATATCTAAAATCGTCACCTGAAGATAGCAGCCTTCCATTGACAACTCGAATTGGTCTGCTACCAAATTTTTTAAGGTGTGCAATTTCAGCGCGAAGCGCTAATTGCCATTCATCAATCAATTCTTTCATCTTACATCGCTTCCTTTTATCCGTTCCTTTTTCAATTCCCTAACTATATCACGCTAACGAAAAACTCTCTACATATGTGCTACGTTCTATGATGAGAATGAACATAGTCAAGAAAAACTTCAAGTACTTTTGTTTGAAAGGGAGAGCGCATCAAAATTGAAAACGTCCTTGAATAGGTGAAATTCGGTATTTCAAGAATTTGTAGTGTACCAAGTTCTAACTCTTTCCATATTGTCCACTTCGATAAAATACTTATACCAATTCCAGCTTCAACAGATTCTTTAATTAACTGCGTACTCCCAAAGGCTAGTTTTTGAGTAGGCTCTATATCGAGATTCTTCCACATCTTCTCTGTAGCTTCTCTCGTCCCAGACCCTTCCTCTCTCACCACCCACATCTCTTGTTCAAGAGTCTTTCCACTGTTCACTTTATGATGTGATGGTGATGCTACTATAACCATTTCATCCTCAGTGAAGCTATCCACTTGCATGTCTCTAGCTGGATAGTCACCTTCTATAATGCCAACATCAAGTTGGTGTGAGTAGACAAGGTCACCAATTTCTCTTGAATTTCCTATCGTTATAGATGGTGTAATTAATGGGTATTTTTCTCTAATAGCTGCAATCACATGTGGAAGAACATATTCACCGTATGTATAACTTGCACCAATTGTAATTTTCCCACTTGCTCGGTTTGTTAGGTCATCCAAAAGATACGTCATCTTTGAATAAAGATTTAAGAATTCTTTCGCATGGTGGTAAACAATTACTCCTGCCTTGTTCATTTCCACAGATCGGTTGTTTCTTTCTAACAGTTTAGTACCAAGCGCTTCTTCAAGGCTTTTAATATATTGACTAACCGCAGGTTGAGTCATGTGTAACTCCTCTGCCGCTCGAGAAAAATTGCGTTTTTCTACGACTGTAACAAAAACGTGTAACTGCTGATCCACGTCATCACCCCTTACTATAAGTTATTACTTATAGTACATATTCTATTTAATTATTTCACTTATAGCAATAGCTGAAGTAGACTAAAGAAAGAGAAACGGAGGGGACATGATGATTAATACTTTAAGACAACAACAAACTATACCAGAGAACATGCGATTTTTTCTCGGCATAGCATTTACCTTTTTTATTGCACTATTAGGTTATTTTCTTGCTATGGTGCCAGGTTTTAGTCTTACAGGGCAACTCGCATCAGCCATTCTGATCGCAATCGTTTATCGGCAAGTAGCCGGGTATCCCGAATGGTTAAGAAAAGGAATCACTTTTTCATCTAAAAAAATACTTAGGTTCGCCATCATTTTATATGGAATTAAACTAAATGTAAGTCTGATTCTTCAAGATGGATTACCGATATTATTATTAGGCGCGCTTATCATCGTATTTTCTATCTTATCGTCTGTTTGGCTTTCTAAAGTGATGAAAGCTAATACATCCATAACCTTTTTACTTGGTGCTGGTACAGGGATTTGTGGAGCTGCGGCTATTGCAGCAATTGCGCCGATCGTGGAATCTAAAGAAGAGGATACGGCAATTGGGGTGGGGATTATCGCTCTTTTTGGAACAGTATTTTCCATCGGATATACGATTCTTCGCCCATTCCTTCCATTAACTGAAAGTCAATATGGGGTATGGTCAGGTATTTCACTACATGAAGTTGCTCACGTTGCATTAGCAGCAGCGCCAGGAGGAGAAACAGCTCTTGCAATGGGGCTGCTTGCAAAGCTAGGAAGAGTCTTTCTTCTCGTTCCAGTTTGTTTTCTTTTAATGTACCTGATGAAACGCAAAAACGCGGGCACAAAACAAAAAGTTGCTTTTCCATGGTTTTTAATCGGGTTTATCTTAATGAGTCTCGCAGGAACTTATCTCCTAGGACCTATTATTCCCTTTTCTGAATCTGCAACAAATGTGGTAACCGAAATAACAACCTGGTGTTTAACGGCTGCTATGGTAGGCCTAGGATTAAGTGTTAGTTTGAAGGATTTGAAAGATAAAGCACTAAAGCCAATGGCCATTATTACAATTGTATCAGTGGTTCTTTCTATTTTTACATTCTTCATCGTAAAATGGTTTTACTAGGCTTCATTTGAATGGTCATCCTCTGTGGATGACCATTTTTTACGAAGGTAATCTACGTAACGAAATACAGTTCTCACAATAAGCGCATGAAGAAGAATTCCTACAATTGTAAGTAAGATAATCACAAATTTACCTACAAAAGAAGTTGGTTCTACAGAAAAACGTCCAACAAAAATGATCGAACCTAATGACCAAATCGCTGCATCTTGAAAAGAATCCACGACAGGTTCATAGAAATAGAATGGAAATGTTGAGACGATAACAAATACAAAACTAGTTAAAAACCACGTTTGAGGAGACATACCCATCGCTTTACCTAGAATGGGATTACTAAATCGCTTGGCGATTGTTTTAATTCGCCATAGTCTATAAAGTCTCGCAAGCTTAGCTCCTTGAAAGATTGAATCTAGCGGAATTAGCGCTATTAAATCAAAAGGATGCTTTTTTATATATTCCCATCGATCTTCAGATAAATAAAGAAAGACCATATAATCAATAAAAAAGACGATCCAAGTGCCGATCAGGATCGCCTGTTGAAAGGGAGATTCATACCAAATCGTTGAAACGGATAAAATCACACATACAAATAAAAGATATTGATACAATCGTTTCAACATATAATCCCCCTTCCCTTGCTACTCTTTCTTTATGATTATCTAACTTTGAAGTCGTCATAAAACAGCTTTAATCGCTGATAGATTGACTTGGAGTTATGACCGAATGGCTATTTTAAATTGCCTCGGTATTACAAATGTCTACTACTATTATACCAGTCATGTAATTGATCGGCTTTATGATTCAACAATTCTATCTTTTAAATTACGTTTTTCGATTTACGCCCTTCAATTTTGCCAGTCACTACTCCCCCATTACATGAAGGTAGAAGATAATACGATCATCAGTTCATCCTCTATCTTTTCCATTTCTTCTTCATCTAGAAACTTATTAATAATAACCGAAAAAATGAGTGGATTATTCGTTTTAACATATCCAGATAAAGAAGTAACGCCAATTAGAGAGCCAGTTTTAGCAAAAACAACGCCTTCTGCTGATGTAGCCCTTAGTCGCTCTCGCAAAGTACCTCCCACTAGCCGATCAGGGATTCCCGCTACAGGAAGTGAGTTCAAAAATGTTGAGAACCAGGGTTTGCTTTGAAGTTTGAATAAAAGCAAAGATAGCTGATTCGGCTGTATCAAATTCATTTGGGAAATACCAGAACCATCTCGTAAACACATGTTATCAGGATCTAATCCTTCTTCTCTTAAAAATGTTCTCACAACTTCGAGACCAGCTGAAAAACTTCCTTCTCCCATAACTTTCCTGCCCATTTCTTTTATAAGAACTTCTGCATGCCCATTATTACTTAGTTTCATAAATGGCAGTAGCAATTCAGAAAGAGGCATGGATTGTTTAGTTAAAAGCGTTTTGATTTCAGTTGACTTATCTTTTAAAGCTTCCGCACTTATGTAAATACCAAGTCCTTTTAAGGAATCTTTAAACAGATGTAGGGCGTAACTATCTGGGTTCCATAACGCAATCCACTTTTTTTCTGGGGAAGCATCCTTCGAAATAGCGCCGCTGATTGTAAGCGTATTCGTACCATGCTGACGAATGATATGTAATTCCCCTTCCCCGTGAGAGGGTGAAGTTGTAAGAGCGTTATTCACTAATTGTATATCGTTCGCAGTGGGAGAAATAACTATTTTAGGTGAATCGCCTTCTTCTCCTGGTGAAACCTCAACAATAATGGTTCCAGCGTCAAAATCCCGATCAGGAGAAATAGTGAGGGCAGTGATTTGAGCGCCGTAATACTCATGTTCATCACTCCAAACCATATCTTCTGATAGGTGTTGCTCGTCATACCAGGAATAATCACCTATAACATCACCTTGAATACGTTCAATCCCAAGAGCTTTCAATTCTAAAGAAAATTGATCTAAATCTTCCTTTAAAACCGTTGGGTCTCCTTTTCCCTTTAGATAAAGGTTCCCCATTAAAAGACCATCCTGTATTTCTCCATCTGTTTGTACCTCAGTGCTGAAACGATAGTCAGAACCAAGTTTCTCAAGAGCTGCCGCCGCTGTTATAAGCTTCATATTTGAAGCGGGGGTCATTCTTAAATCTCCAAAATGGTCGTAGAGAAGTTCCCCACTAAGATTACAACGGATGCTTATCCCAGCAATCGCGCCATGAAGACGTTCATCATTTACTATGCTATGTAGAGATTGAGATAATGTCTTTCCGTTATTTATTTTACCATTTCTTTTTTGGCGATATCGACTTCCTAAAAACAAACTAGAAATAACGGCTCCACAAGCTAGTTTTTTCTTTATTCCGATCTTCTTCACAACCTTTCCAATTAAAATAGAGCCGAAGCGATGAACATTTCGCACGGCTCTGATCTATGAGACTTCTTTAGTAAAAATATATTGGATTAGCATCATTTGTTTTCTTTCAACTCCTGCTGTTTGTGATTATTGATCACGTAAGATCCGTCTTCTTTAGGATTTTGTTCATCTTTAAGATCAATACCCCATGGATGCGTTAACAGCAAGCTTCCACTTAACGAAACGGTTCGACGTTCTCTCACCATACTCCCCTCCCTTCGCTTATTAATGATCTATTTCGCTATTCGAATGACTTTCTCCTTCTTTTCTGTCTAATTTAAAACTAATGAACTAGAATGCTGTAATATATAGAGGTTTTTCAGGAAAAAACACGGCTATATAAGGGCTATTTTACTGCTTTTTATCGAAATTTCGAACGATTAGAATTTGACCTTGCGCCGCCTGAACAATTCAATGAGTTAAAAAAGAACCTTCCATTAGGAAGATTCTTCGAATTTTGAAAAGGCATTGCTAGCAAGCATCGAAATCACTGCATCATCCATAGGAGGATTATGCAACCCTGCTCTTACATCCCGATAATAGCGCTGCATAGGATTATCTTTAAATAATGCTCTTGCACCTACAACTCTCATGGCCATATCGACTACGTTTGCTGCACTATTGGTTGCGACGTGTTTTACAGCCGCTAACTCAGGGCCCATTTCTTTCCTCTTATCCGGTTCTGAAACCCACCGTAATGCAACAGAATACATCATTTCTCTAGCTCTCATTAACTCTAATTCCATTTCCCCTATTTTCCTTTGTACTTCAGGGACTTCTTTAATCGGTCCCGGAAGACTGTTTGGTGAATAATGTGATGCGAAAGAGACGGCTTCATTACGAGCAGCAATCGCGACACCAAGATAGCAGGCTGGTATGTGTAAGAGCCAGGCTTTTGGCAGTTCACTTTTGGCAGAATTAGGTCCCTCAATAAGGGCATCTTGCGGTAATTCAACATTTTCTAGGACAAGATCATCACTTCTCGTACCTCTCATCGACATCGTGTCCCAATTTTCTTCAATCGTAACACCAGAAGCTGTCATATCTACAAGGAAGAAGCCTTTTTCTCCAGTCTCTCCAATTTGGGATGAGACAAGTGCATATTGAAGACCTGGCGCCATTGAAGTAAATGATTTACGACCGCTTATAATCCATTTATTCTTTTTAAGTACAGCTTTCGTTTGAGGCATCCCACCACGTGTCGGACTACCAGTTGCAGGTTCAGAAGCCGCCCGGTTAAACAAAGCATTTTCTTCAACGATGAGATGCGAAAGTCTTTCAAATACTTGATCTGTCCAAATTTGTTCTTCTCTCATTTCAAGGATGATTCCAAGATGCCATCCGATTGAAAGTGCTGTAGCAGCATCACCTGTTGCAAGTCGTTCTTGAAGCATCACGTACTCATACAAATTGATGCCCTTACCTCCAAATTTTTCTTGTACAGTTAACGAAAGATATCCTGATTCTTTCAGCTCCTCAAAATTTTCAAAAGGAAAGCGCCCCTCTTGATCAATTTGGTCTGCCCTTGTTGCAAATGAATTCGCAAGATTACTTCCCAATTCAAACAACTGCTTTTGTCGATCGTTTTTAATAAAAGAGTTATAAAGATGATTCATAAACAAACGCCAGCCTTTCCGATTAATCTGTACTTTCTATCGTACACTAGAAGGGGAATTAATCTCCAGTAAATCGATCGGAAAAAGCTTATTTTCTATTTTCGATACAAAGGATAGTTGACAGTAGTCGGCACTTCGATGACAATAAGCCTTGTTTCTGTTTCTGCTTGAATGTTCATTTCTTCTAACTCGTTTGCTTCAATAACAAAAAATTCCTTAGCTTCATAGGAAGTCTCGTTTATCCGTCCTCTTCCTTCTAAAACTAAGATGCTTACTGAACGCCCTTTCCCAATGTGTTGATTATAAATGATTGGATGGTTTATATGGATATCCCACATATGAACGTCTGTTTCGAGAGCTACAGGAGAGTCGTCTCCAAGTATTTCCTTAACACGTAATCCCTCCTGAACGTCTATCTGAAACTCTTCATGCTCAAATTGTTGGTAGGTAGGTTTCCTGCGAAGAGCTTCTCTTAAATGAGGTTCAAACCAAATTTGGAACCCTTGCATATCAGGGCCAACAAACCCCTCTTCATGGGATACACCAGAACCTGTCTGCATCACTTGTAAACCACCAGGCCCTACGATACTTCTTGTACCAAGTGAATCTCCATGCTCAGCCTTCCCACTGATCACATAAGTAATAATTTCAAAACCTTGATGAGGATGAAGCGGGATGTATCCTTCATGCTCAGACTTCGCCCATGCCCAATAAAATAAAGGACCTACTCGATTCACTTCAGAGCCTTCACCTGGAAAACCAATTGGTTTTTGTTCTGTGATTTTTCCTCTGTCAAATTGCCCTACACCTTGTTGATCTACGTTATACCGCTGAATCAACATATAAATCACCACCTTGTATTTATCTCGAATTCGAGATAATTTTATCTTGAATCCAAAGTGTTGTCAACTTTAAATAAAAGGTCTTTGTAAGAAAACTCTGGTGTAATGATTAATGTCATTTCTTTAGCATTTCGGTCGATTGCATAAATTAAGACGATTCGAAAAGAACCTCCTCCCTTTATCCAATATTTGTTCCAACCATCTTGATCGATAATGACAAATTCCTCTGGTTTTATATGAGAACTGTTTACTTTTAGTTTCGAGTAATATGGCTTAAAGTCAATTGCAGCCTCATCGAAGTTTTTTGAGTAAATTTCAAATCCAATATATTTTTTCTTTTTTTCTAATTCAGGTAAATCTTCTTGTCCTGGAATTTGATCAACTCTATTTACTTCTAGTCTAAATATTTCATTCCCATCCATATCTTTTTCAACATAAGGCTCACCTAATTTGTATCCGTTTTCATTCGAGTGTTTTTCTATTTTCTGAATTGAAACAGATTCTGTTGTTTCTGCCTCTGGATAATTGTTACGAATCATTGTAAACCAAACCCCTGTAAAAAAACCTACAATTAATACGATAATCGTTGCTCCGATAATCCACTTCCCCACTCTTTACTCCCCCCTTTTAATTGTAGACGAGGCCAAAAGGAAATGGTTGCATACAAAAACCGGCACTTTGGCCGGCTTTATTTTAGAAATCAAAGTTATCAGGATCAGGTCCCATTCGTTCATTTTGATTTAGCTCATCAAGAGCTCTAATATTATCAGTTGTTAATTCGAAATCGAAAACATCAAAATTTTGTTTAATGCGCTCTGGATTCGAAGATTTAGGAATTGTTACGACCTCATGTTCAAGATCCCAACGAATAATCACCTGAGCAGTTGATTTGCCATGTTGCTTTGCAATGCCTTTAACCACTTCATGATCCAATAATTTCCCTTGAGCAAGTGGTGACCATGCTTCCATTTGAATGGAATGTTGCTTACAATAGTCTCGAAGCTCTTGTTGATTTAAAAGTGGATGAAATTCAACTTGGTTAACCATTGGCTTAATTTCTGCATCCTTCATTAGATCTTCAAGGTGATTCGGATGGAAATTACTAACGCCAATAGCGCGAATACGACCGTCTTTATAAAGCTTCTCCATAGCTCTCCACGTTTCTTTATACTTCCCTTCTACCGGCCAATGAATTAAGTAAAGATCTAGCGTCTCAATACCAAGTTTTGAAATAGTTTCTTCAAAGGCTTTTATTGTCGATTCATAACCCTGATCATCATTCCATACTTTTGAAGTAATAAAAAGTTCTTCACGAGCGATGCCGTTCTGTTTAATCGCAGCACCAACGCCTTCCTCATTTTTATAAGCTGCTGCTGTGTCGATCGCTTTATACCCAGCATCAATGGCAGCATTAACCGCGTTTTTCACTTCTTCATTGTTTTCCATTTTCCATACGCCTAAGCCAAGTGTTGGCATTTTAATACCGTTGTGTAATGTGGTTGTTGTCCATTGTTTAGCCATTTAAGATCTCCTCCAATTTACTTTGTATCACAATCGAACTATTCCCCATTTTTTTCAATCTTACACATTTTTATGTAAATGAATGTCCGTGCTTAAACAAAATATGCGAAATAAAAAAACCATCCAAAAGGATGGCTATATTTTCGTAGGTTTTTGCTTCAATCTAGACTTCTTGTTAAATTGAGCAGTAGGAGACGTTTGAACTTTTTCCTTCTCTGCTTTAGCGTCCTGTTCGAACGCCTGCATGCCTTTTCCAAATAAAAGACTCATTGTTTTCCCTCCTTGTGTAAAGCGTTAGTTCACCATTTCCGATTTTAATTGAGCTAAAACTATAATTTACAAATTTACTCAAAAAAAAATTTATCGCTGCTCTAGAACGTTTGCAGTCTCGTTACAATGAGTCTGAACAGTCATCAACTCATCTAGAGACTGTTGAATTCGATCACGATTTTGCCCTTTTTCAACTGTCGAAAGAGCATCCTCTAAATATTTACTCGCTTCTTCAAGAGCCCTACAGCTATCTTGAACATAACCTCGTGCATTTTTCTCCATATGGCACTCCTCCTTTACATTAGTTTCTATCAAAAGGTTATTTTCATACAAAAAACCAGC
The DNA here is from genome assembly GCF_030547345.1 of Anaerobacillus sp. 1_MG-2023. Taxonomy (NCBI): domain Bacteria; kingdom Bacillati; phylum Bacillota; class Bacilli; order Caryophanales; family Bacillaceae; genus Anaerobacillus; species Anaerobacillus sp. 1_MG-2023. Next base: position 420,209 of record NZ_JAUORD010000003.1, on the reverse strand, counting down.
CAATTTGGCTGGTTTTCATCTTATAGTTCAAATTGTTGAAAAATATTTCCTTCTAGAACTGGATATATTTCTTTCTCAGCTAGTTGATTAATAATGATTTTATTTCGATTTACAGCAAGACCGAGGTTCGTTGATCCCACACCATGAGTATGCTGCATGCCACTATGAACAAAAATATGAGAAGAAGCTTCACAAGTTAAGTTAAGTCGATAATCTTTTGAGACATGGTATCGCCCCTGCTCATCCCAATCAATGATCTCTTCTAAATCTTGAAGGCACTTAGGAATCAACGGGCGGTATCCTGTACCAGCAATAATAACTTCACTGTCCAAAAGGAAATTTTCTCCTTTTTGCCATTGTCGACATTCTACTTCATACCCTGTTCCATCTTCTTTCTCTCTAACTCCATTGATTTCAGTTAATGGCATTAGCATTACATCCATATCTTTACCTCCCACGGACTGTTCATATAGGAGGTTATAAATATCGGTAATAGTATGAGGACTAATGCCTTTATATAATAACTGCTGTCCTTTAAAGATATCATCTTTTTGCTCCTGAGGAAGATCATAGAAATAATCAACATATTCAGGAGAAAAGTGCTCTAAACTTAATCGCGTTTCTTCCATTGGGAAAAATCCTTGAGACCTTGTTACCCAATTAAGGGAATACCCGTACTCTTGTCTTTCTTTTAATAATTCACGGAAAATTTCTGCAGAACTTTGCCCGGACCCAATAACCGTAATTTTCTTGGCCTTTTCACACCGCTCTATATGATCTAGAAATGTGGAAGAATGAAAAACGTCTTCTTCAGGTAGATCCTGCAACGCCTTAGGTAATGACGGAATAGTCCCTACTCCAAGGATCATATTTTTGGCTACATATGTTTCTGTTTCACCAGTGGTAATTTTTTCAACCGTAATTTCATAATGCTCGACTGGTTTACCTATTGGAACTACAGCTAATACCTTCGAGCCGAATTGACAGCTTTCCAATTGATTGGCTGCCCACTGGCAATAATGATTGTACTCATTACGTGGCATTTCAAGACGCTGTAGAAAATAAAAATGATACAAACGATTATGATGTTTTAAATAATTTAAATAACTATACGGATTAGTTGGATCAGCCATTGTGACGAGATCCGCCATAAAAGGTACTTGGAGCCGTGTCCCTTCAATCAACATTCCCGGATGCCAATTGAATTGTTCCTTCTGCTCAAAGAAAAGTGTATCCATTTCTTTAATGGGATCCATCAAAGCAGCTAACCCTAAATTAAATGGTCCAATCCCAACACCAATTAAATCGTATACTTTCTGTTTCATCCAATCCTATCCTTTCTCTTCTTGCATCTAATATCTCCTTTTATTATACCAGAAATGCTATTATCTGTTTTTTCTAAAAAGCGAGAGATTAAAAAGCATTTTTCACATACAATTCAACACTAAAAAAACAGCCTAATTAGGCTGTTTTCAAGAAGAATGTTGAGAACGACGATATTGATACTGCTTCCATTGAAAGCGAACAAAGCAACCGATACAAAAACCAAGGATAGCAATTAGTGAAGCAAGAGCTACCATAGTGGCAGACGTGATCGCTAACCAGTTCACGTTAAGGAAATAGGCAATTAATGAAACAGACAACAACGTCACAGCTATTTTTTGATTGAATTGCTGTTGATCTTTATCTTCAGGAATATATTGATTAACAGGTTTCTTTAAGAAAAGTTTACCCGTCTTCATAACCGGATTAAAGTTCATAAGTAGCCCCATTATTCCAACAATGAGAGGAATAATAAGAAATAACCAGTGATAAAAAAAGACAAATGACGTAGCAAATATAAAAATAAACGATTGATTTAGTCTCACTAGAGGTCTAGGTATAGATGAAGGCAATTTAATACCAACCTTTCTTATAGGAATATGTTTATATTAAAGGATACTGCTTTTTAAGACTTTTGTATAGTCTAATGCTCATAAGAAAAAACCACCGACAAGTGGTTTTTAAAGTTAGCATCAAATATCAATGCCCCATATGTACGTTCAAGACTCTTTTCAGTATGGTTTGTCTTGATAAAAAAAGTTAGGAGTTACAATTTTATTTTTATATGGTTTGTGAAAAATATGCGTTGTAGCAGGCGATACAGGCGGGATGAGCCAAGTCCAATTCCCCGTTACTTCGCGTTCTGCTTTCGCTTCATTTTGTTCAAATTTGTGAAATTGTTTTGCAGCAGTATGATGATCAACGATACTAACACCTTCCTCTTGATAGGAATGCAAAACAGCACGATTTAACTCAACTAAAGCGCGATCTTTCCAAAGCGTCGCATTCGAACGAGTATCGAGATTTAAGATTTTAGCGACTTCTGGTAGAAGATTATATCGATTCTTATCTGCAAGGTTCCTAGCCCCGATTTCTGTGCCCATATACCAGCCATTGAATGGGGCTGCATTGTAATGGATCCCTCCGATTTCTAATCGCATATCTGATATGATAGGCACACCATACCACTTAACGTTTAAAGGAGAAAAATCATATTCCGGATGCTTAATTTGTACCTGGATAACTTCAGTAGTAGGGATCTCGACGACGTTTGGACTTCCAGCATCTATACAAAAAACAAGCGGTAAAACGTCGTGTTGCGTCACTTCTCCTTTCCACCCCAGTTCCATTACTTTCTTAGTAAACGATATTGAATCAGGATCACCAATGATGCCATCTTCGGTTTCATAACCTGCGTAACGTATGAGTTGATGATTCCAAATTTGCACTTTACCAGGTGCGAAAATGGTAATGGAAGGTTTAATTTTACCCCCATTTGACGCCATTCGAATATGATTTATTAATGCTTCAGATACTTCTTCTACAGTACAAGCCGATCGAGCATCTACAACCGTCATCGTATTCCAGAAAAGGCGACCGATACACTTATTGCTATTTCTCCAAGCCATTTTTGCACCTTGAACTAGCTCTTCATATGTATGAGTATAAGCTCCTGTATCGGTAATCTCTCTATTTATTTCAGTTTTTCGTTTTAATAATTCGGCTGGATATTTGTTTAATTCATAATAAGCTTGATCGACAAAGTCATATGCACTAACTAATAATTGTTCTTTTTCCATTGTCTCAACCTCCAATAGCCTGAGACGGTTGTAACACCTGATCTTAAGCTGAATATCGTTCTATTAATCCTATGAAAAGACTTCATTTTGCACAGAAATATTATATCACACCCCTTATATATAGGACGAATGGTACATATCAAATGGTCGGTTTTAAGAAGCGATATTTATTTATATTGTTCATACCTCGTTGTTTTGTTCATCCAAGTGAAACCGTACATTGTAATAGCTTTTAGGAAAGAACACGTAATTGTTTACAGAAAGAGAAATATCATGTAGGATGTAAAAATCAATTCATACTAAATACATCGGAATGAGGTGCATTTTATATGGCTATGGAACAGCCGATTCATCGTTCAAAAACGAATTTACAATTACCGTTTTTAAAAGCGCCACAAAAACCTGTGTTAACAGGTGGCTTTATCATTATTGGTTTACTAGCACTAATTCTGTGGCTGGATCAAGGCATTCAACAATTTGTGCTGTTTGGTTTAGGCCTATCACTTGGGTACTGTCTCTTACATGCAAGATTTGGATTCACTTCCGCCTTCAGACAACTTCTAAGTGTAGGCAATGGGACAGCTATTCAATCACACATGCTTATGTTAGCTGTAGCTAGTACGTTGTTTGCGCCAATACTCGCAAATGGTTTTGGTTTATTTGATACAAATCCAACAGGATATGTTTTTCCAGTGGGAACTAGTGTTGTAGTAGGATCTTTTCTATTTGGTATAGGCATGCAACTTGGTGGAGGATGTGCTTCTGGGACACTCTATACAGTTGGATGGGGAAAATCTGAAATGCTGCTAACGTTATTTGGTTTCATTGTTGGATCTGTCATTGGTGCCTGGCACTTTGATTTCTGGGTAAATCAGATGCCATCCTTTGAGGCAATCTCGTTAGCAGAAGACACAGGCTTAGGATATTTTGGTGCTTGGATTTCCCAACTATTTTTATTTGCTATCATATTCATTGTTGTAAGAAGCATTGCAAAGAAACGAAAGCCCCCTAAGATGAAACCTTTGCCGACATCAACTGGATGGAAACGGATTTTCCGCGGCTCATGGCCGATTTGGACAGCTGCCATTGCCCTCGGTATCCTAAATGCATTAACACTTATCTCGCGTGGAAATCCTTGGGGGATTACATCAGCTTTTGCTCTATGGGGATCTAAGATTGCGCTGTTTCTTGGCATAGATGTCACGAAATGGGGTTATTGGTCTGGAGGAAAAGCTGCTGCTCTTGAACAATCGATTCTTACAGATTCAACTAGCGTCATGAACTTCGGTGTCATTTTAGGTGCTTTTGTTGCAGCAGGTGCTGGGGGCGCATTCGTTATGAGAAGAGTTCCACTGAAATTAGCTGCTGCTTCTATTATCGGCGGGTTATTAATGGGCTACGGTGCTCGTCTTGCCTACGGCTGTAACATAGGGGCGTACTTTGGCGGGATTGCATCCTTTAGCCTTCATGGCTGGGTATGGATGATTGTAGCTCTTGCAGGTTCATATGTTGCGCTTTATTTAAGACCACTATTCGGTTTGAAAAACCCTAAAAAAGACGATCAATTTTGCTAACATAACTGGGCACTTGATATTATCTAGTGTCCTTCATAAAGGTGAAAAATCATTTCGTACAATAAAAAGACCAGATCATTCATGATCTGGTCTAAACAATATGGAATACTAGATTTCCTCAAAATACTCTTTATAAAATCCGCCGACTTTTCCACTATTATCAACTACAAATAAAAACTCTTCTGTTTCATTCTTAACTTCATATGTTTTACCTTCTGTTAATACGCGATTGACCATATACTTCTTTGCATCTGTATGTACACATTTCACATTTTTAATAGTAGGTGCTTCTTTCCATGAATGATGAATCATCTTGTTTCACTCCCTTTCGACTTTCTTTTTATTTTACATGACAGAACCAATAAGATAAAGGAAGATCATCTATTCCTTTTTAAAACAAGTAAATCGTAACATCAGCCACTGTCTTGATGTAAAAAGAACCTGAATCGATGAGATTCAGGTTCTTTCTTACATTACCCTTCTAGAAGTAGCTGTTCTGGATCTTCAAGAAGGTCTTTAATTTTAGCAAGGAAGCTAACCGCTTCTCCTCCATCAACAATACGATGATCGTATGAGAGAGCGATGTACATCATCGGACGGTTTTCCATTCTTTCCTGATCAATTGCCATAGGACGCCATTGAATTTTGTGCATTCCTAGAATACCAACTTGAGGAGCGTTCAATATCGGTGTCGAAAGCATAGATCCGAAAATCCCACCATTTGTAATAGTGAATGAACCACCCTGAAGTTCATCGAGCTTCAATTTATTATCACGCGCTTTTTTTGCAAGGTTACCAATTTCCTGTTCGATTCCAGCAAAAGATAGCTTATCTGCATCACGAACGACAGGAACGACAAGTCCTTCTTCTGCTCCAACCGCAATACCGATATCATAAAATTTCTTCAAGAGAATATCAGTATCTTGAATTTCTGCATTTAGACGTGGATATTTTTTCAGTGCGCCAACAACGGCTTTCGTGAAAAATGACATAAATCCGAGCTTTACATCATTATCTTCTAGGAACTTGTCTTTGCGACGCTTACGAAGTTCCATAATTGCTGTCATATCAACTTCATTAAACGTTGTTAACATAGCTGCTGTATGCTGTACTTCCACAAGACGCTTAGCAATCGTTTGACGACGACGTGACATCTTCACACGCTCTACAGGCTTGCCTTCATTTGCATCAGGAGATTTCTTTTCTTGTTTCGGAGTCTCCTGTTTCTTTCCTTGCTTAGGTGCTTCTTTCTGGTTCGCTTTATCTGCATGTGCCTTGACATCGTCTGGGCGAACACGTCCTAATGGATCGCGTGTTTCAACATTGTTTAAATCAACACCTAGTTCACGCGCAAGCTTACGCGCAGAAGGTGAAGCAACAGTGCGACCATTCTCAGATTTTTCTTCATTTGATTCAGTTGCATGTGCTTTAGATTCTTGCTCTGATTTCGCTTCCTCAGGTGTTTCTTTTTCTTCCTGTTTTGCTTCCGCTTTTTCAGTGGATTTCTCTTCTTTTGTTTCAGAAGAACTATTTTCTCCACTTCCGCTGCCAAGATAAGCAATAATTTCGCCTACTTCAACATTATCTCCTGGCTCTTTAAGAAGTTCTTCAATCACGCCATCATTTTCTGCACTCACTTCAATGTTTACTTTATCTGTTTCAAGCTCAACAAGGTTGTCACCTTTTTCAACTTTGTCGCCTACTTTGATTAACCATTGAGAAATGGTACCTTCTGTAATGGATTCTGCTAGTTCTGGGACTTTAACTTCAATCACGACGATTACCTCCTTGATGGGAAACAGTTTTGGATGGTTCTAATACTTCTTGAATAATTCTTTCTTGGTCTTTCTTATGCACGTTAGGTTCTCCGCCTGCAGGACTTGAACGATCAGGTCTTCCTACATAATTAACGGAAACTCCATCAGGTGCTGTATCGTGAATTCGAGATGCAATATAATTCCATGCTCCCATATTCTTTGGTTCTTCTTGTAACCAAATGATTTCTTTCACATTTGAATACCGTTCAAAAATCTTCTTCACTTCATCCTCTGGGAATGGATATAGTTGCTCCACTCTCAACACATGTAGCCAGTCATACTTTTCATTAGATGACTCAATTTCAGCTGCAAGGTCAACAGCTACTTTACCAGTACATAAAACAATACGTTCGACTTTCGTCTTCTTCTCACCAAGACCCGCTTGTTCAACAACGCTTAGGAACTGACCTTGACTAAATTCAAAGCCAGGTGATGATGTACGTTGATTACGAAGTAGGCTCTTAGGTGTCATAATAACTAGCGGACGAACTTCTTGTTTCTCTAGTATCGCAGCTTGTCTTCGTAATATGTGGAAGTATTGTGCTGCACTAGTAAGATTGGCAACTGTCCAGTTGTTTTCCGCCGCTAAAGTAAGGAAGCGTTCGACTCTACCACTTGAATGCTCAGGTCCTTGACCTTCATAACCATGAGGAAGTAGAAGAACCATTCCTGATTTTTGTCCCCACTTAGCTCTTCCAGCAGAAACAAATTGGTCAAATATAACTTGAGCAGCATTAGCAAAGTCACCATATTGTGCTTCCCAAATAACGAGTGTTTCTGGTGCGAACACATTATATCCATATTCAAACCCAACGACTGACGCTTCAGAAAGTGGACTATTATGAATCGCAAAGGAAGACTCTGCCTGCGGTATTTCGTGTAGCGGACAGAACGTCTCCCCAGTTTCTTTATCATGAAGAACGAGATGACGTTGCGCGAATGTACCACGCTGTGAGTCCTGACCTGTAATACGAATTGGAGTTCCATCACCAAGGATAGAAGCAAAAGCTAGGGTTTCACCAAGGGCCCAATCCACTTTTCCGCCCTCTTCCAACATATCAAGTCTTCTTTTTAAAATTCGCTCAAGCTTTGGATATACATTAAATCCATCAGGACGAATTAGAAGCTTCTCATTAATATCTTTCAATGTTTCAAGTGGAACAGAAGTATCAATAGTTGGTATTCCTTTGACGATTTCTTTAGGCGGCTGCAATTCTTTTACATCTGTATCAGCTTCTCCACCCTTAGCCATCTTATTGTATTGCTCTTGTAGCTGCGCAAGAATTTCCTCATCATATTTCTCGCCATCACCACTCTCGATGACTTTCTGCTCAGTAAGATACTTCGCATAGCTCGCTCGAACAGTAGGATGGTTTTTAATCTTTTCATATAAATGAGGCTGCGTTACAGCCGGATCATCCATTTCATTGTGGCCAAATCGACGATAGCCGATGAGATCAATTAGAAAGTCTTTATTAAACTTCATGCGGTATTCGTATGCAAGGTGCATAGCAGCGAGACACGCCTCTGGGTCATCCGCATTAACGTGAACAATTGGAATCTCGTATCCCTTAGCAAGATCACTTGCGTACTTTGTAGAGCGAGAATCTGTGCTTTCAGTCGTAAATCCAAGCTGGTTGTTAGCTATGATATGAATTGTTCCACCAGTATGATAGCCTTTCAGCTGACTTAAGTTTAGCGTCTCAGCAACCACTCCCTCACCCGGGAAGGCCGCATCGCCATGGATTAAGATAGCAAAAGATTTACGGAAGTCCTGCTTTGGCTCACCTTTTTCTTCACGTGTTTCTTGAGCAGCTCGAGCATAACCTTCTACAACAGGATCGACGAATTCAAGATGACTCGGGTTGTTTGCTAGTGTTACCGTTGCTTTAGCAGTATCAGACTCTTCAAATTTCCGGTCTGCCCCCATGTGATATTTAACGTCACCAGTCCAACCGTAGTTAATTCCCATTGAACCTTCTGAAGGAACGAGTTCCTTATTTGGTGCATGGTGAAATTCGGAGAATATTTTCTCGTAAGGCTTGTTTAATACGTGTGTTAGAACGTTCAAACGACCTCGGTGCGCCATACCAATCATAACGTTCTTTGCACCATCACTTGTCCCACACTTAATAACATCGTCAAGCATCGGCACCATAGCATCAACGCCTTCGATTGAAAAGCGTTTTTGACCAACAAATGTTTTATGAAGGAATTTCTCGAACCCTTCTACTTCCGTTAATCTGCGTAGGAGCTCCTTACGATCATCATTCGTAAGTGTACGACTTACAGTGTCGTTTTCTACCATTTCATCTAGCCATTTCCGCTCATCGTCTGAATGAACATGAGTGAACTCATAAGACATGGATTTAGTATAAAGATCTTGCAATTTTTGAATCGCTTGCAATCCATTGCTTACTTCATTAGGAGCATTTTCCCAAATCACTTGTGCAGGAATCGCTTTCAGGTCTTCATCGGAAAGACCATATTTCTGTGGTGTCATGAAATCCTGATCAGATTTTTCATTAGAGAGTGGGTTAATCGCCGCCGCTAAATGGCCATATGTACGAATATTGTCGGCTAATTTAACAGCTGAAATAACCTTTTTGAGATTAGCTGGCTGACCTGAAGTTTCAACAACTTCTTGTGAAGATGGTGGGGGGCCCCACTGGTCAAATTTTTGACGCATGTCTGGATCAACAGATTCAGGATCCTCTTGATATTTTTCATATAATTCAATGGCATAGCCAAGGTTTGGTCCATAAAATTCTTGCCATGGGTGTTCCACTCTGGACTGTTTGGTATTCAAAGCATGCTACCTCCCTGCTGGGTTTAAACTCAATTAGTGCAATGGACTTATTGCACACCACTTTAAGCATGGTTTCTTACTTGTTCTTTACACTCATTTTGCGATTTGAAACATTCAATTAAAAAAACGCTTACATTGGTATTTTAGCATAATTTTAGACTGCTCACAAAACTTTCAAGCAAATTCTCGAAAATAATTTCAACAAACAATGATAAAAGTCGAAAAATTTTTCGAATATTAACACAGTGCAATACTAAATTACCACAAAGTGTTACCATAGTGAATAGCTAATATCGATTTTCTACCAATGAATATTTACATCGATTAATTTCTTTAGTGGTATACGAACGAAATGCGATTCATTTTAGTTGAATCATCCTATAGGATTCGTTAAATATTCGTTGGATTTGGAAAAGCAAAGTGTTACTTACTTAACAAATATTAGCTTTACATAAACAAAGCCGACCTGAAAGGCCGGCTTTGTTTATGTTGAATTAAGGTGTTAAGATTAGTTTTCCTTTCGTTTGACGCCCTTGAAGCATACGATGAACGTCAGCTGCTTCTTCTAAATTAAATACACCACCAATTGTTAATTTCAATTCTCCACTTTGCATATATTGTAACAATTCTTCGAGACTCTTCTGATAAAGAACTGGTTTACGCATCATTTGTGGCAGGAAAAAACCAACCACTGATTGATTTTTCTCCATTAGAGAGGATGGATAGAAGCGGCTTTGTTCTCCGCTCGCCACGCCATAAATAACGAGGCGTCCAAATGGAGCAAGACACTTCAACGATTTTCTAAAAACGTCTCCGCCAGCCATTTCCAGAATAACGTCCACTCCATTACCATTTGTTGCATCTAAGACTTCTTGCTCCCATCCTTCTTTCGTATAATCCACAGTGAGATCTGCACCCATATCAGCAGCAAGGTTTCTTTTTTCTTCACTACTCGCTGTTCCAATAACCGTTTTAGCTCCCCATAATCTTGCGAGTTGAACGGCTATCGTTCCAACGCCACCAGCAGCCGCATGAATTAAGACAGTTTCCCCATTTTCAAATCGTCCCATAGTTTTGAGTGTATGATAAGCACTCAATCCCTGTAGCGGTAACGCAACAGCATATTGAGGTTCAACACCTTCAGGAATGGCAATCAACCCTCTTTCATCAGCTAGGGTGAATTCTGCATAACCCGTCGCATTTTTCGTGCCTAGTAACGTCACAACAGATGATCCTGGTTTTAAGGAAGTCACCTTCTCTCCAACAGCTTTCACTATACCTGCTACTTCGGAGCCAGGGACGTAAGGGAGCGGAGTTTCAACAACATATTGACCTTCTCTTCTCGCTGTATCAGCATAATTAACCCCAATAGCTTGAATTTCAATTAATACTTCATGACCTTTTGGTTCCGGAACATCCATGTCAATGAGTTGTAAAACTTCGGGTCCACCAAATTCCTTCAGTTGGATCGCTTTCATTGCAATTCCTCCTTTTTAACTAACCAGTCAGTATATAACACTTTCACTATAATATAAAATATTCAAATATTCAATCTTTTTAACCGAAACCACTTCCCCCGCAAATTAAAAGTGCGCCATCGGCGCACTTTTATAAATGTAGGAGACCTTCAATTACGGTTTGAACTAGTAAATCGACATCCTTTTCTTTGATCGTTAGTGGAGGAGCCATCGTTAAAACATTGTTATAACCTGCTACCGTGTCACCATTTTTCCCTATAATTACACCTTGTGATTTGCAATAGGCGATTACTTTATTTAGCTCACTGACTGATAAGGGCTTCTTAGTGCTCTTGTCTTCGACGAGCTCGATGCCAACCAATAATCCTTTCCCTCGAACATCACCAACATTTGGGTGAGTGGCTAAGCGCTCTGTTAACTGCTTCTTTAGCTTATCACCTAATCTAAGTGACCGATCAAAAAGCTGCTCCTGCTCCATTATTTCTAAATTCTTTAGGGCAAGTGCACATGAGGCTGGGTTGCCGCCGAATGTATTGATATGTCTGAAATGATCATAAGAATCTTTTCCCTTAAATGCTTCGTAGACCTCTTCTTTAACAGCTGTTGCGGATAATGGGAGGTAACCACTTGTTAAACCTTTTGCCATTGTTACTATATCTGGCTTCACATCATAATTCATAAAGCCAAATGCTTTTCCTGTTCTTCCGAAGCCACAAATCACTTCATCACAAATTAACAGAGCGCCGTGCTTTTCACATATTTCTTTCACGGCCTTCATGTACTCTTGTTGAGGCATAATAATACCCCCACCAGTGATGATCGGTTCCATAATCATAGCGGCGACTGTTTGGCTAAGTTCCCATGTCATAATGTCATCAACAGCTTTAACTGCCGATGATTGCCCTTCTTGGTTTTGCTGATCTCTGTAATTGTCAGGTGGCTGTACATGTAAAAAACCCTGACCAAGTGGTTCATATTTGTATTTCCGTTGTGCCTGACCTGTTGCAGCTAATGAACCCATTGTATTACCGTGATACCCTCTATAGCGGGAAACAATTTTATGTCTACTTCCTTCTCCCTTTTGCTCATGGTATTGCCTCGCAATTTTGAAAGCTGTTTCGTTTGCTTCAGACCCGCTATTAGAGAAAAAGATAACGTATCCTCCACCAAGCATCTCATTTAGCTTTTCTGCTAATTTAATAGCCGGGGCGTGTGTATGCGTTAACGGATAATAAGATAACTGTTTAAGCTGATCGAAAGCTGCCTGAGCCAGTTCCTCTCGACCGTATCCAACATTGACACACCAGAGCCCAGCCATAGCATCGAGAAATTGGTTTCCTTCGTAATCAGTTAACCAAGCACCATTTGCTTTTTCAATCACCATAGTAGACTTTGGATCATATGGACGCATCGCATGCCAGACGTATTTCTCATCTTTTCCTGCAAGATTCTCGCGAGCAGTATGCATACTCTTCACTCCCCTCTAGTAGTCAAAGCGAGTTGTAATCATTTTTCTTCTTGTATAGAAATTCACACCGTCTTTTCCATTTGCATGAAGATCTCCATAGAAAGAATCCTTCCATCCCGAAAAAGGGAAAAATGCCATAGGTGCTGGAACACCTACATTTACGCCAAGCATGCCAGCATCGGCTTCTTCACGGAATTTCCTAATCGCCCCTGCATCTTTCGTATAAATTGTTGCCCCGTTTCCATACCGAGATTTGCGAAGAATTCCAAGCGCTCCATCAATCCCATCAGCATGTAATAAACTAAGAACAGGTGCAAAAATCTCTTCTTTTGCAATCGTCATCTCTGGTGTCACTTCATCAAATATTGTAGGTCCAATAAAATTCCCCTGCTCATGCTCTTTCATGTCACTGCGTCCATCACGAATTAACGCTGCTCCTTCTTCTAAACCTTTATCGATGTATCCAAGAACTTTTTCACGATGTGATGCTCGAATGACTGGCGTTAGCAAAACCTCTTCATCTAATCCATTCCCCATCTTCAATTCATTTGCTTTGTCTTTTAAAGCAGAAATAAACGCTTCACCGTCCCCAACAATAACCACGGCACTACAAGCCATACAACGCTGACCTGCACTACCAAATGTCGAACTAATGACTTGTTGAACAGCCTTCTCGATATCTGCATCAGGCATCACAATATGATGATTTTTGGCACCAGATAGCGCCTGCACTCTTTTACCTCGTGATGCCGCTTGTTCATAGACATATTTAGCAACGGGCTGAGAGCCTACGAATGAGACTGCTTTTACTTCTTCATGTTCTATCAATCCATTTACAACGTCATGAGCACCGTGCACAATATTAAATACACCTTTTGGTAAACCAGCTTCTGTTAACAGTTCCGCCATACGGTTAGCAAGAATGGGCGTACGTTCAGAAGGCTTCAAAACAAACGTATTCCCACAGGCAATGGCAAGAGGAAACATCCAATGAGGTACCATCATTGGAAAGTTAAATGGAGTAATTCCCCCAACAACACCCACAGGATAGCGGAACATCTCTGAATCTATACTTTCAGCGATCGTAGACAGATTGTCTCCCATCATTAAAGAAGGTGCTCCAGTCGCAAACTCCACACATTCAATACCACGAAGCACTTCTCCATATGCTTCTTTATAACTCTTTCCATTTTCTTTAACAACGAGCTCAGCTAGTTCCTCGTGGTTTTTCACTAGAAGGGAATGATACTTAAACATTACTCGTGCCCTTTTTGGAACAGGAACTTTGCTCCATGTCTCAAATGCAGTGGTCGCAGCATTAACAGCAAGATCAACATCTTCTTTTGACGATAGTGGCACATATGCGAGGTTCTCTTCTGTTGCAGGATTTGGGACCTCAAGCGTATCTTTACTTTTGGCGTTTACCCATTCCCCGTTAACAAAGTTTTTTAATACGGCCGTTTCCTTCTTTACAACTGTCATTACATGCCCTCCTTTGATTCGTTCATATCTTTATTGTAGGGGATGTAATAGCACTCATACATTAGACAAAACGTAACATGGATGAGAACCCTATTGTACACGTTGCACATTTTAGCCATTTTGTTTTAAATAATCGTAGGCATGTAACGAGAATTCAATGGCTTGTCGCTTAGGAGAGCACATAAAATCACTCCCAAGTAACTCTTCTAATTTTTCTAACCGATGATAAAGGGTCTGTCGTACAACGTAAAGCTGTTCAGCTGTTTCCTTTTTTGATCCATTGCAACACATGTAGACTTTCAACGTATTTAGTAAGTTGCTATTATTCTTCGAATCATATTGCATAACGGGGTCTAAATAATCAAACATAAATTCATTAAGTTCTCTCCCCTTAGCTAGTTGGAAGATCATACGGTAAATATGGAAGTCATTGTAGTAGGTCACTATAGATGATTGTGAGAATAGTTTCTCATTCATGACAAGAGTCTCAAGAGATGAATCATAGCTTTTATGCATGTCTTTTAAGAGACGGACATGTTTACCTACTCCTATTTTCTCCACTTCTGGTACAGACTCTTTTTGTAAGATGTCGCTTTGAAGAAATCGTTCAAAGGCCTCTCGTAAACGGTGATCAACATCTGCTTCAGATCGACGGTTTAGAATGATGATTATCAGTTTATTCCTTGATGTTAACGATAATACAAAGAAACCTTCCTGTTCAAAAACAGACCGCATGAGAAGCATAAAGTATGTCATCTGAGAAGAAGTGTAGGTATCATGATGTTTTTTGAATTTACACGTGCATACATGAAGACCTCGTGGAATAAGTGTTTCATCCACATCTACAAGATAGGATAGAACACTTTCTTCAGAATGCTTTCCTTCAATCCAATCGTATAACCATTCAGTCTCAAGAGCTCGCTTCTTCTCTTCAATATATAATTCCCGTAAAAGATATTGAGCGATAGCCGTAGCACTTCGATCAAGTAGTAGCATATCGTAATCAGAAATCGAAGCATGTTGCGCAGGGACAAGTATGAGATTCGCAAAGTGATAATCCATTGCACGAACATGTTGGAGCACGAGACCTTTACCCTCTGGTTGGATCGTAAGAAAATGCAAAAACGTATCCTTTTTTTCTTCTGTTGCTTCAGGCGCAAAAATAGGCTCAGCTTCTTTAGGATTATAAATCACTTGCATACCTGTCTTCATGGAAAGTAGCGTTAAAATCTTAGTTAAACATCCTGGGACAAGAAGAAGGTTATTAAGTTCCTGTGAAAACTGCTCTAGATCTGAAATCATTTGATAGTGATGGGCAATTAAGAGGGAGTGAAGGTCCTGTGTGATATCAACGAATCGAACTTCTCTTGTAAATGCAATAATGGGGAAATGATACTGATCGGCAAGTTCGATTATTTCTGAAGGGATATGATCCATGTATGTACCTATTTCAATGCAAAGACCAGCAGCTTTACTTTGTATCAATTGCTGGACAATAGAGCGAAAAACACTTATGTTATCTTTCCAAACAAATCCTGTGGATAGAATCAATTCTTCACCGTGTAATAGCTGCTTTACACTGGTTACTTCCATAACGTGAACCCATTTAATTCTTCGATCTAATCCGTTTTTTCCAGCTAAGACAGTAGCATGATGAAAATGTTCTCTCTCCAACACTTCATGGACCGTTAAACTAGTCATTCGCAGCATCCTACCACTTCCTCTTCTGAAGATTATATGGTTAATCTAATCATGAAGTTTTGCTAGACGGGTGTTTTACGGCACATAATCTTTCAATCATCATTAGTGATAACGCTTACATCTTGTGAGGATAACTTTACTACATCGTGAAAATCATTTCTAGGTATTCTCTAAATAATGACATTATTAGTCATAATTACTTAATTTTTTTATATTACATTACGGTATATGAAATTTTGAAATTTCGAGTATGATATCCTTCATTTGCATTAAATCACGAAAAGTAAAAAACACCGGGCAACTAATGCCCAGTGTCTACTTCCCATTCGTATTCGTCTAACAACTCCATTAAATAATAATATTGCTTCTTACTCCGGAAGTCCGTCTCTTTCCAATTTGATCGAATCCAGAGCGTTAACTCAGCTGCTGAATTGAAAATCTCTCCGCTCGTATCCGCCTTTCTTATCATATAACGACCATTTTCCTCATCAATCGTTACTTCGCATGGATAAGCGCTATCCTTCGAATATAAGGTGTACTCCATGAGCTTCCTCCTCTCTAAGTAACGGATTGCATCTGTTTTAAAAGAAGAGCTGAGAAGTATTTTCTCCCATCAGCGGTTTGTATATGAAGAATTTCTTTTGAAATTTCATCAGATTTCATGTCTTTATGAATAAACTCTATAAATGCCCCGCTTAAATTCTCGGTAATACCATTGATTCGATATCCACGGTCAATAAAATAGTCGATCTTCTCGCGTTCGATTATATAATGCTGATGTTCTCTCATTTCTTTAGCTCCTTTCGTCAAGTGCAATCCCCACTTCTTGAACAGCATGAGATTCACTGTCACTCATGATAGTCCAATCACGACCAACTGTTATCCCAAGGTATTTCTCATCACTTGGGTCTATCATTTCAGCTTGTTCATATTTCTTAAACCACCAGTATTTTGCTAAGACAAAGTAAGTTCCAGCACCTACAATAAAGCCTACAAGAAATGAATAGTTTGAGAGAAAATAAGCAGCTAATCCTCCGAGAACCCAGGCGATAAATCCTGCGGCATTTACCCCGTTCATATAACGATACTGACCGTTTTGCTCATACAAATCTGGAACGTTGACGCGACGCTTTCTTAGAAGATAATAGTCAGCAAAAAGAATTCCAACAATCGCAGATAAGATACCACCAACTATAAGCAAAATCGGTATGAGTATATTAAATAAGCTCCACGGCTGAACAACTGATCCTATAATACCTGCAATAAATACACCTGCCCAGAACGGAATTTTAGGTCCACCTACATTGGAGAAAATTGTGGCAGCTGGTACTAGATTGGCAGATACATTCGTTGACCATTGAGCGAGAACGATCATTAATAATAAAATGCCTAGAACTAACCCAGTGGCGGCTTCCTGCAGTGCAACGACTGGATCATAATTCGAAACAGCAATGTAGGATACACCACCAATAATAACCATAAAGGTTTGCGTGATCGGTAGCGCAATCATACTACCTACTAACGTTCCTTTATTACGCTTCACCCAATTCTGCTCGAATTTAGGAGCCTTGATGAATCTTGATATAGAAGGAATGTCTGCTGAAATGGTTGCCCAAAATCCCATATTACTAAAGATAACGACAAGAAAAGCAGTAACTGCTGCTCCACCGGTCACAGGGCTTTCAATCCACGCCCATACTTCTCGCCCCTGTGCAACTGCCTGATCGGATAATGAAGCATACATCCATACAGAGATGATAATGATCACTGGTGCGGCAAGATCTGCGAATCGTTCAACTGCTTTGATACCTAGTGCAGTGTTTACGAGCTGAAGTGTTGCGAAAATCAGAAAACACACAAACCAGTTATCAAATCCAAAAAGTACATTTAGAATTGCGTTCATTGCCGTTGCACCAAAATACGTATTGATTCCAAACCAGAATGAAGCAGCAAGTCCTCTCACAATGGAAGGAATGTGTGTACCGATCGTACCAAAAGGTGCCCTCATGTAAACCGGAAAGGATAGACCATGTTCAATACCGATATCACCTATAACTGTAATAAACAAACCAATCCCAAGGGTTCCGATAATCGTTGCCGTTACAACCCACGTAAGTGATAGTGATTGAACACCGGCTCCACCAATTGCAAACGCGGCGAGAACAACAGCCATCCCAACCCACATCATTGCAAATCCGCCCGTCCCTATCTTTCTATCTTTATGGGCTATGGGCAAAAGATCCGGTGACTTTAAATAGCTTTCATCTTTTTTCATTCAGCTATCCCCTTTTTCGGTCTGTTACTGAATCATCATCGGCTTATCAGTGACGTTTTTTAGCTTGCCATATTTGGCTCTCTTCATATATTTCCCTGACCCCGGTGTACCAACAAACTGTTTGTTTTTAATCACGAATTCTCCTCTTACAAGAACTGTCTCTGGCTCACCTGTAATTTCCATTCCTTCAAAGGCATTGTAATCTACAGCCATATGATGTGTTTCAGCAGAGATTTTGCGTTTTGTTTCAGGGTTAAATATAACTAAATCTGCATCTGCTCCTATTGAAACTGTCCCCTTCTTAGGAAATAATCCAAATAGCTTCGCTGATTTTGTTGAAGTAATATCAACAAACTGATTTAATGAAATCCTTCCTTTAAGTACTCCTTCCGAGAAAAGAATACTAAACCGATCTTCAATCATTGGACCGCCATTAGGGATTTTTGTAAAATCATCTCGACCGAGGTCTTTTTGGCCATTAAAATCAAACGAACACTGATCAGAACCAATCGTCTCAAGCTGTCCAGTTCGAAGAGCGGTCCAAAGAGCTTCCTGGTTCCACTTTTCACGAAGTGGCGGACTCCATACATACTTTGCCCCTTCGAAATTCGGTTTCTCTAAGTAGGACTGATCTAAAACAAGATATTGCGGACAAGTCTCACCATGGATGTCATAGCCTTTCTTTCTTGCTTCGGCAATTTTATCAGCCGCTTCCTGACAGCTAACATGAACAACATATAGTTGAGAAGAAGCAAGGCCAGTTAATTGAGCCGCACGACCTGTTGCTTCTCCTTCCACTTCTGGTGGTCTCGTTAATGCGTGATAAATAGGTTCAGTCTGACCTTTCGATAGCGCTTCTCTCGTTAAATATTCAATCACATCACCATTCTCAGCATGAACCATGACCAATGCTCCGAGTTCTTTAGCTGCTAAAAGAGTCCGATAAAGGGTTTCATCATCTGATTGAAAAACGTTTTTGTAAGCCATGAAAACTTTGAAAGATGTGATCCCCTCCTGATTAATCACGTCAGGAAGCTGCTCTAAAACACTGTCGTTTATTTCGCTAATCATTAAATGAAAACTATAATCAATGACCGATTTATCCTTTGATTTGTCGTGCCATGTCTTAATTGCTGTTGATAGAGGCTTTCCTTTCTCAGTAAGACAAAAATCGATGACAGATGTGGTGCCTCCAAAAGCTGCAGCAATCGTCCCTGTTTCAAAATCATCTTTTGAGACCGTACCACCAAAAGGCATTTCTAGATGTGTATGTGGATCGATTCCTCCAGGAAATACGTAGCGATCACTCGCCTCAATGATTTCAGCTCCTTCTTCTTCAATGTTCTTCCCAATGGAAGAAATAATGCCATCAGATATTAGAATATCTGCCTGGTACGTTTCACTGGCCGTTACAATAGTCCCATTTCGAATGATTTTTTTCATTTTAAATCCCCCTACTTATTTGGATATTTTGATATCTTTAAGCGAACCGATAAGAGATTGACGTTCGTTCCAGGTCATTTGTGGCAAATCACTTTGTACTTCAATCATATCGATTGCTCCATCAACTGGACAAACAATGGAACATAAATTGCAGCCTACACAATCCTCTTCTCTTACTTGAAGAATCGCATGCCCATCTGGGTCATTTAGCATATCGATACATTGATGCGAAGTGTCCTCACATGCAATGTGGCATTTATTGCAATTGATGCAAACGTCATTGTTAATACGCGCCACCACTTTATGGTTAAGATCAAGATTGCCCCAGTCAGAGAAAGTTGGAACAGATTTCCCAATGATGTCTTGGACCGAAAGAATGCCTCGTTCGTCAAGGTAAGAGGACAATCCGTCGATAAGATCCTCCACAATTCGAAAGCCGTGATGCATGGCGGCTGTACAAATTTGAACATTGCTTGCACCCATCAACATAAATTCAATTGCATTTTGCCAGTTAGATACACCGCCCATACCAGAAATCGGCACGTTAATACGGCTGTTTCTCGCACATTCACTTACCATATTTAGCGCAATCGGCTTAACCGCAGGACCACAGTAGCCACCATGCGCGCCTTTTCCGCCAACATGCGGAATCGGTAGCCATGTATCAATATCAACTCCAGCAAGACTATTAATTGTATTAATCATACTCACCGCATCAGCTCCGCCTCTAACAGCTGCCTCAGCCGTCGCTGTGATATCTGTAATATTAGGCGTTAACTTAACGATGACTGGAGTTTCTGCAGCTTCTTTTGCCCAAAAAGTTTGTTTCTCAACAAGCTCAGGGACCTGCCCTGAAGCAGAGCCCATTCCCCGTTCAGCCATTCCATGTGGACAGCCAAAATTAAGCTCAAGGCCATCAACGCCAGCTGCTTCCGTCTTTTTAACAATTTCATGCCATGCTTCCTGATTAGGCTCAACCATTAATGAAGCGACCACGGCGTGGTTAGGAAATTTTTTCTTCGTTTCATAGATTTCTTTCAAATTCACTTCAAGTGGCCGATCTGTAATTAGCTCGATATTATTAAAACCCGCTACTCTTTGGCCATTGAAATGAACGGCTGCGTATCTCGAAGAAACATTCAGGATCGGGTCTCCAAGCGTTTTCCAAACAGCTCCTCCCCATCCCGCTTCGAATGCACGTTGTACTTGGTAGCCGGAATTGGTTGGCGGAGCGGATGCTAACCAAAATGGATTCGGTGAAGTGATACCCGCAAGATTCGTTCTAAGATCTGCCATCGATATTCCCCTTTCTCCTCTTACGCTGAGTACGTTGCTTTTAAGCTTTCATGCATATGATAAGCAGCCGTTTTCCCCTGTTGAGCCGCTGAAACAACCATGGCTTCTCCCTGTCCTTTTCCGAAAATAACATCTCCACACGCATAGATTTTTGGATTCGATGTTTCCATCGTTTCTTGGTTAATTAAAATGACACCGTCTTGATGAGCAAGACCAAGCTCTTCTATAAATGGAAGATGCCGCTTTTGGCCAATCGCTTTCACCACAGCATCACATTCAATAAGAAATTCAGAATCCGGAATAGGTTCTGTCCTCCTTCGCCCATCTTCATCCGCTTCCCCAAGCTTCATCTTGACGCATTTCATTCCTTCTACATCGCCAGTTTCATTTGTCATGATTTCAACCGGCTGTGTTAACCAGCGAAACTCAACGCCATCCTGCTTGGCAAATTCATATTCAAAGTCATAAGCAGTCATTTCTTGTTCAGATCGACGATAAAGTATTTTGACGTTTTCTGCACCGAGTCGAACAGAGCAGGTGGCCCCATCAATCGCTGTATTCCCTGCTCCTATCACAACAACTTTCTTTCCTTTTAAGTGAGTTGGAAATGGCGCATTCTTTGTCATTTTGACGAGTTCAATGGCATCGTAAACACCATCAGCTTCTTCCCCTGAAATTTGAAGATCTGGAACATTTGCCATTCCTATTGCTAAAATAACGCGGTCATTTGTAGAAACTAACTCTTCAAATGGAAGGTCAACGCCTATTTTCACACCCGTTTTAATGGTGACGCCTAACCTTTCAATTTGCTCCACTTCCCAGAGTGAAATGGCTTTTGGTAACCGAAAAGACACGATGCCATACGTATCAAGTCCACCTGCCTGTTTCTCGGCTTCATAGATTGTGACACTATAGCCAAGTAGCGCAAGTTCGCGAGCAGCTGATAGACCGGCTGGGCCGCCACCTACAATGGCAACCTTTTTCCCGTTTGGTTGTCCTTGTTTAAATAGCACTTGATCATTTTTAATTGCCCAATCTGTAGCGTAGCGCTGCAGATTACCAATTAAAATTGGTTTTGTCGAATGATTTAACACACATGCACCTTCACATAGTTCTTCCGTCGGACATACTCTTGCACAGCTCGCTCCTACAGGATTTGCAGTCATAATTGTTTTTGCTGATCCTTTCATGTTTCCTGATGCAATTTTTTTAATAAAAGTTGGTATATCTATGCCGGTTGGACACGCCTTGATGCAAGGAGCATCATAGCAGTAAAGACATCTTTGAGATTCTTGAAATGCTTCCTGATTCGTGAGAGGTGGAACAACTTCAGTAAACCCTTTCTGCAGTTCCTTTTGGATCGCTGGTTCGCTTGTATTCATATTCGTCCCCCCTGTTTAAATTACGCTTTCCGCTTGATAAACTAATAGATTATTAAATGAAAAAGCAGGCGGCGAAGCCACACCTGCTTTCACTTCCATCAAGGCAATAGTGAAGTCATTTCCCCATATGTCTCAGGACGGCGATCGCGATAAAATTGCCACGTATCTCGAACTTCACGAATCATCTTTTTATTTACATCACCGATAATCACTTCATCTTCATCCCTTGAACCCATCGCTACAAAATTGCCTCGTGGATCAACAAGATAAGATTGTCCATAGAATTCGCCCATGTTCCAAGGTCCCTCTGTCCCAATTCGATTAATGGCTCCAAGATAGTAACCGTTCGCAACAGCATGAGCTGGCTGCTCTAGCTTCCATAAGTACTCAGAAAGTCCAGCTACCGTTGCAGAAGGATTAAAAACGATCTCTGCGCCGTTTAAACCAAGCAGTCTTGCTCCTTCTGGAAAATGACGATCATAACAAATATACACGCCTATCTTTGCGAAAGCCGTGTCGAACACCGGATAACCAAGATTACCAGGCTTAAAATAGTATTTTTCCCAGAATCCATGGCCATTGTCTCCAACTGCTACATGTGGAATGTGTTGTTTCCGGTACTTACCAAGATAAGAACCATCAGCATCAATAACCGCAGCAGTATTATAATAGGTTGAGATGCCTTCTCGCTCATAAATAGGTAGAACAATCACAATACCAAGTTCTCGAGCAAGCGCCTGAAATCTCACTGTCGTTGGACCCTCGGGGATCTCTTCTGCAGCGTCATACCACTTTGTATTCTGCTCTGCACAAAAATACGGTCCATAGAAGATCTCCTGAAGACAAACAATTTGAGCTCCTTTTTCACTTGCTTCTCTTACAAGGTGAATATGTTTTTCAATGGCTTTTTCTTTGTGAAGGTCAACTGATTCACTACCTTCCACATCATTTTTCGCCTGAATTAGGCCAATTTTCACTGAATCTGCCATATGTATGCCCTCCTATTCACATTAGTTAACTGAATTTTCTTTCTAATAAAAGTGTAGAAGATTCATTTCCTCCATGCACTATACAAAATGTAAAATAAAATGTACAAAAAACTATCATTCTGTCGCGAGTCTTTAAAAGAAGATGGATCAAAAAAACAGCCTAAGTGAAGTACGGCTCTCTCCGCACTTACTACTTAAGCTGTTTTTGTTAAAACCCATGGTTGTATTTATGGTTTACGATTACTAGACACTTCATGGGTGCTAGTTATCTTTTTGATCCTTAATATATTGTTGAACGACCTTATAAACATACTCCTGATTTGCTTCAGCAGTATTTGGGTTGTATTCTCCTCCATTTACTTTATTATTTGAAAGAATACGAATCCCTAGGAAAGGAACATCGAAGGCTTGAGCGATTTGTGCTCCTGCAGCACCTTCCATTTCTTCAACGGATGTACCATAATTTTCATGAAACCACTTGATACGATCAATTTCATTATTCCATACATCCGCTGAACCAATTGTTCCTTCCACAACTTTTCCTTTTGTATATTCTTCCTTCACGGCGTTCGCTGCAGCAAGTAAGTCCTTATCTCCATCAAAGTATCGGATGTTTTCTGCATCTGGATCTTCTCCTGCGCTACCTTCAGACGCCATTAAGTCCATTGGTTTCCATTCCGTTGGCTTAATACCCTCATTCTCCTCGAGATTAGTTGTTTTTAATGAACCCGTGTTTGTGGTTCTTTGCCCTAATACGATATCAAATACGTCCAATTCAGGATCATGTCCTCCTGATGTCCCTTGATTGATAATCGCGATCGGGTTATACTTCTCTATTGCTAGTGCAGTGGCAGCTGCTGTATTCTCCATTCCTTTACCTGTTTTCGTAACGATAACAGGATAATCATTCACTGTCCCTTTGTAAAAAACGAACGAACCTGAATTTTCTTCTGTTACATTCTCTAATTTTTGTGCGAACTCTTCTGCTTCAATTGGCATTGGTCCCTGTACAATGATTGGTCTTTCTGTTTTCTCTTGTTCAGCTGAAGATTCTGGTGCAGAGTTACAGGCTGACAAAACAACTAACAAAAGTAAAGTTATCATAGCTGATGTAGCGTATTTTTTAAAAAATGGTTTCCTCATCGACTTTCTCTCCCTAGTATGTAAGTTCGGACACTCTTCTTCATCAAATACGTGATTTGTGACTGACAATAGTAAACTTTTCTTCTGTTGTCATTCTCCCCCCTCTAGATTGTGATTCTCGTATTAAAATCAAAAGAAATAGGCCAGGATTTTGTAGAAGATGTTCTACCGTCCAGACCTACGAAAGTTAAAATATGCGTCAAATATCCCTGCCAAAGTTATTAGTAAAACTAAATGTTAAGTCAGCTACATGCATACTTCAACTCGTAGTCCAGTACTTTAACGGGAACCGGGTAGAAACACTCAGACCATATTTCTGAGGATATACGAGTAAGAAATGATTAAGTTAGTACTTTAATACCATAACAAAGATCATTAGTTATAACAACAAAAATATGAACATTCTTATAAAAAATCATTTAAAATGTTCGTTATTAGATAATATCGAGAGATTTTTATGAGTACTTCTATTAATATTAACAGTAATTAGCAAAAAAACTATAATCCAATAAAATGATTGAACTACAATTATAAAAATCTCTCTCTTTGTTCTTTTGATGGAATCATACAACTTTCATTTTTCCCAAACCATTTGTAACGGCGCTTTGCAATGCCGTCATAAATTTTGTCTCTTAGCCGTAATGGTAAAAGTCGAAGTATAAGAAAAAGACTAAAAAAGCCTCCTAGCTGCTTTAAAATATAAAGAGCTGCATCTGATTTAACAAGCGCCTTTCCATCCTTAATGACAATCACACTATCCGGAACGTCTGTTAGTTCAGCGTCATGAAGGAGACGCTTAGCCGTATTCGATTGGAGAGAAGCAAAAGAAAAAACAGCTTTTTTATCATACTTAAACATAAACTTCACTAATCCATTGCATAAATTACAAACCCCATCAAAAAGAATAATGTTTGTTTTCGATTCTCTGGTTGTATTCACTATTCCATTCACCTCGTTTTAAAACATGCTCATTACTTCACATAATAAGTATATCATAACTACATAATCTACGATGGGGAATATGCTATAATTTCCATGTTCATTATTCTACATAGCAAGGATGTTGCACCATGTATCCAACTAAAACGATCAAGGAAAAGATCAAATTATTAGCCATCATTCTTTACCCCATTTTAATCACTCAAGTTGGTCTCTACTCAATGAATTTCGTTGATACGATTATGAGTGGACGAGCTGGGGCAAATGATCTTGCTGGAGTTGCCATTGGTTCAAGTCTCTGGGTTCCTGTATTTACAGGATTAAGTGGAATATTACTTGCCATCACTCCGATTGTTTCGCATTATATCGGTGCAAAGCAGGAAGATCGGGTTTCATTTTCAGTACTTCAGGGCATTTACCTTTCCATTGCTCTTTCCGTTAGTATATTAGTTGTTGGTTATTTTATATTAGACCCTATTTTAAACACCATGGATCTTAATAGCAAAGTTGCTCAAATTGCAAAAGAATATCTTATCGGACTTTCTTTCGGTATAATTCCACTGTTTATTTATTCCGTTCTAAGGAGTTTCTTTGATGCACTTGGTGAAACAAGAACGACGATGCTAGTAACTTTAACGTCGCTTCCAATCAACGTATTCTTCAATTATGTTTTGATTTTCGGTAAATGGGGATTCCCTGAATTAGGAGGTGTTGGTGCTGGATATGCATCAGCGATCACTTATTGGTTTATTCTTTTAATCGCCTTACTAGTTGTCATCAGAGTAAGACCATTCCGAGCATATAGGATTTTCAACCGTTTTTATCCAATATCCTTTTCTACCTGGAAAGAACAGCTAAAAATCGGTGTTCCGATAGGTTTTTCTATCTTTTTTGAAGTCAGTATTTTTGCGGCCGTTACACTTTTAATGAGCACGTATACAACCGAAACGATCGCTGCTCACCAGGCAGCCATTAATTTTGCTTCTCTTCTATATATGATCCCCCTTAGTATATCAATGGCGTTAACAATTGCTATTGGATTTGAGGTTGGGGCAAGAAGATTACAGGATGCAAAGCAATACAGCTATATGGGCATTGTCTTTGCTGTTCTAATGGCCTTACTATCAGCTCTTTGTTTATTTCTCTTCAATGACACCGTCGCGAGTTGGTATACAAGCAACCAGGGAGTGTTTGATTTAATTAAAGTATTCCTTATTTACGCCATCTTCTTTCAGCTTTCCGATGCCGTTGCTGCTCCCATACAAGGAGCGCTTAGAGGATATAAAGATGTTAACGTAACGCTTGTTATGAGTCTCATTTCTTACTGGGTGATTGGCCTTCCTTCAGGCTACTTATTAGCGAAATACACAGCGTTCGGTCCATACGGCTACTGGGTTGGGCTTAGTGCGGGACTTTTCGTTGCTGCTATTACGCTCTTCCTACGTCTCCGTCACGTACAAAGAGTCGGAAGAATTATATAAACAAAAAGCGGCTCCCAGAAGGGTGCCGCTTTTTGTATTACTTGTACATTTCTTGTGCTTTTGCTTGTAATTCAGTGTTTTCAAGGTACTCATCATAAGTTGCTTCTTTATCAATGATCCCTTTAGGTGTTACTTCAATTACTCTATTTGCGATCGTTTGAATGAACTGGTGGTCATGAGATGTAAAGATCATTGCACCTTTGAAATTCATAAGACCATTGTTGAGTGCAGTAATTGATTCAAGATCCAGGTGGTTTGTCGGATCGTCAAGTACAAGAACATTCGCACCGCTAAGCATCATTTTTGAAAGCATGCAGCGAACTTTTTCGCCACCGGAAAGAACGCTTGCTTTCTTCAATACTTCTTCACCAGAGAAAAGCATTCTTCCAAGGAATCCGCGTAGGAAGCTCTCGCTTTGATCTTCTGGGGAATATTGACGAAGCCAATTAACAAGGTTCGTATCCACACCCTCAAAGTAATCAGAGTTATCTTTAGGGAAGTAAGCTTGTGAAGTGGTAACGCCCCACTTGAACGTTCCGCTATCTGCTTCCATTTCACCCATCAAGATTTTAATTAGCGCCGTATTCGCAATTTCATTACGCCCTACGAGTGCCACTTTATCATCTTTATTTAGCATAAAGCTTACGTTATCAAGTACTTTTACACCATCAATCGTTTTTGTTAAACCTTCTACGTGAAGCACGTCGTTTCCGATTTCACGATTTGGTGTAAAGGCAACGTAAGGATATTTTCTTGAAGAAGGCTTAATATCATCAAGCGTAATCTTATCAAGAAGCTTCTTACGGGACGTAGCCTGTTTAGACTTCGACGCGTTCGCGCTAAAGCGCTGGATAAACGCTTGAAGTTCCTTTACTTTCTCTTCTTTTTTCTTGTTCGCATCTTCTTTCATCGTACGAGCAAGCTGGCTTGATTCATACCAGAAATCGTAGTTACCCACATACACTTGAATTTTACCGTAATCAAGGTCAGCCATATGCGTACACACTTTGTTTAGGAAGTGGCGGTCATGGGACACAACAATAACGGTATTCTCAAAGTTAATAAGGAATTCTTCTAACCATTGAATGGCGCCAAGATCAAGGTTGTTCGTAGGCTCATCCAGTAGAAGAATATCAGGCGAACCAAAAAGTGCCTGTGCAAGAAGTACTTTCACTTTTTCAGAACCAGTAAGGTCTGCGAGCTTCTTGTCATGGAGATCTTCAGAAATACCAAGTCCTCTAAGTAATACAGCTGCATCTGATTCAGCTTCCCACCCGTTAAGGTCAGCAAATTCACCTTCAAGCTCTGCAGCTTTCATACCATCTTCATCTGAGAAATCCTCTTTCATGTAGATCGCATTCTTCTCCTGCATTACTTCATGAAGACGTGCATGTCCCATAATTACGGTGTTAAGAACCTCATACTCTTCGTATTCGAAATGGTTCTGTTTCAGGACAGCAAGTCGTTCACCCGGTCCCATGTGAACATCGCCAGTTTGTGGTTCGATTTCACCTGATAAAATCTTAAGAAACGTTGACTTACCTGCACCATTAGCACCGATTAGTCCATAACAGTTTCCTGGAGTAAATTTAATATTAACATCTTCAAAAAGCTTACGATCACCATATCGTAAGCCGACATCTGTAACTGTAATCATTTAGGTCGTATTCCTCCATCTATCGTAATATAGTGCAAATTATAACATGTTCTACACGGAATAGATATGAACCCAACAGATCTTATTCATCAAATGGATAGATCCAGAAAGATTCTTGTTTAATAAACGACATCATTTCAGAATTAGGATCCATTGAACCATCTTCAAGTCTTGCCACCATCGCCTCTGTTTGGGAGCGGTGTGCTTCAATGGTTTTGATCTTCGTTTCTAACACATCCGTTACATCAAAAACTTTATCAGGTTTACCAAGTACCACTTCACGGTCCGGAGTAATTGGCAAAGCATAAACCGTTGGACGTTTTTCCTTCGGGATTCGTTTTAACGTTTCTATGACAGCTGCAGAGCAAGCATCATGATCCGGATGGATACCGTATTCTGGATAAAATGTAATAATTAATGATGGGTTTAATTCATCAACTAGCTCTCCAATTGTAGATACAAGCAGTTCAGGGTCTTCAAACTCAAGCGTCTTGTCTCTAAACCCGAGCATGCGAAGATCTTTTACGCCCATAGCGTTGCAGGCATCTTGTAATTCTTTCTTTCGTACTTCTGGAAGTGTTTCTCTTGTCGCAAAAAATGGATTACCCATATTGCGTCCCATTTCTCCGAGCGTTGCACATGCATACGTGACAGGCACGCCTTCATTTACAAATTTCGTTATCAATCCTGCAGTTCCGAAAGCTTCATCATCCGGATGCGGGAAGACAACGAGGACTTGTTTCTCCATAATCGTTTCCTCCTTAATCGAATGGTGTATAGCTTAATTGAACAGCTACTGCTAAACGTCCGCTTGAATCATGACCTGCCATTAATAAACGACCATCATCCAACTGATAATCCGTTAAGCCTTCAGCGTACATCCAACCGTCATTTAATTTAAACCCAACGCGGAATGGACCGTTACCTGCCATTTTGACATTGGTGAATTTGATTGAGCCATTTCTTATGTAAGCTCCAACCGCAAGCTTTTCTTTATCTTGAGCAGCATAGGCTCCACTCGTTGTTTCTAAGTGAAAATACAGTTCTTTGTTCTCAAATGTTTCAAGGATTTCTTGTACTTTTTCTATTTGAATAGGCTTCATTCTTATGCCCCCTTCTTTCTTAGGCCTACTTGCTAGAACTAGTATAGCTCATCTATTCCGCCTGGTAAAATGATTGACGTTGGCATTCGAACGACTTTCATTAGACAGAGACTGTTTTTTTCCGTTATAGTTAACTTTTGAATACACATGAATTCGAAACTCGGAGGTATGAAAGATGCAATTATATGAAACGTTTGATATTCCAGATAAAATACGAGACCGTATTGAAGCAAGACGCGAGGCAAACTCCAATCCAGAGCACTATCTCATCGGATCTGAAGGCTATACAGCACCAGATATGTCGATCGTAAAAGATGCCGTCACATCTTTGATTCTAGGTAAAAATGTACTTCTTAAAGGGCCGACAGGTGCTGGTAAGACAAAACTAGCCGAACTAATTAGCTACTTCTTTAACCAGCCAATGTACTCGATTAACTGTTCTGTTGACCTTGATGCGGAAGCGCTTCTAGGGTATAAAACGTTAACATATGACGATCAGAACAATGCTCATATTACATTCATTCCCGGACCAGTAGAAAACGCGATGAAAAACGGCGAACTTCTCTATATTGATGAAATTAATACAGCAAAAGCAGAAACACTTCCCATTCTAAATGGTGTACTTGACTATCGTCGTATGGTTCTAAACCCTTTCACAGGAGAAACGGTTCGGGCAAAAGAGAACTTTGGCGTCATTGCTGCAATTAATGAAGGATATATTGGAACAGCACCATTAAATGAAGCATTAAAAAATCGCTTTATCGTGATAGAAGTACCTTACCTACAGGGAGAAGCTTTAAAAGAAATGTTAAGTGAACAATCGCTTTTAGATGATTCAAAACAGCTGGATCAGTTTGTTACGTTATCTGCTGATCTTCAATCAAAAGTAAGAGATGGTCAAATTTCAGAGGAAGCCGCCTCTCCTCGTTCACTTCTAGACGCTTGTGACTTAACAACATTTATGGAAGCGAGACGCGCGATTAAACGAGCGATTACAGATAAGCTTGAAGATGAGCGTGAAAAAGCTGCAGTGGAAAACATCGCAGAAACAATTTTCGGACGTTATCAGGAGAAATCATAAATGAAGTTTCTAAACTTTGCTGAGAATCAGACTGATCCGTTTCTTCATCTAAGTTTATCTGATCTCGCTGAAACACTGAGTCATCTAGAGAGTGAAGTTCAGTTCGCTTTCCATTCTTACTACAGACCAGCCGAACAGTTGATTACGGTCAGTCATTATTGGAATGATATTTTTGATGGAACGCAATATGATGGTATGAAAAGTGATATTTACCTTCGTGCACTTGGTAATGTTCATTATACGAATTTCAATGAAGTAGATCACTTCCTCTCCTCTATCAAACAACAATCACATCCTCTTTTCCGTAAGCAACTGTTTGCATTATTAGAGGATATAAGACTCGAGCAGATTTGTAAGTCTATCCGACCAGGAATGAGCTCTGCTTTTGATACAAGACGAACGTTATTTCAAAAGCGTTTTCGTGGTCGTCTTGAAGTTCATAATCGCCAGAATCAGCTGCTTGATGCATTATTCTGCGCAATTTATCTACAAGCGATCGGTAAACCAGTTGCTCTCGGAAATGAACTAGCAGAATATAAGCCCTATCTGCGCCATTTAATTATTGAGATTTCTAAAGCAAGTTCAACAAAAGACGTTGCCACTCTCACAAACGCATTTTGTCAGGAGCTCAATGATGATCATTTCGATATGACAACAGAATATTTAACGATGTATGGAACCTCGGCCAACGCTTCCGCTGTTGTTGAAGATGAAGAAGCTCGTCAGTTAAAAAGTGACGATACAATG
Source organism: Anaerobacillus sp. 1_MG-2023 (assembly GCF_030547345.1). NCBI lineage: Bacteria > Bacillati > Bacillota > Bacilli > Caryophanales > Bacillaceae > Anaerobacillus > Anaerobacillus sp. 1_MG-2023. The sequence goes on along the minus strand of NZ_JAUORD010000003.1, from coordinate 389,222 downwards.
GAAACGACTGATAAAGAAGATAAAGAAACGTATGATGAGGAAATGAATACGTGGCATGAAGAGCAGGAGCAAGAAGGATCCAACTTCCTTCAATTTGACTTAGAAGAAGGCGCTAAATCAGATCTGATTGGAGAAGGCGAGCGAAAGGAAGAATCTGGTGATCAGGCCTTTGTCAGTGTCCAAGGTGCTTCTAAGCAGTCAGAAGGCAGTCAGTTTGATGAAGAGGCAATTCTTGAAAGTCGTGAGACAAAAGCTGTTGCTTCTTCACAGGATCCTCTAGGTGAAGCGAATCGAAACGTAAAAGAAGTGATTCGTCATGCCGAAAAACCAACTTTTGAAGAGCTTTCGAATTATCGAACTGCGAAGGCTGACATCCAATACGCTGAAAAATCACTTCGTGCTGCGATCCAAAAAACGATTGAGCAAAAACAAATTGCTCCTAGAAGTGATCTTCACTTTGGACGATTGAACCGCAAGCTACTAAGGCTATTAACAGACGAAAACCCTCGTCTCTTTTATAAAAAGAATGCGCCTAGTACAGAGCTTGATGTAACGTTCTCGTTGCTCGTCGATTGCTCGGCATCGATGTACGACAAGATGGAAGAAACACGACTAGGAATCACGCTTTTCCATGAGACGCTAAAAGGACTTAATATTAAACACTCGATCACTGGATTCTATGAAGATGCATTCGATGCTGATGATCAGGAACAACCGAATACCCTATTTCAAATTGTTGATTACAACCGATCGACTCAAGCTCATGAAGGGGCTAAAATTATGCAATTGGAACCTGAAGAAGACAATCGGGATGGGTATGCGATTCGAAAAGTTGCTCAAGAATTAGCCGAACGAAATGAAAAACATAAAATTTTACTTGTGTTTACAGACGGCGAGCCTTCCGCATACGATTACAGCGAAAATGGTATCATCGATACTCATGAAGCCGTGATGCAAACAAGGAAAAAAGGCTTTGAAGTAATCGGTGTTTTCTTATCTAACGGGGAACCACAGGAAAAGGAAAAAAATACGATGCGAAATATCTACGGCACACAAAGCCTTGTGATTCCTTCTGCTAATGAGATTCCCGCTTATTTAACGCCTCTGTTGAAACGATTGTTGCTGCGATTTGTATAGAAAATATGAACGGTTATCACATTGTCCTTAAATGGTGATAACCGCTTTTTCTATAATAAATATGCTTGAAATCCCTTTTATTGATGGACCCCATTTCTATATCCTGTCTCATCCAACTAATAAACCAATTCGCTAAACCGCTAAGTAATAATGGTGGAATTCGGCAGTAAAGTATATCAAAATAGAATTAAATACTACATTAATAGAAAAAAAGCAGTTTATGCTGGTGCTAAGATTAACGGTTTAGCAAATTGAATTTCTCTTCTTTTTACTCGTTTATTAAAAATATCCATCGTAAAGGATATAGTACCTTAAGCGATTTAGCTCGAATATTTTTGCATTTTAATACACAGAAGTACAGTAGCTAATATAGGATGATATCCCCCCACGAGCGATCTGGTCATACGTTTTTTGGATTTTATGTGTAATCTGACCGATTTTACCATTTCCTATCATTCTTCGATCTATCTCCACTACTGGTTTAATTCCAATAGCCGTTCCCGTAAGAAACACTTCATCTGCCTCGTATAACTCAACTCTCGTAATACTCTGTTCTCGCATTGATAATCCCAACTCTCTGTATACAATTTGAGCAACGGTATTTCGAGTGATTCCAGGAAGAATATCATCAGATACTGGAGGAGTCACAACTTCATTCCTTCGTACGATAAAGAGGTTATTAGTAGCTCCCTCACTTACATTCCCTTCTCTAGTTAAAAAAAGAGCCCCATCATAACCGTTTAACACCGCTTCATTAATTGCCAACCCTGAATTCAAGTAGCCAGCTGTTGATTTTGTTTGTGGAGGAATCATGTTACTTCCTACTCTTGTCCAAGAGGAAACACATACATTTATAGAATGTTTTGGCTCATACTCGGTAAGATCCAGATAGATTGCTAGATGATTTAATGGATCATTTAAATCTGGACGTAACGTATTAGCTCCTTTGAAACAAAGCGGCCGTATATAAACATCTTGAGTCACTTGGTTGATTGATAGTAACTGCCTGGTAATCTCAGACAACTGATCTATAGAATAGGGAATGGGAATATACAAGCTTTTTCCAGAGCCGTGGAACCTTTTAAAATGATCATCTAATCGAAAAACAAAAAGCTGCTTTTGTTCTTTATTCCAAAAGGCGCGTATACCTTCTATGCAACCTAGACCATAGTTTAGCCCTTTATTTTTAATGCTAAGACTTAAGGAACGTTCATCTACAAATCGATCTTTATCAAACATAAAAGGCACAGCATTCACCCTCTTTAATGGCTAGATGGAACGTTGTTGTTTTTTACCGAAAGCCGATATATCATCACTATTAACTAACATAGCTTTTTAAATAATATATGCTCGTAATGGCTAATCATTAGAGAATTTTCGATTAATGTTGCACCAGTAATGTACGACATGTTCTTACGAAGGGACTATTTCTCTGTACTTAGCTAGATACTGTTGATTCTCGAATGAGAACAAAATCTATGTCGTTCATTTTCTTAGCATTGTACTTAAATGCCGATAGATTTCTACTAATTCCTCAAGTGTCATCCTAACTAATCCGCTAGTTGATGGTGCCACAAAATCTTGCACACCATCTATTTGATTAACGGGTTGATATCCCCACTCAGCCTTTCTAACACCCGAGAATTTCTGGTAAACTCCTTTTCCTACAAAACAATTGACTTCGGGCTTATACAATCTAATTTTCTTGCTAAGCTGCTCTCGTCCTTTTGTGTAATCATCAGACGTTAAGTCAGCCGCTCCTCGCGTAGGACGATCTACGATATTCGTGAGGCCATACCCATATTCTAAAAGCCTATGGTCTTCCTCTGGTAAGAGCTTACGATCTGTAAGACCCGCTTCTTTTAATACGGAATAAAAACGATTTGTTGGGTTTGCATAATGATGCCCCTCATTCTCGGACTGGAGTCCAGGGTTAAAACCGATAAACAAAACTTTCAACTGGTGATCAAGATGGTCTGGTAACAAAGCGCCTCACTCCTTGCATTCAAGTATTCCATAATGAAATTTCGATGTTTTTCGAATTTGTTGTTGAAAACCTAACTGTTCAAACCGGGAGCTTTTAAATGAATCTTTTAAAATAACTCTTATGCGGGCAACTCGTCTAGCTTCCATCACCATATTTTCTGTGAGTGCATCATAAATCGCAACCTGTTTGATACCAGATACGCCGTCAGATGCTAAGATAGAATCTTCAAACATTGGGTCAAAATATACAACATCAACCGAGTTCTCCATTAAATGAGGTAATACGTCTTCATATTTATTACTTCGAACTGTTATTCGCCTCATTGCCTTATCTACGTAGTTATTATTACTTTCCCATTTTTTTAATCCTTCTTGCAGTAATAGTGCGTGCTCTGAACCCTCAATTGCTTGGACACTACCGAATTCGCCTACTATTAAACTCGCAACGATGCTGTCAGAACCAAGACCTGCTGTACAATCTAACAAGCTCATTCCTTCACTAAGACCACTCGCCTTAATGAACGCATCATCACGACCATTTAGAACCGCCTTGCAACGAAACATCGCCGAGTTTGGATGAAAGAAAATCGGTGTTTCAGCGCTTTCTTTATACAAATATAATCGATCAAAACCGACAACCACAACTATTTCCTGATAAAGATGAATGATTTGTTGAATCGATCGTTTTTCTCTTGATATGTAAGTACCTTCATAATTATGACTCAGTTTTATAGCCTCTTTAATGAGTGCTTCAGTCGGTCTTCCTGCAGTTGTAAAAATCATCCGATTATCTCCTTTAATTTCCTTCAAAGCTAGTATACCATGTCGTTTAAGATGATTTCCGGAGAGAACAGCTCCACCTTAGAAACTATATTGAAATAAAAAATGAAGTGAAACTGTATTCGGTGGACACGTGCTATCAACTAATATAAACACCATTGGCTCATTGTTATATAAACCATATAATTTTAACATATACGATAAATGAAAATTCAAATTCTAAACAAATTATTATGTAGCTGTTATACTAATAACACTATTTAATAAGAGGTGGAACAATGCAAAAAATGTGGCATATGTATAAAAATTCTTCATTCATACTAAAAATGACGCTTGGCTTTATACTTGGTATTACAGCTGGAATTCTTTTTGGCTCAAGTATAGAATTCATTAAACCGCTTGGCACCATTCTAATCAACTTGCTTAACCTAGTAGCCATTCCAGTTATTTTTCTAACAGTTGTGCTTGCAATCAATCAAATGAACCCAAAATACCTTGGGAAATTAGGTGGAAAACTGTTAGTATATTACGGATTAACAACAGCAGCCGCTGTTTTAATAGGGGTTACAATCGCTTTATGGATTAGCCCTGGGTCTGGTCTAACACTTCCGGATACGAAAATTGAAAAGCCTGACACTCCTGGTTTTTCTGATGTTCTCTTAAATATCGTTCCGAATAACCTTTTTGAAACCTTTTCTTCAGGACAACTCATGGGTATCCTCTTTCTTGCTGTAATCATTGGATTAACTATGGGGAAAATGCGCTATTCTGAGAAAAATGACTTGCGTGAATCTGGCGAGAGACTTCATAAGCTATTCTCCGCTGCAAATGACTTATTCTTTTTGTTACTGCAAGGTATTTTGCTTTATGCACCGTTTGGCATCTTTGCCATTAGTGCAACATCCTTCGGCACTCAAGGCTGGCAAACGTTCCAATCTTTACTTGCTTTCACAGGTGTTTTTTATTTAGGCGTTCTATTACTTTGGGCATTGATTTATACTTCTTTTCTAAAGTATGCGAAATTAAGTATTAAAAACTTCTTTTCTCAAACGAAAGATGCTTACTTAACAGCATTTTTTACATCAAGTAGTATCGCTTCTCTTCCAATCGCGATTGACTCTGCTAAAAAAGCCGGCATCTCAGAACGAATTGTGAACTTTTCTTTACCAATCGGGGCCGTCTTCAATTCAGACGGAGGGGCGTTAAGAATGGGTGTGTCGATCGTTTTTGCCGCAAATGTCACCGGATTAAACTTCTCCGTTATGGATTATGTGACCATTGTTGCCATAGGTACACTTCTCTCCATAGGAACGGCCGGGATTCCCGCTGCCGGCTTAGTGACATTATCAGCAGTGTTAACCATGTTTAACCTTCCCTTAGAAATTGTTGCTTTAATCGCTGGAGTTGACGTCATGATTGGCATGGCTGGTACAGCTTCGAACGTACTTGGTGATATTATTGGGGCAGCTGTCATCGATCGTGATAAAAAACCATCCAAATCAGCTGCTTAAATGAAAAGGCGGCCCTGTTATCTCGATAACAGGGCCGCTTTTCTCTAATTAAACGATTAAACTCTATTAACACTAAATGTCTCTTGTCCTTCTACCGATCCATAAGAATCCTCCAATATTGAGTAAACCAACAGTGATGAGCAACCATGAAATTATTTCTAATCCAACTGTGGGAGAATTATTGCTAAAACAACTTGCGAGAAGTAACCCCATTCCTAGACTTCCATAATAGACTTTTAACTTCTTCCGATCATGCTTAACGGCGAATGAAAATAAAAACGTCAGCAAATAAATACCGCTTACCACCATAAGAATTGGGAAGAGCGGTTTGAATTTAGCCGCATATATAAAGTGATCTAGGCTTGATATATCTGCTTGCCCTGTAACTTGGCCGTTTATCACCCTTGAAAAAAATGTGCTATATTCCCATTCCCACGGCTTATTTCGTAGCTCACTACCTTCATACCAGCTTCCTAATGTAGATAAAACAAGCATAACAAGTGCGGTACTACCTTTCACAATATTCATCATCCAACATTCGACTCCTTACCTGAAAACTACTTCAAATCATCACCCTTATTTTACCATAATGATTTTTGGTTCTAAACCCGCTAAAACCATGTACTCAAACTTAATAGATTAAGTAAATTTATTGCTTATGAATGATTCAAAATCTAGTCATTAAATATCGTATGAACTTATCTTTTATCATAAAACGAGCATCAAAATCATTCGATTTTAATGCTCGTTTCCGCTTTTTTATTGTATAACTAATTAAAATCAACCAGCTGTTCTAATAGTTTTCTTTAAACCATTCTGCCGCTTTTTCTGCTTCTGATCTCGTTAATTGATGACCTGCACTTTCCCAATGAACCGTTACCTCTGCCCCAGCATGAGAGAACATTTCCTGAAGTTCCTTTGTTTCTTGAGGGGCGCAAATGGGATCATTTTCACCAGCGCCTATGAAAATTGGTTTTTGCTTAAGGTTCGGTAGCTCAAGATGACGCAGTGGCACCATAGGATGATGTAGGACAGCGCCTTTAAGCGCATTTGCATCGTGGAATAGAAGGCTAGCTACGATGTTAGCGCCATTTGAGTACCCTATTGCAATAACGTTGTTGCGCTCAAAATCGTATTTTTGTGCCGATTCATCGATGAAAGCATTTAATTCATGTGTTCTCTCTATTAAATCCGCTTCATCAAAAACGCCTTCCGCTAATCGCTTGAAAAAGCGCGCCATCCCGTTTTCTGATACATTCCCTCTCACACTCAGAATGGAATGCCCAGGAGCAATAAGCTCAGCTAAAGGAACTAAATCTTCTTCTGTTCCGCCAGTACCATGAAGTAATAGTACAGTCGGAAGCTCTTTTTTTCCTTGTTTAAAAAGATGGTTCATCATTTGTCACCATTCAGGACTCTTGCTTCCGCTGGTTCAAGATGATTTTCAATTTGAGATCGCTTCTCTTCTAGCCATGGTGGTAGAAGAAGCTTTTTCCCCATTTCATCAGGGTCTTCATCTTTTGCAAACCCTGGAGGATCCGTTGCTATTTCAAACAGTATTCCACCTTCTTCTCTAAAGTAGATGGCATTGAAATACTGTCGATCCACGACCGGAGTTGGAGTATACCCATTTTCTTCGAGTAAGTTTCTCCATTCTTCATGATCATTGAAGTCATTAGCCCGAAACGCAATATGATGGACAGTACCTGAGCCCATGCTTCCAGACTCTAGCGGTGTTTTCTTCACGTCGACCGTGTTGCCTATCGAATCACTGGATTTAAATCGAACAAAATCTTCTTCTTCAGCTACACGAATAAAACCAAGAACTTCTTCTAACACATTCATAGTTGCTTCCGGCTTGCCGGTCAATAATGTAGCACCTGCGAATCCTTTGATTGCATGTTTTGTGCTAACACCGCCAAAACTCCACGTGTTTCGCTCCCCTTCTTCTCTTTCAACGAGTTCAAGGTGTAGTCCATGCGGATCATCAAAAGCGAGAACCTTTTCACCAAACCGAGTCATCTCACCGTTTTCTACGTTTAATTTATCAAGACGCTTTTTCCAGAACGTTAAACTGCCTTCAGGCACAACGAAGCTGGTTACGCCAACTTGACCAGAGCCAATCTTTCCATCATGTGCTTTCGACCATGGGAAAAAGGTCATAATTGTACCAGGTGCCCCTTCTTCATTTCCGAAATAAAGGTGGTATGTTCCTGGATCATCGAAGTTCACTGTTTTTTTAACGAGACGAAGACCAAGAACCCCACTATAAAAATCAATATTTTCCTGAGGATTTCCTACAATTGCAGTAATATGATGTATCCCTGTTGTATGCTTCATAAATGACAAGTCTCCTTTTCAATATTACATCCACTTTAGAAGGTTCCCGTATAGTACGGTTTTTAATCGTCTAATTTGTTCTTTTAGACGCATTTATCTCGAAATCGAGATATTCGATTTAAGTGTATATAATTTGTATTCTTATGTCAAATCTTTTCCTCTTATGCGTATAGGACAACCCCTGCTGGTGACATTCTATATGTAAAGGAGTGATGTGATGCTAAGCGTATTTGAGGCCCTGTCGTTAATGGTCAGCTTTTCCGCTCTTGTGCTCGCCATCATCCACACGAAAGATCGTTCATCGTAACAAAGTGAAAAAGCACCCCTTCGGTGATGACCCCCGGAAGTTAGTTTTACTCTAACTTTCGGGGTCATTACCTTCATAGGAGTGCTTTTTTACATCAATTAAGGCATGACAGTTTTATTCATAAGATAACGATCGGTCTCGCGTGCAACGCCGCGACCTTCATTTATCGCCCATACAATGAGACTCTGTCCTCTGCGAACATCACCTGCTGCAAAAACACCATCAACGTTTGTGCGATAGTCTTCGAATTCAGCCTTCGCTCGTTTCCGATTGTCCTGCTCTACTTCAAAATGTTCGAGAACCCCTTCTTCAGGTCCAGTAAATCCAATAGCAATGAAGACAAGTTCAACTGGCCAAACTTGCTCTGTACCAGGGAGTTCCTTCATGAACACATTGCCCATCTTATCAACATGCTTTTCGATTGTAACCGTATGAAGTTCCTTCACATTGCCATCTTCGTCACCAACAAATTTTTTCGTCATGATGGAATATTGACGAGGGTCTTCCCCGTGCTCTGCTTGCGCTTCTTCATAAGCATAGTCAAGAGTAAAAACCTTAGGGAATTCTGGCCAAGGATTATCGATCATACGGTCGGCAGTTAGCTGCGGGTGTTTACCAAATTGGTGTACACTTTTGCAACCGTGTCTGAGCGCAGTTGCCACACAGTCCGCTCCAGTATCTCCACCACCGATGACAATAACATTTTTACCTTCTGCAGAAACATACTTGTTATCTTGAAGCTTAGAATCAAGCAAACTTTTCGTGTTCTGTCTTAAATAATCCATGGCATAATGAATGCCACCTAGCTTACGACCTTCAATCGGAAGATCACGGTGCTTTTGAGCACCTGTACAAAGAATTACAGCATCATGCTGATCACGAAGCTCATCTTGAGTGACATCTTTACCAATTTCGGTATTCGTAATAAAGGTTACTCCCTCATCTTCAAGAAGCTTCACACGTCGCTCAACTAATTCTTTATCAAGCTTCATATTCGGAATACCGTACATTAGTAAACCACCAATACGATCGTCACGCTCAAATACTGTGACAGTATGACCAGCTTTATTTAGCTGATCAGCCGCTGCTAAACCAGCAGGGCCTGATCCTACAATGGCAATCTTCTTACCTGTACGATTTTTAGGAGGCTCGGGTGTCATCCAACCTTCTGCAAACCCGCGATCAATAATTTCCTTCTCGATACTTTTTATTGCAACAGCATCATCAGGAATAGCTGCTACGCAGGCTCCCTCACACGGTGCCGGGCAAACTCTACCGGTGAATTCCGGAAAGTTATTCGTTTTAAGAAGTCGATCTAGCGCGTCTTTCCATTTCCCTTGATATACAAGGTGATTCCATTCAGGAATCAAATTATAAAGTGGACAACCCGATGCACTTCCATTTAGTTCTATACCTGAGTGGCAGAAGGGCGTGCCACAATCCATGCAGCGTGCCCCTTGCGTTTTCAGAGTTTCTTCTGATTGAGGAAGCTGGTATTCTTCCCAATCTTTTAAGCGTGTTGAATGATCTCTTTCACGTGCTTTTTCTCTAGGATAGTCTAAAAAACCTGTTGGTTTACCCAATCGAATACCTCCCCTTATACCGGTTCCAGGTCACTTTGACGTGGCTTTACTTGACCGTTCTTAGCCTGCTGGAACACTTCATATGCTGCGTCGTCATCTTCATAGCCTTTTTCTTTCAATTCTTCTAATGATTCTGTGATTCTCTTATATTCTTTCGGAATCACTTTCACAATTTTCCCGACAACCTCATTCCAGTTTTGAATGAAACGGATCGCTTTCGGACTATCAGTAAAGTAAGCATGCTGCTGAATCAAATGCTTCACTTCAAGAATCTCGTCATAGTTACGTAGTGATTCAATGTGAACCATTTCAGCATTTACATTGCGCTTAAACGCCTCCTGATCATCTGAAAGAACATAAGCAATTCCACCTGACATACCTGCTGCAAAGTTCTTTCCGGTCTCACCAAGAATAACGACACGTCCACCTGTCATGTATTCACAACCGTTGTCTCCAATACCTTCAACAACCGCACTTGCACCACTATTTCTTACACAGAATCGCTCTCCTGCGAGACCGCTAATATAAGCTTCACCTGAAGTTGCTCCGTAGAAAGCAACGTTACCTACAATTGTATTTTCATCACGAGCAAACTCAGCCTTAGCGGACGGGTGAATGATCAGTTTCCCACCTGATAACCCTTTACCTACATAATCATTAGCATCGCCTTCTAGTTGCATTGTGACGCCATTTGGTACGAAGGCTCCAAAACTTTGACCTGCTGAACCTGTGAAGTGTAAGCGAATCATATCTTCTGGAAGTCCTTCTGCGCCATAGCGCTTCGTAATTTCATGTCCTAGAAGAGCACCTGCAACGCGGTTTGTATTACGAATAACATAAGACCCTTCAAAAGGCTTCTGTTCTTCGAGCGCACCGAGTGCTGCAGGAATAATTGAGGTATTGTCAAGTGCTGCTTCTAACTTGTGATCCTGATCACGCTGTTTGAAGCGGCCAACCTCTTCTGACACATGCGGCTGATAGAGAAGCGGTTTTAGATCAAGGTATCTTGCTTTCCAGTGATCTTTCGTGCGACGACTTACTTTCAGTACATCCGTACGTCCAATCATCTCCTCGATCGTTCTAAATCCTAGCTCAGCCATGATTTCACGAACTTCTTGTGCAATAAACTGCATGTAGTTCACGACGTGATCCGGATTCCCCATAAATTTCTTACGTAGTTCAGGATTTTGAGTAGCTACACCAACCGGGCATGTATCAAGATGGCACGCTCTCATAAGAATACAACCTAGAACGACTAACGGTGCTGTCGAGAATCCAAATTCTTCAGCGCCTAGAATAGCTGCCATCACGACGTCACGACCAGTCATCATTTTTCCATCAGCTTCTAGAACAACACGATCACGTAAATCATTTAATACGAGTGTTTGATGCGTCTCCGCTAGACCAAGTTCCCATGGAAGACCAGCGTGTTTGATACTCGTTCTTGGAGATGCTCCTGTTCCACCCTCATATCCGCTAATGAGAATAACATCTGCAAGCCCTTTAGCTACACCTGCAGCAATCGTACCAACCCCTGCTTTTGAAACTAGCTTGACGTTGATTCGTGCAGATGGATTTGCATTCTTTAAATCATGAATTAGCTGGGCAAGATCCTCAATCGAATATATATCATGATGTGGCGGTGGTGAAATTAGTCCAACACCTGGAGTCGAGCCACGTACTTCAGCAATCCAAGGGTATACTTTCTTCCCTGGTAGCTGACCACCTTCACCAGGTTTTGCACCTTGAGCCATTTTAATTTGAATTTCATCTGCATTGCTTAAGTAGTAGCTTGATACACCAAATCGACCTGATGCTACCTGTTTAATAGAGCTTCGACGAAGATCACCATTTTCATCAGGAGTGAAACGAGAAGGGTCCTCTCCACCTTCACCGCTATTGCTACGTCCCCCTATACGGTTCATTGCAATCGCAAGAGCTTCGTGAGCTTCACCACTTAAGGCACCATAGCTCATTGCACCCGTTTTAAACCTACGAGTAATCGATTCAACACTTTCAACCTCATCAATCGAGATCGCATCTTTTGAACCAAAATCAATCGCCTGTCTTAAATAAGTGAGATTCTCTTCTAACGCCATGCCAGAGAATTTCTTATATAATTCATAGTTATTACTTCTAGCAGCGTGTTGGAGTGTATGAATGGTTTTCGGATTGAATGAATGGTGCTCTCCCCCATTTCTCCACTGCAGTTCACTACCTGTTTCAAGTGTAAGATCACTATATTCAGAATCATGATAAGCAAAGTGATGCCTCATTAACGTTTCTGTTGCAATAACATCGATTGGAATACCATCAATTTGCGAAGCTGTACCAGCAAAATAACGATCAATTACTTCGTTGCTAACTCCAATCGCCTCGAAAATTTGCGCTCCTCGATAGCTTTGTATTGTTGAAATGCCCATTTTGGACATCACTTTTACAATTCCAGTTGTCGCAGCATCAATATAATTATCAACGGCATCTTCGAAAGAAAAGCCCTCAATAGTCCCGTCATTAATCATATGGTCAATCGAGTCATAAGCAGCATATGGATAAATGGCGTCTGCTCCATAACCAACTAACATAGCAAACTGATGAACGTCCCTAGCTTCACCTGTTTCTACGATCAAACTTACTTTCGTCCGCGTCTCGCGTTTAATCAAGTGATGATGAAGGCCACTTAGAGCAAGTAAAGAAGGAATCGCCGCTTTCTCATGATTCACTCCAAAATCAGAAAGAACAAGTATGCTTTTCCCGTTTTTAATTGCGCGATCAGCTTTACGGAATAACGCCAGAAGTGCATGCTCCATTTCCGTTTCACCACGTGCTGCATTAAACAATAAACTAAGTGTTTCAGGATGAAAGTCCTCTTCGTCTAATGCCTTAATCGCTTCAAATCGACTATCCGTTAAAATAGGTGTTTCAAGACGAATTCTTCTAGCGCTTCCTGGTTTGGTTTCAAGTAAATTTCCTTCAGGGCCAAGCAGCGTCATTGTTGAAGTAACGGATTCTTCTCGAATCGAATCAATTGGTGGATTCGTTACTTGAGCAAACAGCTGTTTAAAGTAGTTAAACAGTAACTGTGGACGCTCAGAAAGAACAGCTAATGGCACGTCATTTCCCATTGATCCGATTGGATCTTTTTTCTCAGTAACCATTGGCGCGATATTTTTTGTAAGTTCTTCATATGTGTATCCAAAAGCACGCTGTGTTTGGACGAGTTCTTTCTCATCTATCTGTCTTGTCTTCACTTTTTCTGGTGAAAGACTCATAAGGTTTTCATCAAGCCATTTACGGTAAGGTTTATCAGTCGCAATTTGCGCTTTAATCTCCTCATCGTCAACGAGGCGCTTTTCCTCTAGATCGAGTAGTAGCATTTTCCCAGGACTTAAGCGGCCTTTTTCTGTAATCTTCTCTTCTTCTATTTCAATAACGCCAACTTCAGAAGAAAGAATAAACGTGTCGTCGTTTGTAATAACGTATCGTGCAGGACGCAAACCATTACGATCAAGCATCGCTCCTATTTGACGACCGTTAGTAAACGCAATAGCCGTTGGACCATCCCATGGCTCCATCAATGTACTATGATACTCATAAAATGCCTTCTTTGGATCCAGCATCGTAGCATCACGGTCCCATGGCTCTGGAATCATCATCATAGCCGCATGTGGCAATGAACGGCCTGAGAGATTCAAGAATTCAAGACAGTTATCTAATGAAGAGGAGTCACTTCCATTTGGACGGACAATTGGAGCAATATCTTTCATGTCATCTCCAAATACTTCCGATTGAAGAGCTCCTTCTCTTGCTCTCATCCAGTTCACATTTCCACGAAGCGTATTGATCTCCCCATTATGAATAAGATAACGGTTTGGATGGGCACGATCCCAGCTTGGGAAAGTATTTGTACTAAAGCGTGAGTGCACCATTGAAAATGCTGATTTAAAACTAGGATCTTTCAAATCAAGATAAAATTGATCTAGCTGTTCTGGTGTTAACATCCCTTTATAAACAATCGTATCTTTGGAGAAGCTCGCTGCATAATACTTTGTTTTTGATAACTGAGAATCTTGAGCAACTTGCTTCTCTGCTTTTTTACGAATAACGTATAATTTACGTTCAAATTCTTCAGCTGAAATATCGCTTTTCTTAATAAAGACCTGTCGAATGACAGGCTGAGCAATACATGCCGCTTCTCCAATTGTCGTTTCATCTACAGGAACCGTTCTCCAGCCAATAAACTCTTGACCTGCTTCCTTGATTGCTTTCTCAACAATTTGTTTTGCACGCTGTCTCAGCTGATTATCTACCGGAAGGAACATCATTCCTACTCCGTATTCACCTTTATCTGGTAGGTTTAATCCTGAATTCTTTTTGAAAAACTCGTGTGGAATCTGTAACATAATACCCGCACCGTCACCCGTGTCAGGATCGCTTCCCTGCCCTCCTCGGTGATCTAGCTGGCGTAACATATAGACTCCTTTTTCAATAATGTCGTGTGCAGGCACATTATTCATATTGGCGATCAGTCCGATGCCACAAGCGTCATGCTCATGAATTGGATCATATAATCCTTGTTTCTCTGGAAAATTACTTCTATCCATAATCCCACTCCTCGCTCTTATCCCAATTCATTATGGTTTCTCGCTTTAACGCCATAACGTCGAAATTGTTTAAATATTCTACACTTATTGTACATTGCTTTAACCAATGCTTCCAATATATAATTTAGATATAATTAATCTAATATTGATATGAATCAAAGGAGAGATTGTTTTAAATGGAACTCAGGCAATTGTATTATTTTATGGAAGTCGCGAAACGAGAGCATGTGACAGACGCAGCTAATTCCCTTCACGTCGCACAATCAGCTGTAAGTAGACAAATTGCCAACCTTGAATCTGAGCTTGGAGTGCAGTTATTTATTCGAGAAGGCCGGAATGTAAAGCTAACACAAGTAGGACATATATTTATGGATCATGCTGAAACGGCCATTTCAGAAATTGAACGCGCGAGACAAGCCGTATATGAATTTTTAAATCCTGATACAGGGACGATTCGAATTGGATTTCCAAACAGCCTTGCCGCTAAAACATTACCTACCGTTATTTCTGCATTTCGAAAGGAGCATCCTAGCGTTGGATTTCAATTAAGACAGGGATCTGTACAAGATCTTACCGATGCAGTAAGTAAAGGGGAGATAGATATTGCTTTCGTGTCCCCAGTGCCGAAAGATCGAACTGATGTTGATGGGCATATTTTCTTTACAGAAAAACTATTAGCCCTCCTCCCTATATCTCATCCCCTGGCTGACTATCCAATGCTACGGCTCGGACAATTAAAAAATGAACCATTTGTGCTGTTTCGCTCTGGTTATGCCCTGCATCATCTCGTTACTTCAGCCTGCCAGCAAGTTGGATTCAAACCACGTATTGCGTTTGAAGGTGAAGATATCGATACGATTAAAGGACTAGTTGCAGCTGGGCTTGGTGTAAGTCTACTACCTGAGATAACCCTTTCCGAGCAGCTCCCAGGAGAAACAGTTAAAATTGAGTTATCCGAGCCAAACGTCACGAGAACAGTCGGCGTCATTATCCCGCAAGGAAGAGAGTTAGCTCCTTCTGAAAGAAAGTTTTTTGAATTTCTTACCCATTTTTATGAAGTTCTTAACCGATTTGGACAATAAAAAACCATGTCGAGCGACTACGCTCGACATGGTTTTTTAATCAATTAACTTTGTGATGCTTTTGACGGCATTTTTAGAAAGACGCCGAGAATAAGTCCAGTTAGAAATATAACCGAAGCAGCTAGATACATATGCTCATATCCTGATAGAATCATCTCCCTTACTCCATCCGTTATTTTGCTACCGCTAAATGAACTTGAACCTGAAGTCGCTATGAATCCTGCAAGGATAACAGGACCAAGCGATGTGCCAACAGATCTAAATAAACTTACTAGAGAAAGCGCTGCGCCAGCTTCTCGATCAGGAGTTAACTCAAGGATAATGTAATTAAGCGGTGTGCCCATTGTAAATCCAATCCCAACACCAGACAGCACCATACCAAGCGAAAGGGTTAGCCACCCATCTGCTAGATAAGTAAAGACGAGTGAGCCAAGAAGACTTAATGAAAAGCCTAATAACACGACTTGTTTAGCGCCCCACTTATCAAGAAGAACACCTCCTATAGGTGCTGCAAATCCAGAAGCAACGGCTAAAATTGTCATCACATAACCACCCTGGCCCCTTGATAATAACAAGATAATTTCAGAGAATGACGGTACGAAAATCATACTAATGATCCCAATACCGGTAATCGTTGAAATAAGTAATGCGAGAACAATATTCCGATCAGTAAAGTAGCTTAATTTCACTATAGGATCCGCGGCCGCTTTTTCGACCTTGATCAATGGATAAATAAGCACGAGACTGATAAGTAACAATGGCCATACAAGCAATGATTGGATGGATTGAAGAAATTCACTCGTTTCAAGGTTGGTTAGACCTAGTAAAAGGGACACAATGAGAAATGATAGAACAAGCGCTCCGCCCCAATCAAGAGTAGGTTTCTTACTCTCTGTTCGGTCATCCGGAAGCTTTAACCCCATTATGATAATAACAACAGCAATTGGAAGGTTGATAAAGAAAATCCAGCGCCAGCTAAGCTGTGCAACGAAGAAACCTCCAACGTTTGGTCCTAATATAGTTGCTACACCAAACATCGCACCTACTAAACCAAGGGCCATACCTCGTTTTTCTTTCGGAAAACTACTTCCAATTACAGCATTCGCTATCGGAATGATTCCCCCTCCTCCGAGGGCTTGAATCGCTCTTCCAACTAATAGAACAGGAAGGGATTGACTAACTCCCGCAAGAAGGGAACCTAGTGCAAATAACGTAATCCCTGCAAGAAAAATACGCTTTCTTCCAAATAAGTCAGCAAGTTTTCCTACAATCGGCATGCTTACCGCATAAACAAGTGTATAGATCGTAACGACCCAAACTGTCCATTTCAAATCGATGCCAAGATCTTCTATAAGTGTTGTTAAGGCAGGAGAAACGATTCCTGAATCAAGCGCGCCTAGAAAAACCCCTAATAAAAATGTAATTAAAATAAAGCGAAGTTTTTTATCCACGGCAAAACCATCCCCTTCATATTCATATGTGTATTATCACATATGAATATGAAGGCTTCAACTTTTAAAATGCTTTAAAAAGCTTTTTACAAAGATGGCCATAACAGGTTTTTCAAGTCTTCATAATTAGTAACATATAGATCGGCGCCTGAAGAATTATTCTGAAACAAACACGTTTTCATTCCCACTTCTTTAGCGGGGAGAATATCAAGTACTCTGTCACCAACGGCAAGATCCAGCTGATACTTGTTATTCAAATGGTGATAGGATGCAGGATCAGGCTTACGTGGAAATCCATCATCTCCGGCTACAAGATCAGCGAAATAATGCTCCATTTTAAAATACTCTAAAATCGTGATCACCTCTTCACGCGGTTTATGAGTCATGATGACATTCAATTCAGCTTTTTGAAGAATTGTTTTCAAACCAGGAAATGGTGGTTTATCTTCTGGTGACAAAGCATTATCCATTTTACGAAACGTTTTAATTTGTTCTTCAGTTAATTGAAACACTTCCGTCGCATGACGAAAAGACACTTTTAGCTCTTTTAAAATATCTTCTTCCTTTACATCATTAGAAACTAATTCTTTCATCACTTTTGTAAAAGCAGGGTATGTATCAAATAATGTGCCATCAAAATCCCATAGAATCCTCACTTACTATTCACTCCTTATTAGTTATAAAACAAGTTAGTTTAATCTCGCGGGTAAACGATCAATAAGAATCATTGTCATTCTTTATTATAAAGAAAAGCCGCTCGAATTTTGAGCGGCTTCTTACATTAAAATTGTGTTTTTTCTTCAAGAAAGCTTTTCAGTTCAGAAATCGGCATTCTCTTTTGTTCCATTGTGTCACGGTCACGAATCGTCACTTGTTGGTCTTCAACAGAATCAAAATCAAATGTAATGGCATACGGTGTACCAACTTCATCATGACGACGGTAACGTTTACCAATTGAGCCAGCCTCATCATAATCAACCATAAAGTATTTTGAAAGTTCCGCATGAACAGCACGCGCTTCTTCAGAAAGCTTCTTAGATAGAGGGAATACAGCAGCTTTAAACGGAGCGATCGCTGGATGGAAGTGCATCACACTTCTAGTTGTGCCATCTTCTAGCTCCTGTTCTTCATATGCTTCAATCAAGAAAGCAAGAGTGACGCGGTCAGCACCAAGTGAAGGCTCAATGCAATAAGGTACATACTTCTCACCTGTTTGTTGATCGTGATAAGTGAAATCTTCATTGGAATGTTCCATATGCTGCTTTAAGTCGTAATCTGTTCGAGAAGCAACACCCCAAAGTTCGCCCCAACCAAATGGGAACTTGTACTCGATATCAGTTGTTGCATTACTATAATGCGACAGTTCATCTTCCGCATGCTCACGCAGTCGGATGCTATCTTCTTTTACACCAAGATTTAGAAGCCAGTTTTTGCAGTACTCTTTCCAATACTCATGCCACTCTAGTTCGTTACCTGGCTTACAGAAGAATTCAAGCTCCATTTGTTCAAATTCACGAGTACGGAATGTAAAGTTTCCAGGTGTAATTTCATTCCGGAAGCTTTTTCCAACTTGTGCAATACCAAAAGGCACTTTCTTACGCATAGAGCGTTGAACATTTTTAAAGTTTACGAAGATTCCCTGCGCCGTTTCTGGGCGAAGGTAAATTTCACTCGTGCTCGATTTTGTTACACCTTGATGGGTTTTAAACATAAGATCAAATTGACGGATTTCTGTGAAATCTTCACTGCCACACTCCGGGCAAGTAATATGATTTTCTTTCATCAAACGCTCCATTTCTTCAAATGAAAGGCCGTCTGCAATCATGTCCTCTTCTTCAGTTGAAAGAGCGTCCTCAATTAATTTATCTGCACGGTGACGTGTTTTACAGCTTTTGCAATCAATTAAAGGATCATTGAAATTACCTAAATGTCCTGAAGCTTCCCACGTTTTTGGATTCATTAGAATGGCGGCATCTAGACCACTATTATAAGGTGATTCTTGAACAAACTTCTTCCACCATGCATCTTTAATATTTTTCTTAAGTTCTACACCAAGTGGTCCATAATCCCATGTATTTGCTAGTCCACCGTAAATATCAGAACCAGGGAAAATAAATCCTCTGTGCTTCGATACTGAAACGATCTGATCCATTGAAATTGTCATGTCATTCTCTCCTTTTTTCTCAATCAATATAAAAAGCTCCCAATCCATGGACAAAAAATGTCCAGGGACGAGAGCTTATGCACCCGCGGTTCCACCCTAGTTGATGCAAATAAGGCATCCACTTTAAGTAACGTAACTCCAGACTGCCGTTTCATCAGACCTCGTTCGGGCTTCCACCGTCCCCGAATCGCTAAAAACAAGGTTACTCTGACTACTATTTATCCTTCATAGTTAGTATGGTTTATGTATGCAATTGATATGACATATGATACAAAAAATATTGCCCTAAAGTCAAGGAATATTCATTTCACACCGTATTTGCTTTCATCAAAGCTTATCACAAAAAAAACGACCTTATAGGTCGTCATGCATTTATGTATATTCATAGATGTCGGTTTTTGTGTTGTTTTAAGAATGCTTGTACCTCTTCTTTCTTCAATCCAAGTTCTCTGGCAGCCCTCATGAGAATAACCCATTCTTGATCAAGTACCTTCTTAGGCTTAGGTTTAGCCATGGTCATTCTTTTCTCCTCCTTCATGGGTTTTCCAGGAGGACCAGCCGTCATCGTTGGAGAACCAACATTAGACCTGTGTCTTTGCGTCCCATCCTTTAGGATGGTTTGCCCTTGTCTGGAGAATTCAGAAATGACACATTCCGACCATAAACTTACAAAATACACAACTTTTTAGTGAATCGATGTGATTATCGAGAAGTTTGACGTTATATGCTACTAATATACCAGTTATTCGATGAAAATTCAAAATATTTTTAAATTTCCATTTCTACTTCTAACATCCTACGATTTCACTCATATGCTAACTGTATTCCCTGAATATATTTTTCGCAAAGGAAGAGTGATATGCAGAGAAATCACATTAGTACCGCTTGGAGCGGTAAACATGTTGTTTTACTTCGTTGTGAACCCATCTCTAGCACCGTAAAAACCATGTATAAAAGTATTCATGCCCCAACAGAACCATTACATCCACATTGTAGTGAAACACTCTCTACTTACCTTAGCATTGGATATACAGTTGCATTTGTTCATTCATTAATTGACGGCTCCATCGAATATGTTCTAACAAAATAAAAGAAGGTTGCCTTCGCAACCTTCTCTTTTGTTTAGAATTGACTTAAATATTCTTTCACCTGATCTGGATTTTTGGTATTCGCACTATGCAAGTGACCAATCTTTTTGCCGTCTTTATAGACAAGAAGGCTCGGGATACCCATAACATCATTTTCCTCTGTAATTTCAGGGAATTGTTCAATATCGATTTGAGCCCATTGCTTTTCATGATGCGCATTCATTATATCATCAATAAAAAAGTCAAGGCGCTTGCAATCCGGGCACCAGTTAGCTTCATATTTTAGAATGGATACGTCATTATTGTTAATGAATGACTGATAAGAATCAGCTGTTTCAATCTTCTTCATGATTATCTCTCCTTCACCTATATCTTCATTAACAATTATATCGAAATAATCATTGAATGTCTGTAAGAAAGCTTACGTTAATTCACACTAAGATAGTGCAACCTGAACAGCTGTTCTTGATCAGTCCATGTTTTCATTGGTGTGAAACCTGAATTCTCTGCTAACTGTTTAAGTTCTTTAAGATTCTGTTCGAGTCGGATAGTATTCTTCTGGCTATGTGATTTCTTCAGATAGCTCTGATCCATTGCGAAGTTTTTAATGATTACTTATCATCTGCAAGACGAATGCCGGTAAATTGCCAGCGTTTATCTGGACCAAAGAAATTTCGATAAGTCGGACGAATATGAGATACGGAGGTAACACATGATCCGCCTCTTAGAATCATCTGACTGCTCATGAATTTTGCATTATACTCACCCAACGCCCCGTCAAGCGGTTTATTACCAGGGTAAGGCATATAAGGACTTTTCGTCCATTCCCACACATCTCCATAGGCTTTTTTTATTCTACCTTCATTTTCCTTGATCGATGCCACGGGATGATAGATGCCATCTTCAACAAAATTACCCGCAATCGGCTGATCGCGAACTGCAAGTTCCCATTCGGACTCAGAAGGAAGTCTTTTACCTACAAAGCTTGCATATGCTTCAGCTTCGTAGTAACTAATATGTGTAACAGGTTCTTCTATATTTAGTGGAACTAACCCATGGAGCGTAAAAGTATACCACTCCCCATCCTTTTCAACCCAATGCAACGGTGCTTGCCAATTTTCTTTCTTTACTGTTGCCCAACCATCTGATAACCAGTAGGTCGCTTCTTTATAACCACCAGCTTTAATAAACGCAAGATACTCCCCGTTCGTTACTGTTCTAGTCGCTAACTTAAATGGCTCAAGCCAAGATTTATGTATTGGACGTTCATTATCAAAGGAAAAACCATCATCTTCATTTATACCCGTTTCAATCAGACCTCCCTCAAACGAGATCCACTCTAATGGTGTAGCTTTTTCTTTAGAATTAACCTCAAGTGAACGGTAGACCGGTTTCAATGGATTAATGGAAAAATTATATTTAATGTCGGTCATTAAAAGCTCTTGATGCTGTTGCTCGTGATTCAATCCGATTTCTACTAAATCAGCAACCTGGTGAAGTTTACTATCGTCAATTTCTTGAATAAGAGTAACCATTTCTTCATCAATATCAGATCGATAGCTTCTAACTTTATCTATACTTGGTCTGCTCAGCAAACCTCTTGCATGGCGAGGGAAATAACTTCCTACACTTTCATAGTATGAGTTAAATAAGTATTCGAATTCTTCGTGAAACGACTTGTAATTTTCACAGTATTCTTTCAGAATAAACGTTTCAAAAAACCACGTTGTGTGTGCCATGTGCCATTTGGGAGGACTTACATCTGGAATCGATTGAATAGTGAAATCCTCCGTTTCAAGTGGTTCCACTAATGTGTTCGTCATTGTGCGTGTTGCTTCATAAGCATGAAGCAATTGTTCTCGTAATTCGTTTAATTGAATGGATTGTTGTACCATAAGTTCCTCCCCAAAATCTTAATAATTTATGAACATAAAGTTTTACCCTAGTTTTAACTAAATTAAACATTTAAAGACATATTCCTGTTTTTATGAGAGCATTTGAAATTTCTTTATGGCCCTTTGTGTTGGGATGAATTCCATCTGAAGCTAAAAATTCCTTTTCCCGTCCTTTAAAAACTGGATAAATATTAGCAACTTTAACGAATTTTCCAGCTGAACATGTTTCAATGTGTCGGTTAAATGCCTTAACCCAAACATCTGAAAAAGCTAAATCAGGAATGGGGTTATACAAATTCACAATCCGAATCATTGCTTGAGCGTAATTCCGTTTTAGCTCCTTCGATAAATAGGCTACAATCCAACTCATATTCTGACAACATTCATGTAAAGCACCATCTAGTACAGCCTTGTTTTTTGTAATAGCGTAAGCTTCAGCTGCATCAATCAGATCGTTTCCTCCGGCTGTGACCGTAATAACAGGCGATTGTTTCATAGGAATTTGGGAGCAATAGAGCCATCGTTTAACATCTGCAGTAGTCGCACCATTTTCTGCAAACGTTCGCGCTTTAACCGGAAATTGTAACTCGTAATTTAGAGAATTGGAATAAAAGTCTACAAATGTTGGAGTAAACAAAACCGTTCCAGTACCTAACGTAATAGAATCTCCTATTGCGGTATATTTAACAGAAGTAATTGAGTCAGACATAGAATCACCTCTTAATTATAGATGCCCTATATTATTCCACTCAACACTCTATTGTTACTTTGCTAGTTAAGGTCTTCCAAAAAAAGAGCTTCTTCACCTTTTACGAGGAAAGGCACTTGACATTCCCCTGCTACCTTTATAAGATCTTTAAGTCTTTCCGGTTGTTCCATTAAGTTGACTTCTACAAATGGAATATTTCTTTCCTTAAGATGTTGCTTCATTTTATAGCAATCGATACAACCCGTAATCGTAAATAACGTAACCTGTTCCATGTTAGACTTCTAACCTCCTAACATAGTTGAGTATAAGTGATAAAATAGATAAAATGATGTAAGCTAAATTACGGAGTACAACTACTTTGACATGAATGAAGGTGATGAAAATAGATAAATTAACAATGTTATCTCAGATCAATTTATTTGAAGAACTTGAAATGAATGATTTAATGCAAATTGATCGCGTAAGTGACATGCAACCTTTAAAAAAAGGAACAGTCATATTAGGACCCGAAAACCCGATGAAAGCCCTCTTCCTTTTAAAAAAAGGAACGGTACGTCTCTATCGCTCAAACGCTGCAGGAAAACAATTAACTGTTGACCTTCTAGGAGACGGTAACATCTTCGGTGAAACATCTAGTTTCTCTCTCAATGACGATTCCGTATATGCGGAAGCCATGTCTGACGTATATGTCTGCGTCATCGGAAAAGATCAATTTGAAGAACTTATTTCCGAAAACCCCAAGCTCGCCATAAAATTCATTGAAATTCTTTCTTCTCGTTTAAAGGAAATCTATGAAATGAGTGAAAACCTGGCGCTCAGGAGTGTAAAATATCGAATCCTATCGCTTTTAATGAAACTCAGCGAAAAATTTGGTAAAAGAAAGAATGAATGGCAAACCATTGATATTAAGTTAACGCATTATGATATCGCTACGATGATCGGGTCCACAAGAGAAACAGTGAGCGCCACAATTAGCGAACTTAAAAAAGCTGGCTACATAAAAAAAACGCCGCTAACATTTGCGATCCATGCAGAAAAGGCAATATCCTACATGGAAGAAAACGGCGAATAAGAAGCAGAGACATCTGATATCCTCTTCACAAGAAAAGACGCTACGTTTCATTAGCGTCTTTTCTTGCCCCTCGATCTAATTTGCAGCTTTTCCATCTGAGTCTTTCTGGTTATCCTTTTTTCCTTCTAGTTTATCCCACTTAATCGGTCTATTGAGATTTAATTTTTTTTTCAAGTTCAATAAACAGTTGAAATGACCAACATACCATTTATCGAACTTCACCATATGAATGGTTTCCCAGTCTCTCATCTCCTTCGTACATCCATCACAATGTATTTCCATTGGAAGGCACTTCCTGTCTTAAGTAGTTTTCTTTATTTATATTCAAAGAACTGAAAATGTGATTGGTCATCTGTACGAAAAAACGCATCCAATGGATGCGTTTCTCTACTTTATTTTAGATTCTCTGGATTTAACACTTGAAGTGCTTCAGGGACAAACTTGCCATCTTTGCGAATTAACTCATCATCAAACCAGATTTGCCCGCCACCATATTCCGGACGTTGGATTAAAACAAGATCCCAATGAACGGAAGAATCGTTGCCGTTTGGCGCTTCATCATAGGCTTGTCCTGGGGTGAAATGGAAAGACCCATCGATTTTCTCATCAAAGAGAATATCTTTCATTGGCTCACGAATGAAAGGATTGACTCCGATAGCGAATTCTCCAATAAATCGTGCACCTTCATCCGTGTCAAGAATTTGATTAAGTCTTTCTGTATCGTTTGCAACTGCGTCAATTACTTTCCCGTTCTCAAAAGTAAGCTGGACGTTTTCAAACACAAAACCGTTATAAGGAGAAGGTGTATTATACGTAATAACGCCATTGACGCTATCTTTTACAGGGGCCGTAAATACTTCTCCATCAGGTATGTTAAGTTCACCCGCACATTTTACAGCTGGAATATCTTTAATAGAAAAACTTAAATTTGTATCCGGGGAAACGATTCGGACTTCGTCAGCTTTGTTCATACGCTCAACAAGGACATCCATTGCCTCACTCATTTTTGCGTAATCCATTGTACAAACATTGAAGTAGAAATCTTCAAATGCTTCTGTACTCATACCTGATAACTGTGCCATTGATTCATTAGGATATCTCATCACAACCCATTTCGTATGTTTTACACGTTGGTTGCTGTGAACTTTTGTTTTGTAAATCTGATTATAGAGAGCCATTTTCGCTTCAGGAACGTCAGAAAGTTCATTAATGTTCTCAGAACCACGAATGCCAATATACGCATCCATTTTCTCCATTTGATTTAAGTCGATTTCGGCCCATTCTGTTATTTGTTCTTCTGTGGCATTCATCAATAGCTCACGAAGAACTTGATTATCTCTTAAATTCACATGAGGAAAGCCCCCTGCTTTATGTACTTCTTTTACAATGCTCCGCACTAATGAATTATTCACATCAAAAGCTTCAATCAAGACATGTTCACCTTGTTGGATTTTTGTAGAATACTGCACAAGTTTCTCTGCAAACTCTATAATACGAGAATCAAACATATTCTCCCTCTTTTCATCAAATTAATATTCTTAACCCTTTCTATTATACGCTCTAGACCGGAGTTTCTTCAAACATTAGAAAACCGGGCATACGCCCGGTTTTATTATTTGATATCTTGATCGTATTCCATATAGATAACGTGTGTCTTAAGATATTCATTAAGACCATGTTTACCATCTGCACCACCGATACCTGATTGTCCCATACCTGCATGGAACCCTTGAACCGCTTCAAAGTTCTCACGGTTCACATACGTCTCACCATATCGAAGGACGTTCGATGCCTTCATCACTTCGTGTATGTTATCACTAAAGATCGATGAAGATAGTCCATAATGAGTATCGTTAGCCATTTCTAGAACTTTGTCAAAATCGCTATATACAACAATCGGTAAGACTGGTCCGAAAATCTCTTCTTGTATAACGTTCATATCCTGTGATACATCAGTAAGAACAGTAGGTTCAAAGAAAAAGCCTTTGTCCCGATCTACACGCTTCCCACCTGTTTTCACAACAGCACCAGCTTTCACTGCATTATTCACCATTTCTTCGACAGAATCGATTTGCTGTTTGTTCGCAAGTGGACCAATGTCACATCCATCTTCGTTTAAAGAGTCCCCTACTTTTGTATTCTTAAAAGTATTAGTAATTTTCGAGATGAATTCTTCGGCTACGTCTTCATGCACATATACACGTTCTGCATTTGTACAAGCCTGACCATTGTTGGTTATACGAGATGTCGTAATCTTCTCAACGGCTAGGTCAACGTTCGCATGTTTTGTTACGATCGCTGGCGCTTTACCACCAAGCTCAAGGTTCACTTTTGTAATGTTTTTAGCAGCCGCTTCCATTACTTTTGAACCAGCTGGATAGCTTCCCGTTAAGCTAATCATTTGTACGTCTGGTGAAGAAGCAAGTGGCGTACCAATGTCTGAACCTTTACCAGTAACTAAGCTAAATACTCCTTTAGGAACGCCAATTTCATGGATAATACTTGCTAGCTCACATGCTGTATTTGGCGTATATTGACTTGGCTTAATAATAATCGGACAGCCTGTGACAAACGCTGGCGCTACCTTTCGAGCGAAGATAAACATTGGGAAGTTCCATGGCACGATACCGCCAACGATTCCGATCGGCTTTTTGAAAACAAGAATATTCTCATTCGGGCGATCACTTGGGAGTACTTCTCCTTCGTATCGTCTTGCCCAACCTGCCATATAGCGGAAGTAATCAATCGTTAGGTCTACTTCTGCCTTTGAAGCATCTACTGTTTTACCATTTTCTTCAGTCAACATGTTAATAAAAGCTTCTTTTTTCTCTTCTACTTTATCGGCAATCTTATATAAGTATTCAGCTCGTTCAATTGAAGGTTTCTTTTCCCACTCTCTCTGGGAAGCTTTAGCAGCTTCAATTGCACGCTGCACGTCATTCTCATCACTTTTCGGAATTCTTGAAATCACTTCTTCTGTTGCTGGATTGATCACTTCGAGCATTTCTTCTGAATGACTATTTGTAAATTCACCGTTAATGTATAGTTGATAGCTTTTCACTTGAAAGACCTCCTACATAGTGTTGGAGAACTGTTCCCAAGTTAACTATATTCTTAAACATATGATCACACATTCAAACAGTTTCTTTCGCTAACTCCCTCTTTTCAAGCCAAGCTTCTAGTTCTTTATGATGCCTTTTCATCTCTTCATATCCTTGATTGTATAAAGTCGTGAGACGAAGCTGTGACTTTTCTATCCGTGCTACTTCAAGAGGTGTTGAAGGTTGAATGATAAAATAATTCTCCCGATTTGCTTCTATATGATCAAGTGTTTGATTGTAATGAATATATCGCTTTGTAATGGCTTGTGCGAGCGCAGGATTTTTCCGATAAAGACGTTGAATCATCCATGATAACTTTGATTTCTGCTTTCGATATCCTTCATTGCGGGTCAAAACGACTACATGACTTTTATTGCCATCGACTTCCGATTTTTGAACTGGGATCGGATCTGTAATACCGCCATCCAGATGAAAACGATTATTAATTTGAACGGGCGGGGCCATGAATGGTAATGAGCTCGATGCTCTTAGAATCGAAAGAATCTGTTCACCATCATCTTTCTTATTAAAATAATAAGGTTTCCCGGTAGAGATATCTGTTGTGCCAATAACAAATTGCTCAGTAGCATTCTGAAATGCATCAAAATCGAACGGCACATGAGTAGAAGGAATTTCATTAAAGATTAAATCCATACCAAACAGCTGTTTTTTACGGAATAAATTCTTGTATGAAATGTATTCGGGATGATTCACATAATCAATAAGTACTGTGCGGTTCCTTCCATTTTGCCTTGAGAGGTATGAAGCTGCATTACATGCACCAGCAGATACGCCAATCACATAAGGAAAATACAACTCGTGCTCCATCATATACTCTAAAACGCCTGCCGTATAAACGCCTCTCATCCCTCCGCCTTCTAGTACAAGACCTACTGAATTCATTTAAAAGTCCCCTTTTCAATCATCTATATTTAATTTTACTGGAGTTGGAAATGAACCTCAAGAAAGCAAGCTT
Organism: Anaerobacillus sp. 1_MG-2023; assembly: GCF_030547345.1. Classification (NCBI taxonomy): domain Bacteria; kingdom Bacillati; phylum Bacillota; class Bacilli; order Caryophanales; family Bacillaceae; genus Anaerobacillus; species Anaerobacillus sp. 1_MG-2023. The sequence continues at coordinate 361,436 of NZ_JAUORD010000003.1, read as the reverse complement.
AGTTTCTCGTCAATAGTAAAAAGCTCCCTGCCATTGCAGGAAGCTTACTTTATTCTTCGCGTTCTTCATTCTGAATTGTTTTATGCCCTGTTGATGCTTCGTGAGGGAACTTTGTTTGATCTGCTGTTTTCGGTCGTTCACGTTCCATTCCTTTTTTCTTATGATCAAATGCCTTTCCTCGGCCCATCTTACCCCTCCTTTCACCTCTTCGTATTCTCCCACTTACGGAAAAAAAGTATCCGAAAAAAGTTTGAATGGGCATGTATAGAAGCAGATGAAAGCGGCCATGATAATTAGTGAAGAGGGAAGAACAAAAGTGCATAAGGAAAACGGAAGCTTTTAAGGAGATGGTCGCGTTGAACTACTCTGTTGGTAAAACAAGGCTCTGACAACTTTCATTAGAAAGAGGTGTCTCCAAAAGACAACTACCGTTCTACCCCATCGCTTGTTTAGCAAACGCTAATAACTTCCTTCTTCATGAGGGTCTTATCCTTTCGGATAGGGCCCTTTATGCATTCTCTTTCACATGCTGATGAGCTAAACTAATCTGAATCGCGATTTGCTCTGGTGACGTACCTCCATAGCTTTTTCTTGCGTTCATCACATTAGCAGGCTTAAGCACTTCAAAAACATCTTCTTCAAATAAAGGGCTAAATGATTTAAATTCTTCCATCGTAAGATCAAGTAAATATTTCTTTCTTTCGATACCATAAAGAACAATCTTTCCAATGACTTCATGCGACTCACGGAACGTCATTCCTTTGTTAACAAGGTAATCCGCAATATCGGTTGCATTAGAATAATCTTCATTAACGGCTTGCTTCATGTTTTCTGTCTGTACTTTCATTGTTTCAATCATAGGCGCCAAAAGTTGAAGAGCGCCATCAAGCGTCTTAGCTGTATCAAACATGCCTTCCTTATCTTCTTGCATGTCTTTGTTATAAGCAAGTGGTAGTCCCTTCAATACCGTTAACAAGCTAAACAAATTTCCATACACTCGACCTGTTTTCGCACGAAGAAGTTCAGGAACATCCGGATTCTTTTTCTGGGGCATAATACTCGATCCCGTACAGAAAGAATCGTCTAGTTCAATAAATTGAAATTCCTGACTGCTCCAGATCACCATTTCTTCCGACAAACGGGACATATGCATCATAAGCATGGAAGCATTTGAAAGAAACTCAACAATAAAGTCACGATCACTAACTGCGTCCATGCTATTCGGATAAACGGCGTCAAAACCTAACAGTTCTGCCGTGCGATGGCGATCAATCGGAAAGGTTGTTCCAGCTAGTGCGCCTGCACCAAGCGGTAACATACTCGTTCTCTTTAAGCTGTCTTGAAATCTTTCCTTATCACGTTCAAACATCCAGAAATACGCGAGCATATGATGGGCAAATGATACAGGTTGAGCACGCTGCAAATGTGTATAACCTGGTAAAACAGTTTCAACATGAGATTCAGCCTGGCTTAGAATCGCCTGCTGAACCTCTTCGATGTGTGAAATAAAATGGTTAACCTTTTTAATAAGGTACATATGCATATCCGTTGCAACTTGGTCATTACGGCTTCTACCGGTATGCAGCTTTCCTCCGACAGGTCCTATTTCATCAATAAGTGCTTTTTCAATATTCATATGAATGTCTTCTTGAGATACATCGTATTCAAACGTTCCATTCTGAATGTTCTCAAGAACCACATGTAAGCCTCGCTTGATTTCTTCCATGTCAGTGGAACTAATCACACCGCATTCACTAAGCATCTGAACATGGGCCAGACTGCCTTCGATATCTTCTTCTGCTAGTTCTTTATCATACTGGATCGAAGCTGTATATTCTTCTACAAGCTTATTCGTTTCTTTCGTAAAGCGTCCACCCCATAGCTTAGACACACTAACATCTCCTTATTGAGTTACTTTTTGTTTCTTATGAACTTCCGCATTCACTTTTGTAGGTAATCCCCATAGTTTAATGAATCCAACTGCAGCGTCATGATCAAAGAGATCACCTTTAAGGTATGTTGCAAGTTGTTCGTTATAGAGAGAGTTCTCTGATTTACGTCCAACTACTGTGTTTGACCCTTTGTGTAATTTAAGACGTATCTTACCACTTACTACTTTTTGGGTTTCGTTAATGAACCCTTCAAGCGCCTGACGAAGTGGTGAATACCATAAACCATCATAGATCAGTTTTGAAAGTTGCTGATCAATCGTCGTTTTGAACTGTGATACTTCGCGAGTATGTGTTAGAAATTCTAGTTCTTTATGAGCGTTAATCAAAATGAGCGCGCCTGGATTTTCATATACTTCTCTTGATTTAATCCCAACGAGACGATTTTCAATATGATCAATACGTCCAATACCGTGGACGCCGCCAATTTCATTTAACTTCTCAATAAGATCAACTAACCCCATCTTTTGGCCATTAAGTGCTGTTGGGCAGCCTTCTACAAAATCAATTTCAATGTATTCCGGCTCATCAGGTGTTAGGTGAATTGGTGCTGTCCAATCGAATGCGGCTTCTGGAGCCTCAGCCCACGGATCTTCAAGTACTCCAGCTTCACATGCACGTCCCCAAATGTTGGCATCAATTGAAAATGGATTATCAAGTTTAACAGGAACCGGGATCCCTTTTTCTTGTGCGTAAGCAATCTGTTCATCACGCGTCATTCCCCATTCACGAACAGGAGCGATCACTTTCAAGTCCGGATTCAACGCTTGAATCGATACTTCAAAGCGAACCTGATCATTTCCTTTTCCTGTACATCCATGTGCCACTGCCGTAGCTCCTTCACGTTCAGCCGCTTCAACGAGAAGCTTTGAAATGAGGGGACGTGACAGTGCTGAGGATAGCGGGTATTTCCCTTCATATAATGCATTTGCTTTTAATGCGGGTAAAAGATAGTTCTCAGCAAGAAGTTCTTTCGCTTCAATCATATAAGCTTTTGAGGCACCCACATTCAGTGCCTTTTCCTTGATCGTCTCTAGATCTTTCCCTTCACCTACATCAAGTCCAAGGGCAATAACCTCGTATCCATATTTTTCTTCTAACCATTTTATCGAAATGGAGGTATCAAGACCTCCGGAATAAGCAAGAATGATTTTCTCTTTTGCCATGTCATCCACTCCTTATCTTTGTATTAATATATATGATAACGTATATTTATTCAAAATGCACGAAAAAAATTTAACTTTTTAATAAAAGTTTCAAAAGTGCTTTTTGCGCGTGCAGACGATTCTCTGCTTCCTGGTATACAACTGAATGAGAACCGTCGATAATTTCCGCTGTAACCTCTTCTCCTCTATGCGCTGGAAGACAATGCATAAAGATGTAATTTTCATCAGCGTTTATGCATAACTCCTCATTCACCTGATAAGGTTCGAAAACTCCCTCACGTTCAGCTTGCTCGTCTTCTTGCCCCATACTCGCCCAAACATCGGTAATCAAAACATCCGCATCCTTAGCAGCTGCAAGGGGATCAGCGGTTACTTCAATGACCGAACCATTTGTTTTCGCTACTTCGTTCGCTTTCGCTACGATCGCTTCATCTGGTTCATACCCTGCTGGACAGGCGATCGTGAAATTCATGCCCACTTTCGCTGCCCCTTCAATAAGTGAATGAGCCACATTGTTTCCATCTCCAAAATAAGCTGCTTTCAATCCACTTAAATGACCTTTATGCTCGATAATCGTTAGTAAATCAGCAAGAATTTGTGCTGGATGATGTGTATCTGTTAATCCGTTAATAACAGGAACGGAAGAAGCTTTCGCAAAACGTTCAATCGTCTCATGGCCAAACGTTCGAATCATTACTCCGTCAAGGTACCCTGCTAGCACATTAGCGGTGTCTTCAACAGTCTCGCCTCTTCCAAGCTGGATGTCTTTCGAACTAAGAAACAAAGCATGCCCGCCAAGCTGAAGCATCGCTACTTCAAATGATACACGGGTTCTTGTTGATGACTTTTCGAAGATCATCCCAAGCACCTTTCCTTTTAATTCTTCATGAGGGATCCCTTCCTTTTGAAGTTTTTTCAACTTTTCAGCTTCTTGCAAAAGATAATGAATCTCCTCACTGCTAAGTTCAGCGATCGTTAGAAAATCTTTCCCCTTCATTCCTTCTGCGATTTCATTTTGCGTTTTTACCGACTGCATCATTAAATCATCCTTCCTGCCCGATTGGAGTTTCTTTCATTTGGTGCCAATGCTCTAGACTGTTGACTTCAAGTGTCTTGGATCCTTCTAAGACCAATAACTGAAGCGTGTCAAGATGTGTAAAACATGGAATTTTATATCGTGTGGCGAGTGCACGCATTTGAAATCCAGAACGTTCTTTTTCTCTGCCGATTGTCGGAATCGATACAACTGCGCTTAGCTCTTCTTTCATTAGCGCCTCAATTTCATTTAAATCTTTTTTTATCACGATTGATTGGATACCTTTATCATTTAACAATTTGGCTGTTCCAGATGTTGCGTAGATTGCAACACCTTTTTCTTTAAGCTTCATTAGTACATCACATGCAGCTTCTTTATGCTCTTCACTAATTGAACATAGTATAGAAGAAGGTAGCTTATTCGGATCCCACGTAGATACAATCGCTTTTCTTAATGCTTCTTCCGATGTTTTTGCCATAGCAAGGACTTCTCCTGTAGACTTCATCTCTGGTCCAAGAACATGGTCAACGTTTTTTAACTTTCCATTTGAGAAGATAGGAAACTTTACCGTGTAATAAGGTTTTTCTTCTAATAAACCCGTTGCTTCTAATGAGTTACTTTGCAATTGAGCTTTAATCGCCCATTCAACCATTGGAATGTTCGTTACTTTACTGATAACGGGTACAGTTCTCGAAGATCTTGGATTAATTTCAAGAACATAAATGATGCCTTGATCGATGACAAATTGAATATTCATTAACCCTCGACATTCGAGCGCTTGAGAGAGCTTTTCAGAATACATCGTAATCGTTTCTTTCTGCTCTTCTGTAATAGATACAGGTGGATAAATCGCTGTGCTATCTCCAGAATGAACGCCCGCTCGTTCAAGGTGCTCCATAATGCCAGGAATGGCGATTGATTCTCCATCGCAAATCACATCGACTTCACATTCAATTCCTTCCACAAAGCGGTCGAGAAGGAATGGCCACATTTTCTTTGAACTGCTCTCTAATTTTTGTGTATACCGTTTCAGTTCATCCATATGACGGAAGATAAACATGTTTTGTCCGCCTATCACATAGGAAGGTCTTACAATGATCGGGAACCCTAACTCTGCGGCTAGATCCTCCATTTCATTTGGCTTGTAAGCCATTTTCCCTTCTATATAAGGAATCGAAAGAGAATCCAACAATTGATAAAATTGATCACGGTCCTCGACTTTATTAATGTTCTCAACAGGTGTACCGAGGATTGGAACTCCGCGCTCGTGCAACTCTTCCGCTAAATTAACAGCTGTTTGACCACCAAATTGTACGGCCACTCCTATAATATGTTCCTTCTCAATAACCGCAAGGACATCTTCAAGTGAGAGCGGCTCAAAGTAAAGACGATCTGCAACGCTATAATCTGTACTAACCGTTTCTGGGTTATTATTCATAACAATCGCACGATAGCCTAACTTCTTCACTGCCTGTGTCGCGTGAACGGAGCAATAGTCAAACTCCACACCTTGCCCGATTCGAATGGGCCCTGAACCAAGAACGAGGATGCCTGGCTCACTGATCTGCGCCATCTCATCGCTCCCTAAATACGTAGAGTAGAAATAAGGCGTGATTGCTTCAAACTCACCCGCACACGTATCAACTTGCTTCATTCCCCTCAGAATGCCAGCTTCTTTACTCATACTCATGATCGAATCGATCGTTTTTCCAGTTGCTTTCGAAATGTAGGCATCACTAACGTTTAATTGCTTAACATGAATTAGCAATTCTTCAGAAAGATCGGTTTGATTCATTATCTTTACTTCCGCTTCCACAATTCGCTTCACCTTATGAAGAAACCAGCTATCAATGGCTGTAAGTGATTTAATGTCCTCTACAGAATAACCTCTTCGAAAAGCTTCACTAATTAAAAAAAGTCTTTCATCTGTTGGCGTCATTAGCTGATCATTTAAATATTCTTGACTTACCTCTTCATATAAGCCTGTTAATGATTGATGACCACTCTCAAGAGATCGAACAGCTTTGTTTAAAGCACCTTCAAAACTTCGATCAATTGACATCACTTCTCCTGTTGCTTTCATCTGTGTTCCAAGTACGCGATCACCTTCAGGAAACTTATCAAATGGGAATCTCGGTATTTTGACAACTAAATAATCAAGGGCAGGTTCGAATGCTGCATAAGTATTACCTGTAATCGGATTTGGAAGCTCATCTAATGTAAAGCCAATGGCACATTTTGCAGCCATACGTGCAATCGGATAGCCAGTAGCTTTAGAAGCTAATGCAGACGAACGACTTACCCGCGGATTCACCTCAATGATGTAATAATCGTTTGATTCAGGGTTTAATCCAATTTGAATATTACAACCACCAATAACATCAATGGCACGAATCACTTTTAACGAAACGTTTCGTAGCATCTGGTATTGGTAATCATTCAGCGTCTGAGAGGGTGCAACAACAATCGAATCCCCTGTATGAATTCCAACAGGATCCATATTTTCCATGTTACATACGATCATGCACGTATCGTTTTCGTCACGCATCACTTCATATTCGATTTCTTTCCAACCAAGCATACTTTTTTCAATGAGTACCTGGTGAATAGGACTTAAGGAAAGGCCGCGATCAACAATTTCAAGCAAGGCGTTATCATCAGCTGCAAATCCACCGCCTTCACCACCCATTGTATAGGCTGGGCGAACCATGATCGGATAGCCAATTTCTCGAGCGAATGTTAACGCCTCTTCCCTTGTCACGGCAATTTTCGACTCAGGTACTGGTTCGCCAATATCAAGCATTAGCTGTCTAAACTTCTCACGGTCTTCTCCATTTTGAATGGATTCAACAGAGGTGCCAAGAAGTTCCACATTCAATTTTTCTAGAATCCCTTTTTCGTAAAGCTCTACGACAAGATTTAAACCTGTTTGGCCGCCAAGTGTCCCGATGATGCCATCAGGCTTTTCTTTTTTGAGTATTTCCTCTACATAAGGAAGCGTCATTGGTTCCATATAAACATGATCCGCGATTGATGAATCAGTCATAATGGTGGCTGGATTGCTATTTATTAAAACAACCTCAATCCCCTCTTCTTTTAGCGCCAAGCACGCCTGTGTACCTGCATAATCAAATTCCGCTGCCTGACCAATGACAATAGGGCCAGATCCTAAAATGACAACTTTTTTTAACTCTTTACGTAAAGGCATAGTGCTGGTCTCCTGTTCTCGTAATCTGGTTCATAAATGCGTCGAACAAAAAGGCTGTATCTGAAGGTCCCGCGTGTGCTTCTGGATGGAATTGAACCGATTGAATGTTGTAATGGTGATGTTTTAATCCTTCAACGGTTCCATCATTTAAATTAACAAAAGTAAGCGCAAACCCTGTATCTTCTAAGGTCTCCTGTACGACTTCATAACCATGGTTTTGGGAGGTGATAAAAACTTTCCCCGTCTCCAAATGCTTCACCGGGTGATTCGACCCACGATGTCCAAATGTTAGCTTTCGAGTGGAAGCCCCGTGTGCAAGAGCGAGAAGCTGATGACCAAGACAAATCCCGAATGTTGGATATTTTTCACTAATAAGCCGGATCGTCTCAAAAGTTGCAGATAATGCTTCAGGATCTCCAGGACCATTACTTAACACCACTCCGTCTGGTTGTAGGTCAACAACTTCCTCAAAAGTTGTATTAAATGGCATAATTGTTACAGCACAACCAAGAGATTGAAGGGACGTAAGAATTGATTTCTTATACCCGTAGTCCATTAGCACGATATGTGGTCCCTCACTTGGATAATGTGTTTTTTCTTTTACAGATACATGTGGAACAAAAGATTTCTCTGATTTCCATTCAAAGCTGTTATTTGGAAGTTCAGCCGTTATCTGTCCTTTCATTGTTCCATAATCCCGTAGCATTTTAACTAGGGCTCGTGTGTCTACACCAGTTAAAGAAGGAATTTCATTCTGTAATAGACCTTTTGAGAAAGACCCTGTTGCTAAATAATGACTAGGTTCCTCACACTGCTCTCCTGTAACCACACCATGAAGATGAAGGTGTTCACTTTCACTATCAAGATTATTTATTCCATAGTTACCGATTTGTGGGTAACAGAAGACGATGATTTGCCCGGCATAAGAAGGATCCGATACAATCTCTTGATAACCAGTCATGCTTGTATTGAAAACAACTTCACCAGAAGCTTCTAAAGCTCCTATTAGATCGCCTTCAAATACTGCTCCGTTTTCTAATACAAGATAGCCCTTTTTCATGCCTAATCCTCCCCTTCAGCTGACTTAAATACGTCGGTTAGCTTCTCCAAAAATTGCTCTACTTCCTTCGTACTCACATTAAGAGGTGGAAGAATGCGAATGACGTTAGGTCCTGCACTTAAAACAAGCACGTCTTTTTCTCTAAGCTTACTAACAAAAGGCGCGGCATCCTCCACTTCAATTCCTAGAAGTAAACCTAGTCCCCTCACTTCATTAATGGAATTGTGCTGCTGCGACAAACTTTTTAATTTATTTATAAACATGTCTCCCATTTCTTTTGCGTTTTGAAGTAAAGAAACGATCTCTTTTACCGTCGCAGTTGCAGCGGCAGAAGCAAGTGGATTTCCCCCAAATGTACTTCCGTGAGTTCCTGGACCAAATGTTGAGGCTACGCTTTCCTTCGCAAGCATCGCACCAATCGGGAATCCTGAACCTAACCCTTTTGCAAGCGTCATAATATCTGGTTCAAAACCATATTGCTCATGAGCAAATAACGTTCCGGTTCGGCCCATCCCGGTTTGAACTTCATCAACGACGATAAGAATATTGTTCGTTCTACAAATCGACACAAGCTCCGAAATCCACTCCTGATCTGCTGGACGAACGCCTCCTTCTCCCTGGACGAGCTCTAACATGACGGCTGCTGGTTTTCGTTCCTCGATTTCTGATAAACGATCAAAATCGTTGTAAGGAAAGTATTCAAAACCAGAAAGCATGGAGCCAAATCCATCTTGAAGGTTTGGTTGAGCTGTAGCGGAAAGGGAACCTAGCGTTCTTCCATGGAAGGACTTCGTGAACGTTGCAATTGTTTCTTTACCGCTCCACTTTCGAACGAGCTTAATCGCTGCTTCATTCGCTTCCGTACCACTATTACAGAAGAACACCTGGTCAAAACAGCTTTCCGCTGTTAACACGTCAGCGAGTTCCTGCTGTTTTGGGATATGGTATAAATTCGAGCAATGCCAGAGGAGATTTAACTGATCTGATACAGCTTTTTTGATCGCTTCTGGTTGATGACCAAGATTACATGTGGCAATTCCGGAAGTAAAATCAAGATATTTTGTTCCGTCTTCACTATATAGGAAGCTTCCTTCACCTTTAACGGCAGTAATCGGAAGTCGATTATATGTTTGCATGATGCTTTTTTGTGACGTTTCAGTTAGTGACATTCTAAAGACTCCTTTCGAACAATTCGCGTTCCAACAGGTTCATGTGCGACTGCTTTTAGCAGGGCATTCTCTTCTCGACCATCAACAATAATAACCGAGGAGACTTTATCCGAAAGAGCGGCAATCGCTCCTTTCACTTTAGGGATCATACCACCAATAATCGTGCCTTTTTCGATTAAACTTGTTATTTTTGGCTCATCTAGCGTTCTGAAAATAACTTTTTGTCCATCAATTTCTTCATACACACCCGGCGTATCGCTAACGAGACAAATATCTGCATGCAGCGCCTGAGCGACAGCTGACGCGGCTTCATCCCCATTAATATTAAGAGGTTCGAAAGATTCATCCGTACTGATTGGTGAGATAATAGGTATGTACCCAGCTTGAGAGAGTTGTTCAATTAGTGACTTATCTACATGGATGACTTCCCCAACACGGCCGAGTGATTCATTAGACTGTTTGCATGTAAACAGCTTGCCGTCTACGCCACTAATGCCAATGGCTTTCGCTCCTGCATGGTGGATCTTCCGCACGAGCTGTTTATTCACCTTACCGCTCAATACCATTTCAACTGTATCGACCATCTCATCTGTTGTGACACGTAGTCCATCGACAAATGTTGTCTGAATTGATAGTTTATCAAGCATCCTAGAGATTTCAGGGCCTCCACCATGAACGAGTACCGGATGATATCCTTGTTTTTTCATAGCTACTAGGTCAAGGTAAAATGAGTCTTGAAGCTGATCTAATATACTTCCACCACATTTAATAACAAAATATTTTTGATTATGTTCTGTAGGAGGCATTGATTCTGACATAGTCATAAGAAAGGTCACACCCCCATGCCGTTGCTTCTTCATTTCCGTTATGCAAATCAATATAGATATGAATGTTCTCGTTTTCTAAATAGGTTTTTGCTTCTTCCTCACTAAATTCCGCTGTTATACCATAATCCACTACTTTAATGGGTCCAAGTGATATGGAAAGAGAATCTTCTTGAACAGATTCACCACTGTACCCAATGGCACATACAATACGTCCCCAGTTTGCATCGGTTCCATATATGGCTGTTTTTACTAAACTAGAACCTACAACAGATTTGGCAATGGCTTTCGCACCGGTTTCTGTTTGAGCACCTTTTACGTGAACTTCAACGAGTTTTGTAGCCCCTTCGCCATCTTTAGCGATCAATTTCGCTAACTGTTGACAAACATACTCTAGTGAACTTAAGAACGTTTGCCACTCAGGATGACTTTCTGATAACGCTTCATTCTCCGCCTGACCATTTGCTAGAAGAAGGACCATATCATTTGTACTCGTTTCACCGTCAACTGTGATCATGTTATAAGTCGTGTCAGTCACAGAGCTTAATGCGGACTGAAGAGCGTTATTTTCTACTTCTGCATCGGTCGTGACAAAAGCCAGCATCGTGGCCATGTTTGGCTTGATCATTCCTGATCCCTTTGCAGCACCACCAATGGTGATGTCTTTTCCATCAATCTGACATGTTACGGCTACCTGTTTTGTCATTGTATCTGTCGTAACAATCGCTTCAGCAAAATCGGTGCCACTCGTTTTTTCTGTATAGTTTGGAATGTGATGAATCCCTTTGATAATGGCTTCCATAGGCAAATACTCCCCAATAACCCCGGTCGAAGTAACAGCCGTTTCCGTGTCTTTCAGCCCCATCACAGTTGCGAATTGTTTACGCATTTCATATGCGTCCTCAATGCCTTTCTTTCCTGTAAACGCATTGGCGTTTCCCGAATTAACGATCAGGCCTTGAAGTTTCCCATCTACTAAACTTTCTTTTGTTACTTTTAATGGCGGTGCCTGGAAAGTATTCATTGTAAACACCCCTGCAGCATTCGCTGGTACAACGGATTTAATCCAGCCAAGATCTTTACGCTTTCGTTTTAAACCTGCATGAAACCCACCAGCTTCAAATCCTTTAGGAGAAGTAACTGTGCCATCTTTTACGATTGAAAAAAGTTCCTCACTTACAGTCGATGTTGCCAAAGCCTTCAACCCTTTCGTTTAGTAGATTTATGGAAATACTGGAGATAAACTAAGACCTGTTGTCTCAGGATAACCAAATCGTAGATTCATATTTTGTACCGCTTGACCAGCAGCACCTTTCATCAAATTGTCAATCACCGAGATAATCGTTAAGCGATTTGTTCTCGAATCTACAGAAAGACCAATATCACAGTAGTTAGAACCGGAAACGCCTTTTGTGGAGGGCCATTTCCCTTCAGGCATCACGCGAATAAAAGGATGATCTTCATAGATTGATTGGTAAAGATCAATCACTTCTGCTTCGGATCGATCATGAGATAGATTGACATACATGCTGCACATCATCCCTCTTGTAAGCGGGACGAGGTGAGTAGAGAATGATACATTTACATTTTCACCGATTTGATTCGAAATGACTTGTTCTATTTCAGGGATATGCTGATGTTTTCCAAGTTTATATGCTGATACATTTTCATTAACTTCAGAGTAATGGGCTGTAAGACTCGTTTTACGTCCTGCACCTGAAAGGCCCGACTTTCCATCTATGATTAAAGACGATAGATCAGCCCATCCTTTTTGAATGATTGGAAGAATACCTAGTAGCGTTGCCGTCGGATAGCATCCAGGATTGGCAATTAAGTTTGCGGATTTAATGTCTTCTGAATAGTATTCCGATAATCCATATACCGCTTCTGTTAAAGCTCCTTCTGGTGGAGATGAATGGTTATACCACTTTTCGTATAAATCTCCACTCTTTAATCGGAAGTCTCCGGATAAATCGATCATTGGAACACCCGTATTTAGCAGTAAAGGCACAGATTGACTGCTCACGCCAGCTGGTGTTGCGAAGAAAATAACATCTGACTCGGAAGCAAGCTTCTCTGCATCAAGCGCTTCAAACTGACTTACTTGTATATTCGTGAGATGTGGGAAAACCTCATGGACATTTGTTCCTGCGTTAGATGGAGATACAATTGTATTAATTTCTACTTCAGGGTGACTAAGCAATAAGCGAATTAATTCTAGACCGCTATATCCGCTAGCACCGACTATACTTGCTTTCACTATTTCCACTCCCTCTTTCATTGCTTATTGAATGATTATACATATTTAAGTATATATATACAACAGTTTTTTTATTATTTTTTTCAAATTTATGAATTTGTTATAACGTATTAACAAGCACAACTTGGTTACCATCCTGATAAAGAGTTTGTCAGGTGAGAATATGAGTTCAAAAAAAGCATGCCCCTATGAAAGGCATGCTTTAAGTTACTTCTTTTCAAATTCAAATGTTAGTTTTTTCTCATCTGGGCTCCATACAAGCGCGGCATCAAACGTCCCTTTTTTACTTTTCAATCCTTTGATTACATTGGATTTTCCTTCAGTTAGAATTTTTTTAGCGTTGGTTTGCGAAATAGGTTTCCCAAGAATTCGTTTGGAGATTGTAAACGGGCAACTGGTTTTAGCATAACTACTACACCCAAATAATTTCCCCTTATCCAGTACGTAAGAACCGCAAAGTGGGCATGTGCCAATCTTTTTTCCTAGTGATTTTTTGGATGGCTGTGCTTCTATCTTAATATCTTTTAAATCCCATGATGCAGAAGATTCAACTGCATCGGAAGTTAGCTTTGCTGCAAGTTTCTTCACAGACTCCATGAACGCTTGTGGAGATGCCTCGCCACTTCCAATTTGTTTTAGCCGCTGCTCCCATTTCGCTGTCATTTCAGGACTTGAAAGAACGGCATTTCCGATCGAATCGATCAATAACATGCCTTTTTCCGTTGCAAATACCTGGTTTTTTACAACATCGATGTATTTGCGATCTTTGAGCATTGTGATGATTCCCGCTCTAGTCGCTTCAGTCCCAAGTCCTTCTGTGTCTTTCAAGATCTTCTCAAGAGATTCATCATCTAGATGCTTCCCGGCCGTCTTCATCATTGTAATAAGCTGTCCTTCAGTAAATCGTTTTGGCGGCTGTGTTTTGCCTTCTGTTACTTCTACAGATACAACTTTACCTTGTTCGTTCTTTTCAATAGGTGGTAACTCTTCATCCTTCTGACTCGATGGGATAATTCGTTGCCATCCTTCCTGAATTCGCACCTGTCCTTTTGATTGGAATAGGGCTCTATTATCAACGAGGGTGAGCACAGTTGTATAATCGACAATCGATGCCTCTTCGTGCGCCGCTAGTAAACTTCGTGCGATTAAATCATATATTTTAGCTTCATCACCTGATAATTTATCCAGGTTTGGCACCTGTTCTGTTGGAATGATCGCGTAGTGATCACTTACTTTCGCAGCATTCACAAATCGCTTGTCCGTTAAGAGCGAGTCACGTTTTAGTGGAAAATACTCTTGATAAGCTCGCTGCTTCTGAAGCTTTGATAAAATCGAAGGGAATTCTGCTGCTTCATCCTTGGTGACAAAGCTAGAATCACTTCTTGGATAAGAAATGTTCCCCTTTGTGTAAAGCTTCTGAGCAATATCCAATGTTTTTTTTGGTGAAAATTTATAACGCTTGTTGGCAGTAGACTGAAGAGATGATAGTTGATACAAGAAGGGAGCTTTGTACTGCTTCCGTTCTTTCTTAACCTCACTCGCTAAACAGTCCTTATTTTCACAAAATTGAGCAATGGCTTGGGCCATTTCGGGCGACTCAAGTCTCGTTTGATCTTCTTTAATCCATTTTCCAACAATCATTTTTCCATTGTAATCAAATGTACCCTTCACTTCCCAAAAAGGCTCTGAATTAAAGTTCGCAATCTCTTTCTCTCGTTGAACGACTAATGCTAGCGTAGGCGTTTGAACCCTTCCTGCAGAAAAAACATCCTGTAACCCTTTTTGTTTAAAAAGAAGTGTATACACGCGTGAGGCGTTAATTCCTACGACCCAATCTGCACAAGATCTTGCATAAGCCTCGAAATAAAGATTACGCGTTTCTGTTTCTTCTAACAGTGATTGAAATCCTTCTTTTACTGCACGTTCTGTTAATGAAGAAATCCAAAGTCGCTTCATTGGTTTCTTGCAACGAGCCTGATTCAAAATCGTACGGACGATGAGTTCACCCTCTCTCCCAGCATCACCCGCGTGAATAATAGATCCGACTTCTTTTTTGTTAACGAGTTCTTTAATGACATTAAACTGTTTCCATTTTCCTTTCGTTACCTGATATTGAAATTGTGTCGGAATCATCGGAAGGGTTTGAAGAGACCACTTCTTCCATGAAGATTCGTATGTTTCAGGTGGAACGAGTTCACACAAGTGTCCAACAGCCCAAGTCATATAGGCTCCATCAGGAAAATCAGGATTAGGTTTAATATAGAGATATCCTTGTTTTTTTTCGGTTGGATAAGGGGCGGCAAGACGCGTTCCCTGATCTGGCTTTTCGGCGATAATACAAACAGCTGCCAAAGGTAACATTCCTCTCTCAAAAAAATACGCTAGCTATTAGTATATCGTACATGTGATCGTATATGGTAGTAGGTGTTTTATCTATCCTAACTATATTCAACTATCGCTAAGGCGCTTGGATCAAAATGATCCTGAAGAATGCTAGAAGATGGAATTCCGAGTAGCACGTTTTTACTATCAGTTTGAACCGCTTTCTCTTCTAAGACAATTGGTATGTTTTCATGAACAAGGCTTACAATTTTAGGGCCATCCTCTTTTGTTAACTCGAAATCCAAAACTTTCGTACAAAAGGCTAGCGCTTGTTTCATATTAGGTACTTTCACGGTTACACACTCACGTTGTTTAACAACAAATCCCCTCCTTTTTAGATCATCCCTATAAAATTCCATATAAAGAAGACTTCTCCCTTCTTTTTGTCATAGCATTAGTTCCAAAGACGATTCTCTATTGATCCACAAATCAAAAATGTTCATTAAAAAAGTCAACAAAAAAACTTCCAATCGCTATTTTCTTTTCAGTAAGCGATTGGAAGATGAGACTCCATCAATATTAAAGAAGGACACTTTTCTCTATTTCTCTCATTTGATAGAAATAGCCCTTCATTTTCATCAATTCTTTATACGTACCACTTTCTACGATTTGACCTGAATCCATTACGATAATTTGATCCATTTGTTCAAGATTGTTTAACCGATGACTGACCAATAGAAGTGTATCCTCTTTCGCTTTTTCAAAAAGATGCTTGAGAATTGACCTTTCAGTAAGAAGGTCGACTGAGGAAGTCGGTTCATCTAATAACCAGACTCGTTTACCTTTTAAGAAGGAACGAGCGATAGCGAGGCGCTGTTGCTCGCCACCAGAAAGGTTCGATCCTTTTTCGTGCACGCTATAATCGAGAGAAAAGTGTTCTAGCTGGACAGCTTGAAGACTTTTCATTAACTTTTCATCGGATAATGACTCTCCGGCTAGGAGCAAATTATCACGAATCGTACCTGAAAAGAAATGATTTTGTTGCAGGACGACATTCGTCTCGCTCCAGATATTCTCTTCGGAAAGCGATTGAATGGAACGATCATTCATCTCTAATGTGCCACTTCCCTCAAAGAACTTTAAGAAAAGTTGTAAAAGAGTCGATTTTCCAGAACCACTTGGTCCAACAATAGCCGTTTTTCCTCCTGCTGGAATATGAACCGTTACATTAGTTAATGACTTTCGTATTTCATTTGGATAAGAAAAAGTGACATTTCTTGCCGACAGAGAATAAGCTTTCTCTTTCGGAAGATCCACCTCTTCTTTCTCTTCCACCCATGGCTTCCCTTCTACAGATGACAGTCTTTTCGAAGCTACTATGCTATCTTGCAAATAAGCAGGCATGATAGCCAATGGCACTGCGTTCTCAAAGGACGTTAAAGAGATCAGGACAAGCATGGCAAGAAACACGCCATCTAGTTCTCCCGTTGTAACAAGATATGAACCGACCCCAATAACACTCCAGGTTACAAATAAAGAAACAAATGAATTAACAGCTTGATGAAGCACTTCTTCTTTTCCTTCTTTGCTTTGAGCAATCCCATAGTCGTTGGATTTTGTTCTAAGATCGCTTTTCTTTCCTTCAACCTCACTCATGATTTTCAAATCACGATAACCAGCGAAAAACTCAGCTGAATCAGCAGCAAATTCTCCTCTACTTGAACGAACCTTTCGATCCTTTTTTCGAATACTCCACGCAAAGTAACCCGGAATCACAATCCCTGTAAAAATCACTCCAAGTAACATTAGAAGTGCAATTTCGAAAGAATAGAATAGCGTAAACCAAATCGTAACAAGGAATATGAGAATAAAAACAATAGGTGGATAAAAAACGCGAAGGTAAAAATGCTGCAGTCGATCAATATCTCCTACAATTCTACCTAGCAGATCTCCACTGCGATATCGCTGTGACAACCCTGCCGCTATTGGCTCAAGCTTTTTATAAAATGAGACGCGCATGTTGCTTAAAATGGAAAACGTCGCGCGATGAGAATATATCCTTTCAAAGTAGCGTCCAGCTGCGCGTGCAAGTCCAAAAAATTTCACAACAGCTGTTAAAATCGCTAATGCAAACACAGGTAACGATAAGGCTGCCTTCGAAATTAAATAGCCGCTAGAAGCAAACAAGACAACAGCTGTGATTCCCGCAATAAAACCAAATAATATCGAGAGGAGGATATCCCGTTTCTCTGTCAGCATCTCACGCCATACAAATGCTAGCTCTCTCATAATGTGACCTCCCCCTTCTGCGTATCAACCATATCACGATACAACTCACTTGAAGCATAAAGCGATTCATCGGTTCCTTCCGCGATCAAGTTTCCTTTATCAAGTAGTATAATATGATCGGCATTTCGTATTGTATGGATACGGTGTGCTACAGTAATCATTGTTGCGTTTTTTGATAGCTCTTTGATCGAAGTGTGAAGAACTTTCTCTGTATATAAATCAAGTCCCGTTGTTGGTTCATCAAATAAAATAACCTCTGGTTGTTTTATAAATGCTCGAGCAAGCGCAATTCTCTGCTTCTCTCCTCCGGATATCCCTCTTCCGGACTCACCAATAACCGTCTCATAACCATTTTCAAGAGAAGCAATAAACGAGGAAATACCAGCTTTCTCAGCCGCCGCTTCTATTTGTATTTTATCCGTACTTTTTGATCCAATCGCGATATTTTCAGCGATCGTTCCAGTAAACAAATACGGGTTTTGTGATATAAAGCTTATCTTTGAAAACCAGCTTTCTTCATCTAAACTTGTTAGGGGAATTTCGTCGGCGGTAATAACACCTTCTTGAGGTGGAAGCAATCCACCAAGCAAATTCAAAAGCGTCGATTTTCCAGATCCACTCCGACCAATCACGGCCGTATTGCTATAAGGTTTAATAGTTAGATCAATAGAGGATAATCCAAATCCACTCTCCTGATAGCGATAGGAAACGTTCTTAAACGCTAACAGTGGTGGCCTCTCCTTCGTTTCAAGTAATCGATCTCCCCATTTCATTTCGTCACTTTCACGATGAAGTTCTTCACTTACCTTTTTCATTGCACTCATGCTACCTCTACCAGTATGAAAAGCACTGCCTAGTTCCTTTAGGGAAAGATAGAACTCAGGAGCAAGCATGAGAAGGAAAAAGGCTGTAGCAAAAGACATGCTATTAAACACAATGAGACGAAGACCAATCTCAAGAGCGATAATCCCAATGCTTAACATTGAAATAAGCTCAAGCATAAGGGATGAGACAAACGCAACCTTAAGAACTTCGAGCGTTGCATCTCGATAATTCAAGCTACTTTCTTCCATTATCGAGCGATATTTCTTCGATTGACGAAACAAGTTTAACGTAGTCAAACCCTGAATTGTATCAAGAAAACGACCAGAAAAAACGGTCATTTGCTCTAGCTTCTCCTCGGATTTTTTCTGAGTACGAATGCCGATAATAATATAAAAGAGTGGAATGAATGGAGCCGTCACGATCATTATTAGCCCTGTTTCAATATGCTGAGTTGAAACTGCGATTAGAATAAAAAAAGGAATAACCGCCGTTTTAAACACTTGTGGAATGTATTGACTATAATAGGAATCAATCTCATCCACAGCATCTAGTAAAACGCTCACTTTCTGTCCAGATTTACCCTGGTAAGACGTTAAAAGTGCGTCTCGAGAAAATTTATTCAAAAGCGCTTCTCTTATTCTTTGTTTCACAATAGTGGCCATATTTACGCCTGCTTTTCCCATTAAATAAGATACGCAAGGGCGTAGCGCCATGACAATCAGTAAGCCAATGAGATACGGTGAAATTTCTGAATATGCTAGTCTCTCAATAAATACCCGATTCACTATTTCTACTGTAAGAAAAGCCTGTACAATAATGGATGCGCCAATAATAAGAGCACCTAAAATCATGAACAAGTGTGTGATTTTAAAACCTGAAGCATACGCTTTAAGTTCGTTCTTCACCTAATCCCCCACCTTTAGTTTCACAACAAACATACGTTTGTGAAATATTTCACATTAATTCTTAATTCCTATTGTACGACTTATACAAAGGAGAAGCAAATACTATGCAGCGATCATTTTTTACAATTAAATGAACGAAATCTGTGCTAGAGTCATCGAGCCACTACTTATTCAATTGAGGCATTCTTAGATTTAGCATTCTTCCTCATTTCCTATTTGCTATAATGAAATCAGCAGGATAAGAAATGGAGGATTAGCGTGGAACACGAACCTGAATTTGAAAAAACGCGTAAAAATACACACAAACGAAATAAATTAAAGCATTTATTGATTTCTTTTACTCAACCATTACAATCCTTCTTTAAAACCATGTGGAAAGGAGCTTCTTACGGCGCTCTTTTTATGACAATGCTGCTAATCTTTTCGATTGGGTTTGATTTTCATACTGGACTGGGTCAAATAATGGACATTATTCTTTTCCTATTAATAGCAGTTGTCAGTACACTACTCACCGTTAAGATTGGTACATGGTTCGTAGAGCATTTCAAAAGATTACCCTCTCTTCTCATTGCAAGTATTGGAATCTCGCTTGCTATAACCATTTATACATTAGATCAATTTCGTCAATTAGAGAACATCCTTCCGCTCTCCTATCTTTTAATTGCAGTCGGTATCATCCTTGGCGCCATGTTCGGATACCCTCTTTCTAAAGGGATCAAAAAGCCAATGTCTATGATCATGCTACTGTTTGGTATTTTAGCAACGTCTGCTTTTTCATACTGGTTATTCACACCTGGTTTGATGAATGATCGTCTCTCTATTAATGTAGAGCCGCTCTCACCTGTTAGTGATAACCCTTCAGAATACGGCTCATTTGATGTAACTACTTATACATATGGAAGTGGTAAGGATAAGCAACGTCCTGAATTTGGAGAGCAAGTTGATATTCAAACGATATCAGTTAACGCTTCAAGTATGATTGGAGAATGGTCCAAAGAACGTGAGTGGTTCTGGGGCTTTAAAGACACCAATGTGCCACTAAATGGACGTGTATGGGTGCCCAAAGGACAAGGGTCTTTCCCCCTTGTCCTTATTGTCCATGGAAACCATAAGATGGAGGACTTCTCAGATGAAGGCTACAATTATTTAGGAGAGTTACTCGCTAGTCGTGGCTTTTTAACAGTATCAGTAGATGAGAACTTCTTCAATTCATCATGGTCTGGAGGCCTCGCAGGAGACATTAATGGACGCGCCTGGTTACTGCTTAAACATATTGAAGAAATGGAGAAATTATCGTCTCAAAAAGATAATCCATTATTCAATAAAGTGAATATGGATCAAATTGCTTTAATAGGTCATTCTCGCGGTGGTCAAGCTGCCATTTTAGCAGCAAAATTCAATGACCTTGATCGTTATCCAAATAACGGGAACATGACTTTTGATTTCCATTATAATATTGAATCTGTTATCGCACTTGCACCGACGGATTATCAAACACTTTCAGATCGAAAAATCGAAGTGGATGATGTCAATTATTTATTGCTTCAAGGTTCTTATGATAGTGATTTATCGGAATTCGAAGGCGACCGACAGTATAATGGGATTGATTTAACTGGCAGAAAAGAAGCTATGAAAGCAGCCCTTTATATTGATCGCGCCAATCACGGACAATTTAACACAACGTGGGGAGAAAACGATACGTATTTCCCTTTCACGCTTTTATTAAATAAAGAGCCTCTTCTTAAAGGCACTGAACAACGACAAATAGCCCGCACATATGTTGCTGGATTTCTTGAAGCGACGCTTCATCAAAATGAGTCTTATCAACCGATGTTTGAGGATTATCGCTATGCTCTCGAATGGCTACCTGATACAACATACATAAGTAAATACGAAGATCCTTCGTATCATATCTATAGCACTTTTGAGGAGGACGTTGATGTCACAACAACAACTTCTCCTTATATCACCATAGAGGCTAATAGCTTGCTGCAATGGTATGAAGGAGAGCTTGAATTTCGACGCGATAAAGAAAGAGGTACTCATGGGGTCTTTTTGAAATGGGATCATTCCTATTCAAAGAACGGCACGTACAAATTAAATTTCAAGAAAGCCCTTCAGGATCCATTTGCTTATACAATGAACAGTTCATTAACATTCACAGCAGCAAACCTTTCAAATCCATCTGACCAGCAACCTGTTGATTTCACAATCACGGCTAGTTCAGATAACGGAGCGTCCGCTAGTGTTAAGCTGAGTGACGTCATGCAGTTGCAAGGTGTTCTTCCTATTCTACACACAAAAACAAAATACTTCGAAGAAGGACGTTATGGTGAACCTACTGAACCGGTTCTCCAAACCTTTAATATCCCGATGCAGCAATTCTTAGAAGCAAACGATGCCTTTAATCCGAAGAAGATGAATGCTCTTACATTTGAATTTAATGAATCAGAGAAAGGAAAAGTCTATATTGACCAAATAGGTGTCAATCAAGGTGATTAACTAAAAAAGGCCTTCCCTCATGACGATGAGGGATGGCCTTTTTCTATTATGAAATTTTGCAAGAAGACTGTCCACGCTTTGCAAGATAGCTTTGATGATATTCATCTGCTCGATAGAATGAAGTGATTGGTACAATTTGCGTCACAACTGGTTTTTTGAAGCGTCCGGATCGCTCGAGTTTTTCTTTCGCAATCAATGCTATTTCTGCCTGCTCATTTGAATGGTAAAAAATCGCTGAGCGGTAGCGTGTTCCGACATCTTCTCCTTGTTTATTTAAAGAGGTTGGATTATGATTTTCAAAGAAAACTTCTATAAGTTCTTCATAAGTAATGAGCGAAGGATCATATTCAACTTGGACAGATTCGGCATGGCCTGTTAATTCAGAATAAACATCTTCATAAGTTGGATTAATCGTCTCTCCTCCTGTAAACCCTGCTGAAGTTGAAATAACACCGTTCAATTGTTGAAATAGCGCTTCTACTCCCCAAAAGCACCCTGCTGCAAATGTTGCTTGTTCCACTGTGACCACTCCGTTTCCTTTTCTCTGTATGGTTTTATTTGATCGAGCATATATGTTTTCTAATTCATTTAGTGATAACATATAAAGTTGCTTTTCACCCTTCTTATATATCCCTTGTGAGAGAAGGGTCTTAATAAGCTGTTGTTTTCTTGCTTCGTTATCCATTAGTGTATGCAACATCAGTCTCTCCCTCTACTAAAACATATTTCCAAATGAGGGTGCATAAAAAAACCCTCATCTGCTCGAACAGAAGAGGGTTTGGATAGACCGAGCCTCTTCTCATTTTTCGACTTTCGTCGCAGGAATTAGCACGGTTCCAATTGAACACAAGTTCATAGGTCCGTTGCCGAGGTATCTAAGGGCCAGTCCCTCCACCTCTCTGAATAAGAAGATCCTTTAAACAAAGGATTATTAAGTTAGTCCCAATAATAAATGGTTTTAAAACGGATGTCAATACAAAAGTACTCATAAAAATAATTATATTACAAAAGAGATAACAAAGTAGCCAGCTGCAGCTAATCCCGCCGCTAATAAAGCTGGGCCAAGCTTAAATTTCGCATATGTCATAGGATTCAACTGCAAGATCCTCGCAACTGTATTCGTATTGTCACTTAGCGGAGAAGCAAATGCGCCAAATGTCCCACTCGCAAACACAGCTCCAATGACAACAGGGAGATCTGCTCCTGTAGAATACCCTAATGAAATACCAAGCGGCATTAAAATTCCCCATGTGCCCCATGATGAGCCAATAAAGTATGAAATAAACGCACCAACGAGAAATAAGACTGGTGGTACAAATAAAGTAGGAATCCAATCAAGGTTTGAGGTAACAATAGATGAGAAGCCAAGAGCTTCTGTTGAAGCTGCTAAGCCCCAAACAACAGTAAGCAAGACGATGACCGGCATCATCTCATTACCCCCTTCGATAAAATAAGTAACAAGGTCCTTTAAAGAAAAACGTTGAAATAAATAGAAAACGAACGTTAAAAGTACTGTAGTGAGAAGGGCAAAGACCATCGCGTCGAGCACATCTGCTTCAATAAACGCCTTGATTAAAGAAGTAAACCCCTTCTGATAACCACTCCAATATGTGAGAAGAAGTGTTAGGAGAATAACTCCTCCAAGAGGTATTAATAAATTCATCGGTTTCGTAGGAAGATCCTTCGCCACTGCTGGATGACAATCTTCCCATTGATCATCAAGCTTTTTTTCCACATTACCTGCGTCTGTAGCTGGCGTTTTTCGATGATGGAAAAAACTCAAATAAAAGCCAATCAATAAAATACTAATCGAAAAAAAGTTATAAGGGATACTTTGAAGGAAGTAACGATAGCCATCTCCTTCAATACCTTCCGCCTTAAGTGAAAGCTGCACAACAGATGACATATAGCCGACAAAAGCGGTAGCAATTGGCATTAAGACAATGACTGGTGTTGCTGTCGTTTCTATCACAAATCCAAGCTCCTGAGGAGTGATTTTCACTTTATTTAAAAGAGCTTTCATGATTGGGGCTACCGTTACAATGCGGAAACTAGGAGCACTAAATGTTCCTAGCGTTGACACCCACGTCAGAAATAACGCTCCTTTTTTTGAGTTGATTTTGGATGAGGCAACTTGAACAAATCCTTTTATCCCACCAGTATATTTCATCAATCCGATTAAGCCCGTAAACATATATAGAAAAAGGACGATTTTAACATTATTTTCATCTTTCAAACCAGTCATTATAAATTCATAGAACTGTTGTAAACCAATGATCAATCCAGGTTTGTATATAAATGATGCTGTTAGCAAACCCGCCGTTAATCCTGGGATCACTAGTTTTGTTTTCATCGCAATGATAATGACAACGATAAACGGAAAAATGGATAACCAGGCCATTAGCGTCACCCTCCTTAAGCTCTAGTTTGCTCTCTAGAGAACGACCTATACTACGGGAACCGATAATGTTGATTCCTCATTCATATGAGCAAGTGGAGTTGCTCGAATTCAATGGTGCCATATGGGTTAAATAAGACAAATTGAACATCGTTCCTTAACTTATTCATACAAAAAAGCCAGAGCTCAGTGCTCTGACTATTTCTTTTTTAATGCGCTATTGTATTTTAATCTATTGATCGATGCAGCTCCAATTCCAAACATAGCCGTTCGTAATTCGAACTCAATTCGCTTTAATTGATCTGATAGCGCTTCTTCACTATCATCTACCGCATTTTCAAGTAATGCCCTACCAAATCCAGACACATCCGCACCGAGAGCAATAGCTTTAGCTGCATCTACACCATTTTTTAGTCCGCCACTTGCAACCATCGGGACATCGGGATGCTGTTTCCTTACATCAATAATACAATCAGCTGTCGGATTACCCCAATCTTGAAAAGCTTCGGCAGCTTGTTGTCTTAATGTTTGATGGGAACGAAAACTTTCAACTTGAATCCAGGATGTTCCACCCGCTCCAGCAACATCAATAAAACTGGCACCTGCACTTATAAGACGCTGAGCACTCTTCGCATCGATTCCCATGCCAACCTCTTTAATACCGAGTGGAACAGGGATCGCTTTTGCTACTTCTCGAATTTTATCGATTAAATCTTGGAAATTTGTATCACCCTCAGGTTGGAATACTTCTTGTAATGGATTTAAATGAAGCAGAAGCGCATCAGCTTGAATGAAGTCAATCGCTCTCTTACACTCTTCTACTGTAAAGCCATAATTGAGTTGAACAGCTCCAATATTGGCTAGTATAGGAATGGTTGGTGCATGTTTTCTTACGTCAAATGAATAAGCGGATTTCGATTCTTGAATAGCTGCACGCATTGAGCCTACACCAAGCGCCCAACCATGTGCTTCAGCAGCTTTGGCAAGACGTTTATTAATCTCCCAAGATCGCTCTGTACCGCCCGTCATTGAACTGATCAGAAATGGCGTCTTCAATTTCTTATTAAGAAATTGAGTGGAAATATCGACTTCATTATAATCAATTTCTGGTAGTGGATTATGCTTAAAACGATATTTTTCTAACCCCGTCGTAAGTCCCTGTCCTTCCACGTCTTCCGTTAGACAAATATCAATATGTTCGTTCTTTCTTTTTTCGGTTTGATCAAACCCCAAGTGTTCCAATGGAATTCCCCCTGCGCTGCTCTTTTTTCAACTGTCGATGTAATAATGGTTTTAACCTGAGTCGATTGTACCTTTGTATAAGAATAAATGGAAGATTAACTATTAAAGAATACCCAACCATTACTAAACCAATACTCAAAGGATTCCATAAGAAAAACAAGAATGAAGGTGGTATGAGAAGCCAATGAGTCACCTCTGCACGTCTTGTCTCTAAGATAAATTTCCTTATATAAGAAGAAGTGAGCGTTTTGAGTTCTTTCTTCCGAAATCCTCCTTTAAACACATCTCCCCCATCAGGTAGTATTGTTTTCCACTTCTTTATCTGGATACGATCATACACTTTCAGTTCCCATTTCTTATTTTGTAACATTGATTTTTTAGATTCATAAAAGGAATCTGGCAACCGAAGGCAAATATAAGAGATAGAAACATGAATGATCAGCCAGGCAAAAATATTCACTAAGATTAACCCTACGATCGATAAGTGGATGACCTGCATACACATTCCTCGTTTCAAAATTGTTTAACATATCCAAGATTAGGTAATTATTATGTCAGGAAACCTATTATACACTGTAACAGCGTTATGATTCCTTTACAAAGGTTATACCCACACTATACAATTACAGTGTATAAATGTCGACGCTTGAAGTTAATTCGATGAAGGAGGAGATGGAATGAGCAAAAAAACAATCGTTATTGGTGCTGGACTCGGAGGTCTTTCGGCAGCTATTCGTCTGGCAGCCGATGGACATCAGGTTACCATACTGGAAAAAAATGAGCGCGCTGGCGGCAAATTAAACAAACGTTCCGGCCAGGGGTTTAAATTCGATACCGGTCCTTCCATTCTAACAATGCCGTGGGTCCTTGAGAAGCTATTCAAAAGCGCAAACCGAAATGTAAACGATTATATGACCATTAAACGTATTGAACCTCAATGGAGAACTTTCTTCGAAGATGGCGCCCAGATTGATGTAACAAGTGATATTGCTGTTATGTTATCTGAAGTACATAAGCGCTCAGAAAAAGATTATTCCAACTTCCTCGCCTATTTAGATTATTGCAAAACGATGTTCGATTTAAGCTTAAAAAGCTTTTACAAAAAAAGCTTATCAGGCATTCAAGATTTGCAAAAACTGCATTCATTTAAAGACCTTCTCACAATGAACCCTATGAAATCAATGAATCAGGCAACGGAAAAATATCTTGATGATAAACATCTTCAGCAGCTCTTTAACTTCTTTATTATGTATATTGGCTCATCACCTTATCATTCCCCTGCCATTCTTTCACAACTAGTTTATGTGCAGCTTGGCCTTGGTATTTATTATGTTGAAGGCGGTATGTATAACATAGCAGAAGGAATGCTTAAGCTACTTGATGAGCTAGGTGTGGACGTACAAGTCAATACAGAGGTCGCTGAGATTCTCACCGTAAACAAAAAAGCAGCTGGTGTAAAACTTGCGAATGGGACGATGATGGAGGCAGACTTAATCGTTAGTAATCTTGAAGGCATCCCTGCCCACGAGACGCTTCTTAAAGGAGAACCTGGGGCTGAAAAAGTGAAAGATGAATTGAAAAAATATACTCCTACCGTTTCGGGCCTTGTGTTGTTACTAGGTGTAAATAAGACGTTTGATCACCTTCAACACCACAACTTTTTCTTCTCGAAAGATCCCGAGCTAGAATTCAAACAAATATTTGATGAAGGCGTCCCTGCTGACGACCCAACTGTCTATATTGGTGTCTCATCAAAATCTGACCCAACTCAGGCACCGGCTGGAAAAGAAAATCTCTTTGTCTTAACACATGTTCCTCCTTTAGAGCCTGGTGAGAGCTTTGAGAAACATCGCGGTAGATACCGTGAAATCGTCCTAGATAAATTAGAACGAATGGGTATGACAGGTCTTCGCGAATCAATTGAATTCGAATATCAGTTCATTCCAGATGATATTAAGAGTTTATATGGTTCTAACGGTGGCTCTATCTATGGTGTAGCAACGGATCGTAAAGTGAACGGCGGTTTTAAAATACCATCTAGAAGTTCACTAATTGATAATCTGTACTTTGTAGGTGGTTCAACACATCCAGGTGGTGGCGTACCAATGGTTACACTTTCAGGTCAGTTAACTGCAGATTTAATTGCGGAAGATCAGAAATTGAAAGATGAACAAACTGGCTAAGAAAGGGACTTCGCAACATGATGAAATGGGATAATGTAATCTTTCGACTATTTATTTTTTGGTACTGCTGTGGGTTGATCCTTGTTGGCTTCGACCTACTTCCATCGTTTCTTAACTGGGCAAATGCCTTCTTTCTTATACTCTGTGGAATATTAGGCACCTTTTATTTTGTACGAACGTTTGGGGCTTTGCGGGGGCTTTCAACAGCCTCCTTTATCTTTGCTTTCAGCATGATCGCAGAGGGATTAGGCGTTCATTATGGTTTAATCTTTGGAAAATATGATTATTCCGGTGATTTTGGGTTTAAATTAGCTGACGTTCCAATAGGAATTGGTTTTGCTTGGATTATGGTGATTGCCGTTACTCATGTGCTATCGCTTCAAATGACGGAAAAACTAAATCACGGCATCATAAGATGGATCGTCTACTCCCTTTTAGGCTCCCTTATTGCCGTTTTAATTGACTTAATCATTGATCCCGTCGCCTATTTAGTGAAAGGTTATTGGGGATGGGACGGAAACGGCGTCTATTATAACGTTCCTTTCCAAAATTTCACGGGCTGGTTCTGGGTATCCCTTTTCTTCCACGCCTTACTCTATCCTCTCTATATGAGGAATAAGGTTCCAAATAGGACTTCTTTCATTAAATGGAAGCATCGAATGGCCATGTTATTTGGTATGGTCATGGGGATGTTTATTTTCCTTGCTCTGCTTGATGGACTTTGGCTTGCGGTCTTTGTAACATCGATTCCTACACTGCTTCTGCTAATTACCTATAAGAAAAAAGCGAAGCAAAATGGACGCGCTACAGCGGGAGAGGTGACCGTCTAATGTTGCTCATTTATATTAGCATTCTTACAGCGTTTGTCTTGTGGACGATCATCAATTCACTCTTCATGCCACGTCTATCAAATCGAAGTATTCAGGGGGATGAGAATGGTCGAGTATCCATTCTTATCCCTCTTCGTGATGAAGAACGAAACGTTGAAGAACTCCTTCAAAGTTTAAAAAAACTCACATATCAAAATATCGAATTTCTTCTACTTGACGACCACTCTAGTGATCAAACATTGAATTTACTGTATGAAGGAACTAAATATGATCCGAGATTTACGATTATTCGTGGTAAAGATCTACCTGAAGGTTGGACTGGGAAAGTATATGCTTGTCATCAACTAAGTGAACATGCTAAAGGACAATACCTACTGTTTAATGATGCAGATTTAAGACTGTCGCCAAATGCGGTTCAAGCTGCACTCTTATTAATGAAAAAGCGGGAGGCTTCCATGATAACAGGGTTTCCTGCTTTTCCTGTAAGCTTGTTTCTTGAAAAGCTTCTTGTACCACTTCAGCATTTTGTCGTTCATTTCCATCTTCCATTAGCACCAGCTAATTGGACGAACCTACCCTCCTTCACCGCTGCTCATGGGGCATTTATAATGGTTCATACGGAATCATACAAACAAGTTGGTGGTCATAAAGGGATTCGCGCCACACTCCTTGATGATATTGATTTAGCAAAAACATTTAAGAAAAAAGGACAAAGAGTTATTATTGCCAATATAACAAATGTGGTCACTTGTTATATGTATCAAACGAATCGCGAAGTGTGGAATGGTTTCACCAAAAACCTTTTCCCAGGTCTCGGGCGCTCTCGTTTCCTAATATGGATCCTCTTTATCTTTTATGGCATTTTCTATCTCGGTCCTCTTATTTTACTACTTGCAGGGCTTTATACAGCAATAACAGGTTCACTTATAGTCGCACTCTTTTACCCCTATGTTCTAATCGTGCTTCAAAAAGCATGGATTGATATAAGAACGAATCAAAGAGTCACGTTATCGCTCCTCATGCCACTAAGTGCTGTCGCGTTTATGACTCTGTTGATCCATTCTATGCGCACAGGTTTAAGGCAGAAAGGTTATGTTTGGAAAGGAAGAACGTACTCATGAAAACAATCGCCGTTATTGGGGCAGGACTCGGTGGGCTCTCTGCTTCAATTAAGCTAGCTAGCAAAGGATACAATGTACACGTTTATGACAAAAATGAATACGCAGGTGGGAAAATGATGCCTGTTAACCTGGGGACACATCACTTTGATTTCGGGCCAAACACGATGACAATGCCTGAAATTTTTGATTCTGTATTTGAAGAAACAAACCTTAACCCCAGGGATTATTTCACGTGGATGAAGCTCGACCATCATACAAGAAATATAGACTATGATGGTCAATCTTTTATGATGAGCACAGACGAGTCTTTCATGATAGAGCAACTACAGAAGCTTGATTCATTTGCAGCGAATCATTATCCCGCTTATCTCAAAGAAATTGAACGACTCTATCATTTATCCAAATCATCATTCTTTCCGAGGATGTTTACAAAATGGAATGATTACTTGTCTCCTACATTGTTTCGTGCAGTTATTAAAGTGAGACCGCTTGAGAAAATGAATCACTTTCATGAACGCTATTTTCAGCACCCTCTTTTATTAAAAGCTTTTAATCGCTATTCTACATATATTGGTTCCTCCCCCTTTCTCTCGCCAGCTACTTTTGCGATGATTGGATATCTTGAGATGGTGCAGGGAATTTATTATGTTAAGGGGGGAAACACCAAACTTGCTGAAAGTCTAGAATCCGCTGCAAAACAGCTAGGTGTTACTTTTCACTTAAATACTGAAGTGAATCAAATACATGTTGAAAATAAAAAAGCGAAGCAAATTGAAACGGCTTCTGATCGTTTAGACGTAGATAAAGTTATTATTAATGGAGACTTATTGAAAGCCTATCCAGCATTAGTTGATGAGAAAGAGCGGCCATCCATGCCTAACATAAAAATTGAGAGATCATCTCCTTCCATCTCTGCTTTTGTCATCATGGCTGGATTATCAACAAGACTTCCTGATCTCGTACATCATCAAGTATACTTTGCTCAAAATTACAGTCATGAGTTTGAAACGCTATTTAAGGGAGAATGGCCTGACGATCCGACGATCTATATTTCAAATTCTTCAGCAACAGATCCTTCTGTTTCTCCTGATGGAGATAATCTCTTTATTCTAGTAAATGCGCCTCCTCTGTCCGAAAATAACCAAATTTCCTTAGAGAAATATAAAGAGAAAATATATGATAAGTTGGAGAAGCATGGATTACCTATAAGAAAGCACCTTGTCACGGAGAAGGTCATCGGACCTGAAGAAATTAAAGAACGTTTCTACGCTTTCAGAGGGGCACTCTATGGCATTTCTTCGAATTCTTTAAAAAATAGTTTTCTTAGACCTTCCAATCAATCAAAGGATATCTCGAATATCTACTTTGCTGGCGGAAGCACCCATCCTGGTGGTGGTTCTCCAATGGTCGTCATTAGCGGGAAAAATGTAGCGGATCGAATCATTAGCGAAGATCACTAGTGTACAAGTACAAAATGATTCGGTAAGGAACGCCATTCATATTAGACAATCTAAACAAGTTTAAAGTGCCCTCCAAACGCAAGCTTCATTTGGAGGGCACTTTTCAATTTAATTTATCAATTATTTCGTCTAAACACCATCAACCCTTAATTCTTCAACAAATGATGCAAAAGGCGATCTTTATCTTCAAAAAATTGTTTCATCGTCACATAATGATCAGTTCCTTCTAACGTTACGTCACTCATGCTATCGGCATTTAGCTGTAGGATTCTTGCCTCAGGGTATGCCATTAAAATTGGTGAGTGTGTCGATATAATTAGTTGAGAACCTTCTTGAACAAGCTCATGTATTCTCGTTAACATCGATAGCTGCCTAATCGGTGAGAGCGCCGCTTCGGGTTCATCTAAAATGTACAACCCTCTTCCTTGAAATCGGTACATAAATGTAGCAAAAAAAGACTCTCCGTGCGATTGTTGATGAAGTGATTTCCCTCCAAAAGAATCAATAATTTTCGGACCAAATCCCTCTTGATCTAATGCTTCAATATTCGTAGCTAAATTGTAATATGTCTCGGCTCGAAAGAAAAAAGAATCATCTGGTCTATGAATTCCTCTTGTTAATTTCAAATACTGATGCAAATTTGAGTGAGAATCATAGCTAGAAAAATTGAAATTCTTCGTGCCACCTTCAGGATTCATACCTAGTGTCCCAGCTATCCCTTCTAGCAGCGTTGATTTCCCCATCCCATTCTCACCAACAACATACGTAACATTTGGGTGAAAGATAAGTTCATCCTGTAGACTTTGTACAGCGGGTAGAGAGAACGGAAATTCATTGTCTTCCGTTTTTTCTAAACGGACACTTCTAATATACTGTGTCTCTTTCGTTAATTTCACTTGCTTCCTCCCTTATGTCATATCACTTAGGAAAACCTTCCTGAACATCTAAGAAAAGGTTGGAATAATCTTCTATTGAATGGGGGTTGACCCCACTACATCGATCAAGACTATGACGGTGGTTGATCTTTATGCTTTTCAAAGCAAGTAAAGCAGTATAGCTGACCATTCCAACTAACTCCATCGAGAAAACCATTCAAGCAATAAACTAGTTTCTTACAGTTTGTACACTCACCAACTCGTTCTCTCATACGATCACCCTTCCAAAGGATTAAACTATTGTGATCAAAAGAATGCGGCCTTAAAAATAGACGAATGTAGGCTCATTATTTCTAAGGTTTTTCTCTAATCCCTTTTATTAATAAACTGCAAAGCCCGGTGAAGCCATTCATTAAACTCCTCCGGGTATTCATGATCTAGTCCTTGAATGATCTTCAGTTCATGTGCAACCTCTTGAGCTTCCAACAACTCTGATAAGGCTTTAGACCCCTCAAGACAATCATCATCTTCATCACCACAAATGATATAAGCCTTTATATTTGAATTCTTTAAAGAAGCGATAGCATCTCGCCATTCATCAATATTAGGAATCCATGGTGCCACGAAAATAAATCCATCCACACATATACGCTGCTCGAGAATCGCTCTAAGTGCTACGTGACATCCAGCTGAAAAACCTCCAATAATCAAGTTATCTCTAGAGGAAAGGGTATTCACATGGTCCTCTATTTCTTGTACCCCTAAAGCAACGTCTTCCCATTCATAAGCATCTGAAAACTGGATTTGAGATGATTGAGGAAAGGCGAGTTTATACTTTTTCGTTGCTGCTCGGTTCCAAGCTACAGCAGTCATTTCAGCATTCTCTTGATCTCCATGAATAACCATAAGAACGGGACGTTCTTGTTCATCCTCGTTATTTAAAACCGTTAACGCTGGTTTTGCTTGTTCCATCGCCTTTTCTTCTCTTTGTTTACAAAGCTGAACCAATTCTTGAAATTCATCAAACTCACGGAGGGAATCCAAGTCTTCATCCGCTTGTAAATACTCATACGCATACCAGTATCCCTGTTCCATAATGGCTTCCCTCATGATCGCAAGGGCTTCCTCTTTTAGGTCAGATGCAGCTGCAAGAGCATATTGAAAATTGAAGAGCTGCGCTTGATTGCCTTCCACATTCTTCGCATGCTCTTTCATAAATTGATAAGCTTTTAAACTACCACTTTCTTCATAGATTGTAATCGTTTCATTCAATAAACGTGTATAAGATCGGTTTTTCATAAGTTCCCCCAAATGATTAATAGTAAGCTACCTCTATCATGCCATATGTCTTTCGAAAACAAAACGCCTTACAATTAAGACCGAAGTTGCTCCCATTCACTTCGAAGCATCCCCATTTTGATGGCATCGTAGTAAACACCTTCTACTATCCTTGCATCTCTTATTCTGGCTTCTTCTTTCATTCCAATCTTACTTGCCACCTTGATCATACGTTCATTACCAGACCAGGTAGACATGCCAAGTCGATGAAGCTTTGTTGATCGAAATAGAAAATGGATCCATTCTCTATAAGCTTCAGAACCGTATCCTCCATTCCAGTAAGATGGATCATAAATAACAATTCCGGTTTCAAGCCAGTTAGTGAACTTATCAACCCAGTATGATCCCACTGTACCTATCACTTTATTATCTGCTTCAATGACTAACGTGTCTGGAACTCCGAGGCTAATTTTACGCTGTTGCTCCCACTCTTTCTTGTACTCTACTTTGGATATCTTTTTCTCAATGATGTATGGCCCGTTCCATTTTTTTGCTTCTTGATTCTCCTCTTCATATTTCCAATAGTATAAAGTACTAATATCCTCCCATGTCGCCTCTCTTAATGTTACTTTCTTCTTCTCAATATAAATCAACAGGCTTTCCTACCTTTCTTGATGGATAAGCTCCTTCTAGAATAGCTTTCTTGATTTCTTGCATCACCCTTTTTGAAATAAGTAAGAGATCATGGCCCCTAATGATGCATAAAACATTTAATACCTCCTAATCATTTCAAATTCTCTCAAATGTTACAACTACTTTTCGCTTAGATTCCTTAATCTTAAAGACACTAAGGATATAACAAAAAAGCTCTCCTCCAATTGGAAGAGAGTTTTTGTCAATTTCCGGCAATCGCCGATAAAAGCGCTTCTTTTTCTTTTTCCGATACAAATGCTCGCTGGTGGAAGACATTATACTCTTTTTTACGAATGGATTGCAAAATGGCTTTGTAAAAAACCGCTGAGCTTTTCACTGGGAGACGAGCATCTAGAGGATAATGATGCATTGCTGAGAAAGCTGTTTCGTAATGCATTTCAGCTCGAACAGCAAGCTTTTCCCAAACTTTGATAAATGCCTCATTCATTCTTCGACTTCTTAAATCTTCAACCCGATAACCTAATGATTCCATCTCAGCAATTGGCAAATAAATTCGATCTCGGTCTAGATCTTCCGAGATATCTCTTAAGATGTTCGTGATTTGCATGCCAAGACCTAACGCTATTGCACTCTCTCGAAGTTTGTCTACCTTCTTTGGAGCAAGAATTGGAAGAAGCATAAGGCCAACGGTGCTTGCCACATGATAAGAATAATGTTCAAGTTCCTCAAGCGTATAATACTTCGTTTTATATAAATCCATTTCTTGCCCGGCAATCATGTCGTGAAAAGCTTTCGTATCCATGGAGAAATTACGAAAAACATCTTCAAGAGCTAGCCACATAGGATCAGTTTTTGGTATTTCACCTTTTAGAAAAGAGGCAAATTCAGAACGAAAGACCTTTAATTCTGCTTCAGGATCTGTGCCTTCATCAATGATGTCATCAACCTGCCTGCAAAAACCATAAACCGCCCACACTGCTTTCTTCTTTGAAGAAGGCAATAAAGAAAACGCTTTGTAAAACGTTTTGGAATGATGTTTAATAATAGCTTCGCAGTGAGCATAGGCTTGTTCGAGCATCTTTCGTTCACACCCTTT
The DNA here is from genome assembly GCF_030547345.1 of Anaerobacillus sp. 1_MG-2023. Classification (NCBI taxonomy): domain Bacteria; kingdom Bacillati; phylum Bacillota; class Bacilli; order Caryophanales; family Bacillaceae; genus Anaerobacillus; species Anaerobacillus sp. 1_MG-2023. The sequence goes on along the minus strand of NZ_JAUORD010000003.1, from coordinate 326,784 downwards.
CAATTTCTTTTACAAGAAGATCCGCTCCTTGCATTACGATAGGGATGCCACCTCCAGGATGGATCGAAGCTCCCACCGCATAAAGGTTTTCAAATTTAAAAGGTTTCACTTGTGGTCTAAACGCGCCTGACTGCGTAAGTGTTGGGGCGATACCGAAGCTTCCCCCTTTATATAAGCCTTCCACCTCTGCATCAGCAGGTGTGCGAATTTCTAACCACTCTATCGATTCTTTTAAACCTGGAAAACCTCTTGTTTCAAGAAGGTCGATCATTTTTGATGCAATGTTTTCCTTTTCACCCCATTCGACTGCTTCACCAGAAGGTACAGGGATCAGCACGTATAGCACGCCTTTACCAGGAGGGGCTAGTGTTTCATCAATAAGTGAAGGATGAAACGTGTAAATAGCCGGTTGGTCTGTCAATTTACCACCTTGAAAAACGTCCTTCATATGGGATGTAAAGTCATCTGTCATAAAAAATTGATGAACATCAGCATTCTCATAGACACGATCAAGCCCCATATAGAGGAGTAGACACCCTGAGGAAGCTTTGTATTTCTTCCTAGGAACTTTCTCTTTTTTTATCAGATTCTTGATCATAGGGAAATCTCCATTATACACTACTTTATCATAATAATGTTCTCCACTTGTAGTACGAATTCCTCTACACGTCTTCCCATCAATAAGTAGTTCTTCCACATTAGATTCTAAATGAATCGTTACGTTTTGAAGACGAAGATGTTTTTCTAATACAGTAATTAAGCTGGCATAACCACCTTTTAAATACCAGATGCCATGTTCATATTCGCTAAAAGGAACTAAAGAATAAAGTGCTGGGGAAGCAGATGGATTCCCTCCAATATAAAGCGTTTGTAGGGCAAAGGCGTCTTGTAAACGTTCATCTTTAAAATAATTAGAAACTTGAGATTGAACAGACTGGTAAGCTTTAAGCTCGAGTAAAAGCTTCATATTATTTGGAGTAAAGAAACCTTTTCTATCAATAAAAGACTGTTCGAGAAAAGCCGCCTTTCCTTTCTTAAATCGAACTCGCATATCTTCAAGATAAGAAAGAAAATGCTGCTCTTCTCCAGGAAACATTCTTGTGATCTCTTCCAACTGCTTCTCGATATCACTTGTTTTCGTAAACGTAGAACCGTCTGGATAAATCATGCGATATAGTGGATCACATCTTACCATCTCAACTTCCTCACGAGGAACTCCCGCTTTATCCAAAAACTCATAGATCATCTCTGGAAGAAGTACGATCGTAGGGCCCTTGTCGATCTTGAATCCATCTCGTTCAACAAAAGAAAGTCTACCGCCAAGCTTAGGCGCTTTTTCATGCAGCTCAACGTTATAACCTTTTTGTGAGAGGAGTAGCGCGGAAAGCATGCCACCTATGCCTCCACCTACTATACCGATCGTCATTTCGCACTCTCCAAAAGCGCTGCTTGTTCATGAAGCATTCTGCTCGTGATTCGTGCAGATTCCATAATTGTTGGAAGTCCACTCCCCGGGTGAGTCCCTCCACCAACAAGCCAGCAATGATTTAATTCTTTAAATTGATTAGGTGGACGGAAGTACATCATTTGAGGAAGATTATGAGCTAGATTAAATGTGGCTCCTTTATAAACATTTAAATCCATCTCCCAATCTGTTGGTGTGTACATTTCCTCAACTTCGATATGCTTTTCAATATCCTTAAATTCCGTTCTTTGTTCTAGCTGATCAAGAACTAATCTTCTAAATTCATCCTTACGTTCTTCCCAATCAACTAAACTAAAGTTATTCGGTACTGGAGCAAGGATATAAATGGAAGATTTACCTTCTGGAGCAAGAGTATCGTCAGTAACGGAAGCATTTTGTACATAAATGGAAGGGTCTTCTGATAGAATTTTCTTCTTAGTAAGCTCTTCTACGTTCTTTTTATAATCAGAGGAGAAGATAATAGAGTGATGCGGTAAGTCGTACTTTTTATCTACACCCAGGTATAGCATAAAGGCTGAGCAAGAATATTTTTTCTGTTCCATTTTTTCAGGTGTATATTTTTTTACAGAACCAGATGGAATGAGATGATTTACAGCATGTGCGAAGTCAGCATTTATAATGACTTCATCGGCATAATCCGTCGTACCATCTTCAAGTTCCACACCTTTCACTGTCTTTCCATCAAGTAAGAGTTGCTTCACGCCTTTATTCATATGAACTTCGCCGCCATCTTCCTTTATAACCCTGGCCATAGCTTCTGGAATTTGATTCAGTCCGCCAATCGGATGAAAAATGCCATAAGCATGTTCCATATAAGATAGAATCGTAAAAGCACCTGGACACTCCCACGGTGACATTCCAAGGTATTTTGCCTGGAAAGTAAAGGATAGTCTTAAACGCTCATCATCGAAATAATGGGAAAGTCGCTTGTAAACACTATCTGTTACCGTCAATTTAGGTAAAGCCTTCACAAACCGCCATCTACCATAATCTAGAAGTGAATCATGCTTATTTTGAAGAATAGGCATTAGCGCTTCAAATTTTTCTTTCTCTTCTTTCATAAAACGTCTATACCCTTCACCGTCTCCTGGAAATGTCTCTTCAATTCTTCTAACCATTTCATCTTGGTCACGCGTTGGATAAAAGGAAACATCATCGAATTTCAATTCGTACATTGGATCGATTTCAATTAAGTCGATATAGTCGTGAACATTACGTCCAGATTCCTCGAACATTTCTTCGAGAATATGCGGCATATTAAGGAAGGTTGGGCCCCTGTCAAAGCGGTAGCCACTTCGCTGAAATCCAGAAGTTCGCCCCCCCACATAGGATTGTTTCTCATAAACTGTAACCGAATGTCCTTTACTCGCTAGAAGCATAGCAGCTGTAAGCCCTCCCGGACCTGCACCGATTACGATGACTCGTTTTGTTGTTGGCATCATTTTTCCCCTTCCATCCGCATATGAAACTTCGCACATATATTATACAAACATTATACATACTAACGCTATTTTGTTCAACAATTTATGCACAAAACCATCTAATTAACGTATTGCCCTATTTTTCATTAAAGAAAACATGTTCAATGTGGAGAGGTTTATTTCGTTCAACAGTAAGTTTTCCAAAAGAATATCGAGCTTGTCTCCGCTTATCAGTTGGTGAGCCAGGGTTAAAAATCACCTTCCCATCATATTCTTTATGAAGAGGAATATGGGAGTGACCAAAGAGAATTAATTCGACATCATCATCTTGAAATTGAGCAACGGCTCTTTGTTCTGTTGTTTTTCCTTTACCGTGTCCATGCGTAACGCCGATTCGATGAGATTCTAATTCCAGTATGAGTTTTTCATTAAACTTATTAATAAAAAAAGCTTCGTCGACGTTTCCATAAACTCCTTTAATAGGTGCAAACGACTTTAATTCTTCGTAAACAGCTTGTGTTTGCCAATCACCTACATGAATAATGAGATCTGCATGGTACAGCTCGTTTTTAAGTGCTTTGGGAAGCTCTTTTGCCATCCGTGGCATATGTGTATCTGAAACGATAATGACGTTCATTAGTTTACATTCCTTTCATTTAATAGCGCTTAGGGGGGCTACTTTTGCAGCATATTGTAAAACCAGGTGAAACATTATCATCTATTAGTGGGGATTACCGTGTTCCAGTCACTGAGATCATAAGGGCAAATTCCATACAAAATCCTAACCTTATCTATCCAGGCCAGCTTATCCAAATCCCTGGATACCCTGACCCTGCAACACTTCCATATACCATTTATGTATCTCTTACACAACGAACGCTTACACTTCAAAAGAATGGATCTACTGTAAAGGTATACCCTGTTGGTGTGGGACGTATGCTCCACGATACGCCAACTGGAAATTTTATCATCATCAACAAAGCTCCAAACCCCGGCGGACCATTCGGTACGATGTGGATGAGCATTTCTAAAATACATTATGGTATACACGGGACAAACGACCCTTCCTCTATTGGGAAATATGTATCGAGAGGATGTATACGAATGTATAACCGAGATGTCGAAGAACTTGCAAATACTATTCCAATCGGAACGGCCGTTTTGATTGCTCCTTAATTTAAATTTTTGCAAAACAAAAAACGCCGTCCAAAACGGCGTTTTTGTCATTTCAATTATCGCTTCAGCCTTCTTTATAAAAGTCATAAAGTAACCGACCTGCATTCGCAATAGCATCTCTTCCGTACCGGTTTTCAAGCAATCCAGCTGTTAAAAAAGCATAGATAACCGGACCTCTTGGTGTAAATAATATACCTGCGTCATGCTCCACTCCTGCAAGTTCACCAGTTTTATGAGCAAGCATATTTTTCTTTATAGTAGAAATCTTACTTGTAAACTTATCCTTAAATTGCTGCTGAAGCAACACCTCTATCGCCCATTTCATAGATGATTTCGATAAAAGGTGTTGTTCAACTAGTTGCTTTAATAGGAAATAAGTATCTTTTCCGCTCATCATATTGTCTTTTCCAGCTTTGACGGCTTCTTTGTCCATCATTTTCCTCATTAGCTTTGAATGAAAGGCCCCCGCTCCTTTCATAGTATGATTAATATTCGCTATACCGACTAAATCAATTAACTGATTTGTAGCTGTATTATCAGAAGAGATAATCATCAGATGAATCAGATCAGTCAGCCTCCATTCAAGCTCTTTACCTAGATGGTAGATCACACCAGCGCCTTCAACTCGATTGTCATCTTCAATCTCTACTACTTGATCTAATGTGAGCGCACCTCTATCCACTTGTCTTAAAGCTTCCAGCATTATAGCAATTTTAATAATACTAGCTGATGATACAGGTTGATCTTCATGGTGAATTAATTCTCCATCAGGCGTTGATACATACACAGATTGGTTTCCTTCAAGACCCTGGAAACATGCTATAATTTTCTCCTTTACTTGTTCAAACTGCATTAATTCGTCTCCCAATAGCGGCAAACGCCACAAAGTTCTTCCTCATAGAGCGTACCTTTAAGTGGGGTAATTTCTATAAAGCGTCCAGTGCTAGGAGAATGAATCATTTTTCCTTCACCGTAATAAATGCCTACATGATGCACAGAGCCCTTTCCGTGCTCATAAGCAAAAAAGAGAAGATCACCTCTTTGCCAGTCACCTTCATCTACTAGCGTTCCACCCTTTAACTGATCATGAGCATCTCGCGGAATCGAACAGCCAATAGCTCTAGCCATATTGTAACTAAATCCAGAGCAGTCATATCCATAAGATGACATACCTCCCCATAAATAGAGGAGACCAATAAATTGTTCAGCTTCTTGAACAAGATCTAAGCCTGTTCCAAATGGGCCATTTGTTGGGCGAAGCGTAACGTCTTCTTTGTTCAAAATCATCTCTCCATGTGGAGTCCAGACAAGGTAAGTTCGTTCACGCTCTTCTAAAACAGGGAGGATCGTTTGATAACTTAATCGCATTTCACTTTTTCCATTATGAATTGTAAATTGAACACCATGCTTATTTGTAGCTACAACTTCATTATATACTCCTGGTACGTTCTCAGAAAGTTGGATCGTCGGAATCCATCCAGGATAGCCTCTTTCATCTTTTGAAGAGGGTTGTGAAGGGACGAGTACATAAGACCAATTTCCTCGCTGATCTAAAACTAAGACCTCTTCCCCGTACAAAACTTGGGATTGAACGTGGTTATTATCGCACAGTTCCAATCTATTCGAATAAGACAATGGTTCCAACCATTCTGTTAATTTCACTGGATTGGTTAGAGCATTATGATCAATTGTCCTTGCCTTCTCCGGAGTTGTCCATAACGTTGCTACGGCTACCGCAATTGTTTTTTTAGTCCATTCCAACTGTAATCCCACCCTTTTCTACATTGTGAATTCCTAAACCATCATCTTCAGTAAACGTCATCATATTTTTAGTATATTGAACCCCGCCATTCACAAGATCGTAATCAAGCATCAGTGGCGCATCGAAATCAAACCTCGTTATATTTCGTTGGCTAGCGGCAAGGTGTGCGGCGGCAGTTATACCGACTCGTGATTCTATCATACTTCCTACCATACACTCCATTCCAGCACTCTCCGCTAACGCGTTAATCTTTAATGCCTGATGGATACCGCCAGACTTCATTAATTTTATATTAATCAGGTCACTTGCTCGTGTGATAATCACTTTTAGGGCGTCTTCAGGTGAAAACACGCTTTCATCTGCCATAATTGGGGTGTAGACAGCATCAGTCACTTTTCTTAGACCTTCAATATCTTTCGCATGAACGGGCTGTTCAACTAATTCGATGTTAAGACCTTCATCTTCCATTTTTCGAATGGCATAAATCGCTTCCTTAGCTGTCCACCCTTGATTGGCATCAAGACGAATAACGGCATCGTTTTGAACGCGCTTTCTAATTTCTTTGATTCGACTTAAGTCGTTTTGAATGGTGTCTTTACCTACCTTTACTTTCAAAATTGAAAACCCATCTTTTATGTATTGAACAGCGTCATTAGCCATCTCTACCGGTTCATTTACACTAACGGTGTAGTCTGTTTCCAAGGCACTCCGATACCCTCCAAGAAATTGATAGAGTGGGAGTTGACTTCGCTTAGCCACTAGATCATAAATAGCCATATCAACTGCTGCCTTTGCGCTAGTATTTCCAATCATCGATTTCTGTAGAGTGTACATGACGGATTCATATTCCGTTAAATCCATTCCAAGCAATTTCGGCTTTACGACATGTTGAATGGCCGAATCAATACTAGCAAGACTTTCACCAGTAATGACGACTGTTGGAGGTGCTTCTCCATAACCGACGTATTCCCCAGCTGTTATTTTAACAATGATCGCTTCGGCATTTGTCACTGTACGAAGCGCCGTTTTAAAAGGTTTCTTTAACGGAACGGATACAGAAAACGTTTCAATATTAGTAATCTTCATAGATATCTCCTTTAAAATATTCATAGTTTCATCAAATGTAATGCCTAGCTGTTACGAGATAGATAGTCTGAAGTGTGTGGCGCATAGCTCAAGCTAATTCTATCAATGATGCGTGTAAAACTATAGCCCTTTTGCCAACATCGTTTAACGACAGAAAAAAAGAGCCTGGTTTTCGTATCACCAGGCTCAACTGTATTACTGCATATCTGCCCATTTCAATTCCATATAGCCAACAGGATGACGTACAATTCCCGTCACATCTTCGTTCTGAAGATAAACCTGATTGTAGAAATGAATCGGGAAGATTGGCATCTCTTCGAACAAGAGTGCTTCAGCATCATGCATGTATTCAAATCGTTTAGCTTCATCTGTTTCTTCTTTCGCCTGTGCAATTAAGGAATCGTATTCTTCATTACTCCAGCCAGTACGATTCATAGAGTGCCCAGACTGGAAACTTTCAAGGAAGTTGATTGGATCAGCATAATCTGCAAGGAACGAACTTCTTGAGAACTGTAAGTTTAATTGCTTTTGTTCATCAGAGAATACGTTCCATTCCTGGTTTGCAAGGTCCACATCAACACCAAGAACTTCTTTATACATTTGTTGAAGAGTTTCAGCAATCTTTTTGTGATCATCACTCGTGTTATACGTTAATGTTACGGCAGGAAGCTCATCATAACCTTCCTCTTCCATACCTTTTTCGAGTAGCTCTTTCGCTTGATCAGCATCAGTGGTTACAAGATCACCGCCAACCTCTCTGAAGTCGCCGCCTGCTGCATCTTCAAATCCATAAGCCACAAAGCCATTTGCTGGCTTCTCTTCATTTTTAGTAACAAATTCGACGATTTTCTGCTGATCAACGGCCATCGCAAATGCTTTTCTAATATTTTCATTTTGGAACGGCTCCATTTCAAGATTAAAGCGATAGAAGTAAGTTCCTGACTGATCTTCAACCTGAGCTTGTCCATCATTGAAAAGCTCTTCACTTAAGTCAGCCGGTACATCAGAAGTATGAAGTTCACCAGTTTTGTACATTTGATATTCTGTATTCGTGTCATCAACCATAGCCCAATCTACTTTATCGAGCTTTACATTTGCAGCATCCCAATAATTTTCATTTTTACTAAATTCGAATTTCGAATCATGTTCCCATTTCGTTAGTTTGAAAGGACCATTACTTACATACGTATCAGCTTCTGTATGCCATTCAGGATTTTCTTCTACTGTTGCTTTATGGACAGGAAAGAAAGCAGGGTTTGAAATAACGCTAGGGAAATAGGCTACTGGACTTTCAAGAGTTACCTCAAGTGTTGTTTCGTCCACAGCTTTTACCATCACATCGTCTTCTGATCCTTCTCCAGTGTTAAATGCCTCTGCGCCTTCAATAAAATAAGCAAGAAAAGCTGCTGGTGAAGCTGTATCAGGATTCGCTAGACGCTTCCAAGCATATTCAAAATCTTCCGCTTTAACAGGCTCCCCGTTAGACCACTTGGCATCTTCACGAAGGTGGAAAGTATACGTTTTGCCATCTTCTGATAGATCCCACTCTTTAGCAGCAGCAGGCTGTGGCTGATCTTCCTTATCGAGACGCGTCATACCTTCCATTAAATTGTTTAAAGCATTCCACGAAACGCTATCAAAACCAATTGGTGGATCAAACGATGTTGGTTCACTTCCATTGTTTAACTTCAGTACTTTCGCTCCATCCTCTTGCTTTGCATCATCATTTCCTGAATTTGATTCTGATGAACCATTTTCCGTAGTTGTACAACCAACGATGCTAATAAGTAGCACTAGAGAAAGCAGCATTGTAATGATCTTCTTCAAAAAAATTCCCCCTTAGTATTTATATCAGTGAAAACTCATCGAGATGAGGATTTACTTACGTAGTTTAGGATCAAGTGCATCTTGCAAACCGTCACCGAGAACATTAAAAGCAAACATCGTTAATGAAATAAAGAATGCCGGAAAGAACAGTCTCCACCAGTGCCCGGATAAAATTACCGATAATCCATCATTTGCCATTACTCCCCAACTCGCTACGGGTGCTTGTACACCTAGACCTAAGAAACTTAAGAAGGCTTCGGCAAAGATAGCTGTAGGAACGGTTAATGTCATTTGAACGATGATCGGCCCCATCGTATTAGGAAGGAGATTCTTTCGAATAACGCGACTTGCGCTTGCTCCAAACGTACGAGATGCGAGAACATGCTCTGCGTTCTTTAACTGTAGAACCTGTCCACGAACAATCCGCGCCATTCCGACCCACCCTGTAACAGTTAACGCAATAATAATCGTAAAGAGCCCAGGACCCATGACGACCATTAAAAGAATAACCATTAGGAGATATGGCAGACCGTACAAAATTTCAATGATTCTCATCATGAAATTATCCGTTTTTCCTCCTTTATATCCTGAAAACCCTCCATAAGCTACTCCAACAATAAAATCGATAATCGCTGCCATAAAACCAACAAACAATGAAATTCTTGCTCCATTCCACGTTCGTGTAAACATATCTCGACCAAGGTTATCTGTTCCAAACCAGTGCTCGGATGAAGGAGGCAAGTTCCCCTCGGTCAACACCTGATGATCATAAGAATATGGTGTTAGCAACGGACCAAATATGGCCATTAAGACAAGCAGTACTAACATGATAAGACCAGCCATGGACAACTTGTTCCCAGACAACCTCATCCATGCATCTTTCCAATAAGAAATACTTGGCTTCGCAATCATCTCAGCATTATTAGAGGAATCTTGTAACGGAAGAAAGAGGTCCTCTGATAGCTCTTGTTTGGTTTCTTTTCGCTCCGGTATCATGCTATTCCCCCCTCTTATGCAGCTTAATTCTAGGATCTAGTATCCCGTAAGCAATATCTACAATAAAGAGCATCATAATGAGGAAGGCACTATAAAAGACTGTTGTTCCCATAATGACAGGATAATCACGATCATTTATACCGTTAATAAAATATTTACCCATGCCTGGAATGGCAAAGATTTTTTCGATAACAAAACTCCCAGTTAATACTCCTGCAACAAGTGTTCCAAGAATAGTAATAACCGGCAGCAATGCATTTCTCATAGCATGCTTTATAACGATTTGGAATGTTGTCATTCCTTTTGCCCGAGCAGTCATGATGTAATCTTGATTGAGAACTTCGATCATGCTTGATCTAGTAAGGCGCGCTATGATGGCCATTGGCCCTGTTGCAAGCGCAATAGAAGGTAGGATCATATGCATTGGCGAGGCCCAAGTAGCCACGGGGAAAACTTCCCAGTTCACAGCTAGCTGTTGAATAAGTAAAGTCGCCATAATAAAGTTCGGTACTGAAATGCCGATGACCGCAAAAGTCATCGCTATGTAATCAATTGCACCATTGTGACGAAGGGCAGCCATAATGCCTAGAATAATACCTGAAATAATCGCAATCACAAGCGACGTAATTCCAAGTTCCGCCGAGACTGGAAACCCTCTACCAATCATTTCATTAACCGACGTAGATGATTGTTTAATAGACGGTCCAAAATCAAGTGTTGCCAGTGATTTAATGTAAATGGCATATTGAATAAAAACTGGTTCATCCAAATGATAGTGCGCTTCAAGGTTTTGCTGCACCGCTTCACTGGTGTTTCTTTCCTGGTTAAATGGTGACCCTGGTACCGCATGCATTAAGAAGAACGTAATGGTTACGATAATCCACAATGTAATCACCATGGCGAAGAGACGATTGATAATATATTTCGCCACAGGCATCCCTACTTTCTAGCTAAATGTTGTTCTTGATGCTAATTCAGTCATCACAAGCATAGCTTGATAGACTTCAAGCATATTTTTCGCTTGATATTTAACTGTCGTTTCTTTTTCAATCTCAACACCAGGCATAAGGCTCGCCCACTCGGCATGTCCATGATTCGCAAATTCAATGCGAAATACAGGCTCGCGAGGAGGAACTAAAGGTTCGACATGGTGTCTATTAAGCATTGCCTTTTCTGTTTGCTGACGTAACACTTGCCCTGTTTTTTGTGGCGATAACAAAAGAGCGGAAGATCGAGAAATCGTTTCTTTTACAACAGCTGTTGTTATGTTTGGAATAAGCTCTTCGGCTTCTAGTGCAGCTCTGTCATCCCCTGCAACGAACAAAATCGGAACACCAAAGTATCCCGCAACGTATGCATTCATCCCTAGCTCTCCTACAACTTGATCATTTATGTAGAAATTTCTCACATTGTGGAACATGGAATGAGACATTACGCCCGGCATACCGGCGCGTGCATGATAACCGATCATCCCCATACCTTCATATGTACTGTCTAACCCCTGAACCATGGAAAAAGGCTTCACATCTCCTGAAATGAGCCTTGCTTCGGGATGAAGCTTCTCAATAAGTAAGTTGTTCATTTTTGAGTGACTATCATTCACCGTCACAGCTGAGCATCCACTTCCAAAGGCGGCTTCGATTACGTTATTGGCTTCCTGTGTCATCATTTCCTGACCACGTTTATAATTATGTTTATTCGAATCCACAAACGTGTCATCTACGAGGCCGGTTACGCCTTCCATATCTACCGATAAATAAAACTTCACAAATGTTCTCCTTTCTCTCCAGATTCGTAACTTTCTGAATAATTATACCACTATTTACTTCATTTCTCAAAATATTCTAAGGATATCGTGAAGTTTTATTTCATTCTGCAAATGCTCCTTCAAAGTTCGTAAAGTTTGCAAAATAGTTGATCCTGTAAACACATTTACTATATATAAAAGAACAACACTAGTATATTGATAACCGGTTACGTAAGATGTAGAAAACATGAAATCGCATAGCGTTTCAAAGGACAAAACATATATGAAATCATACATAAATAGAGCTTGGAGGCAATATGCCATTCCAAGCTCTATTTATGTATGATTTCATTAAAGCTCCAACAACCATTGACGGTGATTGCTAATTACAACGCAAATTATAGTTACTTGTCGTTCAACTACATTTCCCTACTTATATTATATCGCTAATTTCCAGTTAATTATAGACTATTGTTTTTATGCTTGCTGCTCTATACTGTTTTATACAAATCAAAAAGAGAGGTGTATTAAAATGAATGACAAAAAAGATGTCTTAGATCATGGACCCTTCTTTCATGGTACGAAAGCAGAACTAAAAATTGGAGATCTATTAGTACCGCAACACTTATCTAATTACCAAAACAAAAAAGCGAACCATATTTATTTCACTGCTACATTAAATGCCGCTAAATGGGGGGCTGAATTAGCAATATCTACATCAAAAGAAAGAATATACATTGTAGAGCCGTTAGGTGAATTTGAAAATGATCCAAACGTAACTGACAAAAAGTTTCCTGGAAACCCTACACGTTCTTATAGATCGAAATCGCCCTTGAAAATAGTAGCTGAATTAAGTTCATGGGAAAGACATTCCGATGAAGAAATAAATCATATGCTTGCATCTATAAAAAGGTTATATGAACAAGGGAAATTTGTCATATATGATTAATCTTCAAAATCTCTCAAATCATAAATTGAAAGAAAAACTAGGTATCTCCATACTAGCGATGTCTGGTTTTGAATAAAAAGTTCTATCGTGGATCAACTATAACAATATCTTGCAGCTTCTCTTATTACAGATAAGATCCGAGTTTCTGGAATGCAGATATTATGAATAACTATCTTCCTTCTTGCTGTAAATTTCATAAGCAAAATATCCAAATAACATACCTATCCCAGGTCCCCAAGTAATTGCAGATAGAAAGGAAAAGTGGCTAAATATGCTAAGAAATATAGCAACAGCCAAGCCAATCATCATTCCGAATGGTATTAAGCTATCTAATATATTTTGAGCACTTCTTGATTTTTTCTTACCAAGAGTTCCTTTCCTAGACTTATGTTTCATTCTTAGAATTACAAATACTCCAATCCCACCCACTATTGCAACTGGCAGAACAATACGCACAATTTCCAAAGATAAACCCATATTATAAACCCTCCTTTCTTGCGCTATTAAGTTGATTAATTTTCAACATAAATTATTCGGTTAAACTGTCTAAATTTCTATTACTAATTATTTCAAATAAATCTGCATAACTCAGTCTTTTCTTCAAAAAACAAAAGTTCACCTTATTAAAGATAAGTTAAAGAAGACTTTAAAGAATAGCAGCAAAGAGTCTTTGATATCCAAAAGGCAAAACTATCGCTACGAAAGTCCCTATAGAAATTGATATTGCCATAATAAGCCTATATTTTCGTTTTGATATCTCATTTCTATTTAAGGCTATATTTAAAGCCTTAATTATCGAATGAACAGTTATGTATATGATAACTGCCGAAAAGAAACTCATCACAAAAACTTCCATGATTCTCCTCCTTTCTAATTATCGATCAGAAGAAAATTACCAATAACTTCCTTGCTGTTTTTATCATATTACCCTGGACACATACGTTCACAAAAAAATGTTTCAATTTAAGCTGTTATCTCGAATTCAAGTCTTCAAGAATCACTGCCCTTAAATTGAATACCTTCTTTAATCCAACTTCAATATTAACATAAATAACCAGTTAATAACCCCTTCCAATTCACTTCCAAATCCACACTCGTAACAGGTATGCTCTTTTGCTTGCAGGTTTTTCAACCTGTGAATTGAAAAGTGAATTAGACATCGAGAACATAAAAAACGTTAGCAGACCAAAAAGCCACACCTGAAATTCAGGAGTGGCTTTAGGTTTGATTACATCATTTTTTGGTGTGTGAATCTCTCAAAACTCGTTATTACATAGCGGGGTTTTCAACTATTCCATTTTCTCTGAGAGCTCAGACCAACGTTCAATTTTTTCTTCTAATTCCAACGTTAGAGCTTGTTCTTCTTTATAAAGCTCATCTACTTTTGCAAAATCGCTTCCTGATTCTGCTATTTCAACTTTAACGTCTTCAATGCGCTGTTCAATTTTCTCAATAGTGTCCTGAATTGTTTCCCATTCTTTCTTTTCTTTGTAAGAGAGTTTCACTTGCTTTGGTTTCTCGATTGCATCTTCTGTTTTTGGAGTGGATTGCTTTTTCTCCATAGCTTCAAGCTCTTTTTCTTTTTTCAATACATCAAGATAATCGGAGTAGGAACCATAATAGTGGTCAATCTTTCCGTTACCATCGAAAACGAAAAGCTGTTCTGCCATCTTATCAAGGAAATAACGATCGTGGGAAACGGTAATAACAGCTCCAGGGAATTCGGCAAGATAATCTTCTAACACAGCAAGTGTCTGAACGTCTAAATCATTCGTAGGCTCATCTAGGAAAAGAACGTTAGGCTCTTCCATTAAGATACGTAGCAAATATAACCTTCTTTTCTCTCCACCAGATAATCGGGATATGTATGTCCATTGCATATCAGGTGAAAATAGAAATCGCTCAAGCATTTGAGAAGCTGAAACAGTTCCGCCCTTACGGAGGCGAACCTCCTCTCCACCTTCACGAATGTATTCAATTACTCTAAGCGATTCATCTAACCCCTCATTTTGTTGAGTGTAGAAACCTGGTTTAACCGTTACACCAATATCAACATGACCTGAATCAGGAGCGATACGACCAGCAAGCATATTAAGTAGCGTGGTTTTGCCAGAACCATTTGGTCCAATGATGCCAATTCGGTCTTGTGGGAGAACAAGATAGTTAAACTGGTCTGTTAACGTTCGACCATTGATCACTTTTGATATCTCCGTAGCTTCAATTACTTTCTTACCTAGACGACTCGCCCCTAATGCCATATCGACATTTCCTTCTGTCGTTCGTCCTGGTTCCTCTTTCATTTTCTCGATTCTTTGCTTACGTGCTTTTTGTTTTGTAGTTCTAGCTTTCGCTCCCTTTTTTAACCACTCTAGCTCACTTTTTAGTAATTTATTGTGTTTATCTTCTTCTTTCGCCTCACGTTCTTCACGCATCGCCTTCTGTTCAAGAAATGTAGCGTAATTCCCTTCATATTCAAACAAACGTCCTTTATCCAGTTCAAAAATGCGGTTTGTTACACGATTAAGAAAATACCGGTCATGCGTAACAAGCAAAAGAGTTCCAGAATAATTGGCCAAGTATTGTTCTAACCATTCAACAGTTGCATTATCGATATGGTTAGTGGGCTCATCGAGAATCAATAAGTCTGCTGGATTTATAAATGCTTTCGCTAGCGCAACACGTTTTTGTTGACCACCTGATAATTCATTCACCATTGCGTCAAACTGAGTAAGCCCAAGCTTTGTTAAAATCGTTTTAGCTTGGGTACTAAAATCCCACGCTTGAAGACGATCCATTTCTTCCTGTGCCTGAATGAGCTTCTCTTGTGTCGCTTCTTTCTCAGGAAAGTTCATTACGTTCTGTAGCGCTTCTTCATATTTTCTTACCGTATTAAATAACGGCACATCACTATCAAATACTGTCTCCAGGATAGTTTTTTCCTCAACAAAAACCGGGTCCTGAGGCAAGTACTCTACATGGAACTGATTCGCATGGTGCAGTGCACCACTATCCATCGACTCGATGCCCGCAAGAATTTTAAGCAAAGAGGATTTCCCCGTGCCATTTACTCCAATTAAACCGATTCTCTGCTTTTCTTCGAGTGAAAAAGATATCCCATCAAATAGTGTTTTCTCTCCATATGATTTGGTGATTAATTCAGCCTGCAATAAGCTCATGATACTCATCCTTTTCTCTCTTTAGTCTGCTTCCTATTTTAACTGTTTTAGAGAAAGAAGGGAACTAATCTACTAATAAGATAAAGAAAAGAAGCTCCGCTAAGAGCTCCTTTTAATTAAGCATTCTTTTTTTGTTGCTTATTTTTCTTATGCTTTTTATTGTTATTTTGTTCAGCTGCTAGCTCGCTTGCAAATTCGGTATCATGCTTATGTGTTTGTTTTGGGTTTTTCATGAACTCACCTCCCTACTCTTTAAGGTGAGCTATTCTTAAAATTATATACTAGTACGGTAATTGAAATTTATTTTATTTTTTTTAAAAAAAAGAGCTGATCTACATCAGCCCTTTTCTTCCTCTTTCATAATGTTCTCAATCGGTTCTCGTTTATTAAACCCACCTAGATCTGAATGATAAAAGGACACTTCCTCTTCTCCGTCTTTCCAGCACAGTAACACTTCTTTTCCATTGATTATTGCAGGAAAATCAATTAATCCTTCATCTACATTCTTGATTTCTACTCCAAGAGTCATGATATTGTTAATGAACGTTTGTGCTTCTAACTCCATAAATTCCATCCGCGCCTCTTTTTTAAAAAGGATATCTTCGTCAACTTTTGTTTTATGACGATAAAGAAGCGTTTTTTTATGCTGTTCAATCTGATCGTAATGTTCGCTAAATTGAATTTTCAGGCGCTTAAGTCCGGCAAGCTCTCTCCTTAACACTGGCAACAAACGATTCGCTTCTTCTAAAGTAAAATACTTTTTTTCCATGTTTCTCCTCCTGGTTCGTCTTTACTACTTCTTCTTTACCCTTACCCACATTCTTTAACCATTATTCGACGAATTTTTACAATCGGAACAATGCTCTTCAAAGAGACTTAAAATTCGGATATGATAGAGGATGTAAGGGGAACCATTTCATAAAGGAGGAATTTCTTTGGCTAAAGTTACTGTACCAGATCACGGAACGTTTGAAGTGGAAGAAGGAACTAAGTTAGCACTTGCTCTTGAAGATAACGGGGTACATGTTCTTCACCGCTGCGGTGGGAACGCAAAATGCACAACCTGCCGTGTTGAAGTAATGGATGGAGAATTTGGAGAACTAACTGAAATTGAAGAGGAAGCGTTTAAGAAAAAAGGTGTGGAAGAAAAACTCCGCCTCTCCTGTCAGGTTCGTGTTAACGGCAACTGCGAAGTGAAGCCTGCGATGACTGTTGAAAGCTCTGGCCTTGATGCTGGACCTAGACCTGCTGAATAAGCAAAAGCAAAGACGAGCTTACCTAGCTCGTCTTTATTAAAATAGTGTTGTCAGCGACTGATAATTTAGCTTATCTTCCTGAAGCTTTGCTAAACTATTCTCAAGATGGTTTGTAATAACGTTATGAAGACTCTCCTCATCGTTCGCCTCTAGTAGTTGAATCACTTTATTATGTTCGACAATATCATTCTCATCATTACTTCTAAAAACATCATACAGCACCATATAAATGGTAATTTGATTTAAAATTTGCTCCATAAAATCAATCAAATAGCGATTTCCACTCGCTTTAGCCATCACAAGGTGAAACGCCTTATTTTGTTCATGATATAAAAGAATGTTCCCTTCTATAAACGCCTTCCCCATCTCCTCAGTCTGTTGCTTTAACCGCTCGATATCAGAAGCTTCCATTTTTGCGTAACCTTCACGAATCGCCATATCCTCTAATACTTTTCTCAATTCAAAAGCCTGAATCATTTCATCAATCGTCGGTTGAACGATAAAAGCTCCTTTATTCGGAACGACAGTCACAAGACCCTCTGCTTCCAGTTTCGTAATAGCACTTCGAATCGGCGTCCTACTAGCATTCACTTTAGCAGCAATAGCATTTTCAAACAGCTGATTTCCAGGAGCGATTTGTCTCGTTAATATCGCATTTTTTATTAGTTGATACACTTTTTGTTCAACTGTTTCTTTACGCATGTCTTAAGACCCGCCCATACTCTATTTTTCCATTATTTTAACATAAAAAAAAGGAAGTCACATTTCATTCGAACAATATTGTTGAACAATCTTGTCCAGTTTCAACCACTATGATATATTATCCTACGTATTGAGGAACAGAACGGAGTGATGACATGAACAATACTGGTAAAGAAATAACGTTAATTATTGTCGGATCGTTATTCTTTGCGCTTGGTGTGAACTGGTTTGCGATTCCAAACGAACTAGGTGAAGGCGGCGTAACTGGCATATCAATGACGCTTTATTATATTCTTGATTGGTCACCAGGGATTACAAACTTTGTTATGAACGCTGTGCTTTTAGCCATTGGATATAAGGTACTGAATAAACGAGTAACCTGGTATACGATGCTTGCGATCTTCTTTAGCTCTTTATTTATACAATTAACTGAAGGAATGGGTCAGCCGCTTGATATTATGCTCGGAACCGTCTTTGCAGGTGTTTTCATCGGGATTGGTCTCGGTCTCGTTCTCCGCTCAGGTGGTACTACTGGTGGATCTACAATTGTTGCCCGTATGCTTAACCAAAGCTTTGGGTGGAGCGTAAGCACATCGATGTTTGTTTTTGATATTCTCGTTGTACTCGGGTCTTCCGTCGTCATCGGAATCGAAAATACGATGTATACCGGAATTTCCATCTATATTAGCACAAAAATATTGGACTATTTAATTGACGGATTTGATACGCGTAAAGCCGTAACGATTATTTCTCAAAGTACTGTTGCCATTGCAGAAAAAGTAAGTGAAGAAATGGACCGAGGCGTAACGGTTATTAATGCTCGCGGGCATTATTCCAATGAATCAAAAGACATCTTATACGTTGTCATTAATAAACAGGAGCTTTTCCTTCTAAAGAAAATGATTCAAAAAGTCGATGACAAAGCTTTTGTCGTTGTGCATGACGTGAGAGATGTTTTTGGAGAAGGATTTACTTTTCCTAAAACATAAAAGCAAAAAATCCCCCGGTGAAGAACACCAGGGGATTTTTTTAGTTGCGATCGTAAACGACAAAATCGAAAGCGTGTTTGTTTCTCTCATCACTTGAATGTTTTTCGCGCGAAGTTTCTTTCCAATCATCTTGAGAGAAATCGGGAAAATAAGTATCTCCATCAAACGATTCATGAATCTCAGTAATGTACAGGCGATCAGCATGCGGAAGCAGCTGACGATAGATTTCAGCGCCACCTATAACGAACCAATCTTTTTCCTCACGCTTTGAAAGTTCCAGAAACTCCTCAACAGAATGCAGTACAGTAACCTTTTCATATTCCAGGTTTTTTCTAGTAATTAGATAATTTTCACGGCCGGGTAACGCTTTTCCAATTGATTCGAATGTTTTTCTTCCCATAACGATCGATTTTCCAGTCGTCATGCGTTTAAAATAAGCGAGATCAGCTGGCAAATGCCAAGGCAGATCATTGTCTTTCCCAATTAACTGCTTTTCATCCATTGCTAGAAGAAATGATATCATACCGACACCTCTCCTTTAATATGTGGATGAGGATTGTAATCCGTTAACTCAAAATCATCAAATGAGAAATCAAAAATTGATTTCACGTCTGGATTAATTTTCATTTTTGGAAGGTCTCTAGGTTCACGAGTGAGCTGAAGGTTGACCTGCTCAATATGATTGTTATAAATATGTGCATCACCTAGCGTATGAATAAATTCACCTGGCTCTAAATCACACACCTGCGCCATCATCATTGTGAGAAGCGCGTAGGAAGCGATATTGAAAGGCACCCCAAGGAACACGTCAGCAGAACGTTGATAAAGCTGACAAGAAAGCTTCCCATCAGCAACGTAAAACTGGAAAAGACAGTGACATGGAGGTAAAGCCATGTCATCAACTTCTGATGGGTTCCATGCTGTTACAATCATTCTTCTTGAATTCGGATTTGTTTTAATTTGCTCAACTACTTTTGCAATTTGATCAACGGTTGATCCGTCCGCGCCCGTCCACGAGCGCCATTGATGACCATAAACTGGACCAAGCTCACCATCTTCATCAGCCCATTCATTCCAGATGCGCACACCATTATCCTGAAGATACTTTACATTGGTATCTCCATTTAAAAACCAAAGAAGCTCATGAATAATTGATCTTAAGTGAAGTTTTTTGGTAGTTAAAGCTGGAAAACCCTCTTGTAAATCAAACCTCATTTGATGTCCAAAAACACTGACCGTCCCCGTTCCTGTTCGATCAGATTTCTTTGTTCCGTTATGTAAAATTTCTTCGCATAGCTGCAAGTAAGTCTTCATTGTACTCCTCCTTCAATTCTCTAATGATCATTGTAACATGAAGAAAGATGAGAAGTAACTTGCGAATTGTATGTAAAATACAGCCAAAAAGCACATTTTCCTTGGGCAAACATACTGTATATCAGAAATGTTGGAAAGGATGAAATAACCATGGCGAAAGGCGATAAATTACCTAAACTGTTTCAAGACCCTGCTATTCAAAATTGGATGAACACCTTTGATGATTTCTTTAAAGAGCCCTTTGCGAATCTGCTACCAGCTCAGTCGTTTCGGGTTGATCTTTATGAAACAGAGGATGCATTTATTGTTGAAGCAGAGTTACCCGGTATCACGAAGGAGCAAATTAAAGTGGAACCACTTGGAGATGGTCTCCGAATCTCCATTGAATCGAAAGAATTTCATGAGTCACGAAACGATAAACAAAAATATTACAAACAAGAACGATCCTATTCAAGTACTAGTCGCACCATTAAGCTTCCCTTTCACTTTTCCATGAAAAATGTGAAAGGGAAATACGAAAACGGTGTTCTTGAAATTAAGATACCTAAATCCGATCGCATACGTACCGATTCGAATTATATTAACATCGACTAAAAAAGCGCAAGGCCAAGGCCTGCGCTTTTTCTTCTTACATACTCCAGTCTATAAAGGCGTTTCCTTCGAGGAAACGCTCACAATCCATAGCCGCCATACACCCTGTACCTGCTGCTGTGATCGCTTGACGGTAAGTAAAATCCTGTACATCTCCACAAGCAAACACGCCAGGGACGTTCGTTTTTGTCGTTCCTGGTTCTACTTGAACGTAACCTTTATCATCCATATTAATTTTACCCTCGAGAAAATCAGTGTTTGGACGATGGCCAATTGCAACAAATATGCCGTCTGTCTTAACGAACTCCTCTTCTCCCGTATCACTATTCTTTACTTTAATCCCGCTTACTTTATTGTTTTCTGCCACAACCTCTAGCGGGGAAGCATTCAGCTTCCAGCTTATTTTTTCATTGGAACGAGCACGCTCTTGCATTATTTTTGATGCGCGAAGTTCTTTCCTCCTATGAAGAACAGTAACTTCTGAAGCGAATTTCGTTAAGAAAGTCGCTTCTTCCATAGCCGAGTCTCCTCCACCAATCACAACGATTTTTTTACCACGGAAGAAAAAGCCGTCACACGTTGCACATGTACTCACGCCTCGACCCATGTTCTCTGATTCTCCTGGTATACCTAGAAGCTTTGCTGAAGCACCAGTCGAAATCAAAACAGACTCCGCCATAATATCCCCGAGTGTATCTGTTTTTAATTTAAATGGACGCTCACTAAAATCAATATCCTTCACCCATCCACGCTCAATTGTAGCGCCAAACCTAAGCGCCTGCTTCTTCATATTTTCCATCAATTCTGGACCGAGAACGCCATCTGGAAAACCGGGAAAGTTCTCAACATCTGTTGTTAACGTAAGCTGACCACCAGGTTCCGGTCCCTCAATGACGAGCGGCTCCATATTAGCCCTCGCAAGATAAATGGCTGCTGTTAAACCCGCTGGTCCTGTTCCTACAATAACTGCTTTATGCATAATGACCCTCCTCTATCGACTTCATTATGTTATTTTTCCTAATTATATAGAAATAAACCCTTCTCTTACAAATTATATGGTTATCCATCAATTTGTTTCTTGATCTTATGCAAATGGTTGTTCATTTTCACACCTTCTTGATAGAATAGAAACAGTCTTGTAATAGTAAGGAAAACCCGAGGTGAATAAAAGATGAATCCAATAGTTGAATTCTGCATGAGTAATCTTTCGAGCGGTTCACATAAAGCAATGGAAAAACTAGAAAAAGATACAGATCTTGATGTGCTCGAATATTCTTGTCTTGGTCACTGCACACTTTGTAGCCAGGATATTTACTGTCTCGTTAACGGCGAGCGCGTTACTGCCGAAACGCCCGATGAGCTAGTTGATAACGTCTACCAGTTTATCGAAGAAAATCCGATGTTTTAAACGAATATGGACATACTATTAAGTGAATCCAATTAGAGGAGGAGCTTACATGAAAAATCGAAACGCGTATGATCCGAAAGCCGGTGTGCAAGGTGAAAAAGAAGGCGAAGACGCTCTTCTTATAAATAAGAAAAGAGGCCCGCAAAATGCGCGCCCTAAAAAAAAGTAAAAGCCGCTTAATGCGGCTTTTTATTATGCAATGCGAAACCGAAAAGTAAACCAGAAGTCTTCATTGAGGGAGATGCCGGTAGCAATAATATGCTGCTCTCCTTCATCATCAAGCGTAATCCAGCTATGATGCTCATCTTTATAAACTGGGTAGAAATGACCTTCCTTAAATAATTTACGATTCAATACATTCTCTGAGCCGGTTAAAGGCTCTTCTTCGAAAACATCTCTAATACATTGTACAAGTTCCATCTATGTTGTGATCCTCCCTTAATCTCCAACCAAAAACACCCCGCGCACCTCTCTTACGAGAGCCACTTAGGCGGAGTGTTTTTATCCCAATAAATCTTACCTACTTCATAATGTTCTTCAAAATCATCATTCGCTGCATGGTAATGAAAATTAAACCAATAGCCATCTTGTGGGGGGTGATCTCTTCTCACATGGAAACGCAATAAGTCTTCCCCGCTCTGTTCATTATACACATGAAGAATGCGTTCTCCGTATCCACCAGAAGGGTTGTCCGTCAAACGAAGTGACCTTAACGTATCCTCATCCAGATTTTCCACTGAGGTAGCGATCGCTTCTGTCATTTTAGGTACAATTGCATCTCGATACTCGTTACCGACTCGAGTTGAGATCGTTTCACCGAATTTTGTTAGCCCGAGTTGCTCAGATTGATTGCTTGCATAGCTTACAAAATGCGTCAGTAGTTCAGAAGAAGAAGCGTCCTGAGCTATGATGGGCCAATCATACTGATCAACAACAGGCTCTATCGCCTT
Organism: Anaerobacillus sp. 1_MG-2023; assembly: GCF_030547345.1. NCBI lineage: Bacteria > Bacillati > Bacillota > Bacilli > Caryophanales > Bacillaceae > Anaerobacillus > Anaerobacillus sp. 1_MG-2023. The sequence continues at coordinate 303,948 of NZ_JAUORD010000003.1, read as the reverse complement.
ATCAGGCTCGTCCCTCGACTCAATAAGAAGATGGTTTTCTTCTTGATAATTCTCTGATGCCTCTGTTTTGTCATCTGCTAGATATCCAGTAGGAATCACAGTTCCAAGCGTAACAACAGCAACAAATGCTACAAATAACTTTCTCATCCAAAGAGGGAATTTCATTATGTGCACCTGACTTTCGAAGATCAATAGTTAGTATTATTCTCGCATGATCTTCTCAAAAAAGCCAGATGTTTAGACGATTTTTCATTAATTTTCATTTGGCTAAGTTAAAGAAGCTTTTCATTTAAAAGGCCCTTTTATAAAAATTGTTGCTTTCGAAACAATTGTTGAATTAAACTCTAAACTTCCTTGATTGAAGCGAAAATTCACCTACTATAGCAACAACGTCTACGAAAAGAGCCTTTAAAAAAGAGCGCTTCATGTAAGCGCCCTATCTATTAACAAGTAAACATATCAATTCTTCTGAGACTTATGCCTGTATATACCCACCTTCTACCGGTCCAGCGAAACCCCGAAACAGAAGTACGCCCTACATATACTGGCCAAAACCAAAATGAATTGCCGCCCCTCATCCAAATATAAGTAAACCGATACATACACCTTCTAATTGATCCTGGATCTACAGCAAATGTTCCAGCTTGTGCTGACTGCGGTCTAGGAGGCGGTGATGCTGGTGGGCTCGAAGTTGGAGCTACCGGTTGCTGACGATAGGCATCTGTGTTGTCATAATGATAAGCAATATGCTCATGTTCTTCATAATACATTCGGTCCATCCCCTCTCTTATACAGTCACTGTATGCTGTATTCTGATAAGACGTACCGAATTGAAAACAACAAAAAAAGCACCTCTTTGAGTATGCTTGAGCCAATAAAATTTATGAAAATTTAGTTGGTGACCCGTACGGGAATCGAACCCGTGATACCGCCGTGAAAGGGCGGTGTCTTAACCGCTTGACCAACGGGCCAACAAAATGGAGCGGGTGATGGGGATCGAACCCACGACATCAGCTTGGAAGGCTGAGGTTTTACCACTAAACTACACCCGCAAAGATGGAGGAGGAAGAGGGATTCGAACCCCCGCGGGCGACTAAGCCCCTGTCGGTTTTCAAGACCGATCCCTTCAGCCAGACTTGGGTATTCCTCCAAAAACATGAATATATATATGGTGGAGCCTAGCGGGATCGAACCGCTGACCTCCTGCGTGCAAGGCAGGCGCTCTCCCAGCTGAGCTAAGGCCCCAAGATGGTGCGCCCGAGAGAAGTCGAATCCCTAACCTTCTGATCCGTAGTCAGACGCTCTATCCAATTGAGCTACGGGCGCATATTCTATGGTGCGGGTGAAGGGACTTGAACCCCCACGTCGTAAGACACTAGATCCTAAGTCTAGCGCGTCTGCCAATTCCGCCACACCCGCATGTGTGGTGCCGGCCAGAGGACTTGAACCCCCAACCTACTGATTACAAGTCAGTTGCTCTACCAATTGAGCTAGGCCGGCATAATTTAATGAAACTCATCAAAAATAAATGGTGGAGGATGACGGGCTCGAACCGCCGACCCTCTGCTTGTAAGGCAGATGCTCTCCCAGCTGAGCTAATCCTCCGTTAAACAGCGACTTCATTATTATACAATATCATCTTTTGTCTCGTCAACACTTTTTTTAATGTGTTTTTTCAAGGACAAGACTTATCTTATCACCGACTCGAAAAAAACACAACCCTTTTTCACAAAAAAATAATCCCCATAGTTAAGCACTCCATTTTTCACATAGAAAAAGCAGGGAGCGCTCTCCCCTGCTTATACTGGCGTTTGAATAAGTGGTTTTTTCTTTTTATTTTGGCGGAGTATTGGTCTTTTTTTAGTCACCATTTCAGAATCATATTTTCGGTACTCTTTCATGTCGCTTGATTCCCGCAAAAGCTGATCTTCAACATAGTGACGCTTTCTTTTCAAAAAAACCCCTCCTCATAAGTAATAACTCTCATTACCCTATTTTTCTGTTGTTAAACCCGAATCTTTTTTCACCATCGATCTATTGGCAAAAGTTACAGGTAACACATAATTTATTCACTTGGAGCGCAATTATGCTTCTTCAAGATTAAATTGGTAGTAATTTTCGTGATCTTCTCCTGACCTCTCAACAAAAGTAACTTCTCCATTTTGTGAAACCATAATAACAGTTTGCGCCCTCGTTCCGTAATGATCCGACTTAATAAAAACAGGTGAAAGCATCCTTTCCCATTCGATCGGCACGCCTGTCTGTGGTAATAGATAATCAGGTGCAGGCTCAGCGTGAGAAAGCATTTCAAAAAGACGATTCTGATCGAGGTTCTTTTCTGCACTTAAATAGTGTTTCAATTCTTCTTTAAGCTGCTCAACCTTTGGCCAGCTCGTATTCAGTAAGTGATTACTAACAGCGTGAACACCGTTCTCTAGTTTTGAAATTTGATCCTGCCGATTTGAATAATAATAAAGGCTCTTAAAATCTCCTATGATTAAATTAAATCCATTGTACTGATCTTTCTTTTGTCGAACCATTTCTAAGTATGATAATGGGGATTGATGATCACGTAAGTAATCGGCCGTTAGATCACCCCTTGATAGACTTTTAGGCTGCTCATTCGCTTCTCGATAGTTCGTAAGGGCTGCAATTCTTCCGTTTGTTGTAACCCCTAGCCATGTTCCCATAGCCTTTAAATCACGCCCCGCAAGTAGTTCTGGTACATCTCTCCAATAGTTCGCAGGTTTTGTTGGACGCTCGTAGAATTCATCTCGGTTGGCTACGAGTATAAATGGGTATGTAGGATGAACATTTTGAGCTACAGCAATTAAGCACATCTTAACGCGCCTCCTCTCTTGTTTCAATGTAAGAAAAAACGCAGCGTTAGCCGCTGCGTTACGATTGGATCATACGAACTTCTTCTTCACATGCAGAAGAACAATAATGGTTATACTCCTCTTTGCAAGAATCACAGACGATATGAAGCTTGTCACACTGTACATTAGCACAATTGATATAAGTATCTGCTGGATCCTCACAATGGTAGCATTTCCCTACAACTGTATCTTCATCGGTACGGTTTACATTAACAGCAAGACGATCATCAAATACAAAGCACTTGCCATCAAAATATTTCCCTTGTACCTCCGGGTCTTTACCATACGTTACAATTCCTCCATGAAGCTGTGAAACGTCGGAAAAACCTTTTTTCATTAAGTAACCAGAAAATTTCTCACAGCGAATTCCACCTGTACAATAAGTTAATACTTTCTTATCTTTTTGGTCCGAAAGATTTTGTTCAATCCAGTCCGGAAGATCTCGAAAAGCCTTTATATCAGGACGAATTGCATTGCGAAAATGACCAATATCGTACTCATAGTCATTTCGTGCATCGATAACAATTACATCATCATCTTCTAATGCTTCCATAAATTCCTTTGGCTCAAGATAATTCCCGGTTATTTCTTTCGGGTTTACATCTTCCTCAAGCTTTAGTGAAACGATTTCTTCGCGCGGACGTACGTGCATCTTTTTAAAAGCATGACCTTCTGTTTCATCAATTTTGAAAACCATATCACGAAAGCGTTCATCTGCTTTTAGTACGTCCATGTAGCGCTCAGTATCCTCAACGGTTCCTGAAACCGTGCCATTAATACCCTCTTTGCCTACAAGGACTCGACCTTTTAAATTGAGTGATTGACAATACTTAAGATGCTTTCGAGCAAAATAATCCGGATCTTCTATTTCTACATATTGATAATATAACAGCACTTGATATGCTGAAGCTTCTGATTGCAAATCAAAAACCACCCTTTACGTCTTCTTCAATCAAGCTCTAAACCAAGAGCCTAAATCAATACTATATCTTACCGGATTCGAAGTCTGATGTAAAGAAGATTACCTTGATGGGAAGTAGTCGTCTTTAAGCTTTTCGATTTCGATAAGAGATGCTTCGGCCCATCTTCCGCCTTCGTGCTTGAGCTCTGCGGATTGTGTTTCAAGTGCTTCCTTCAGTGAATCGTTATAATTAGGAACATTTCCTTCGTAATGGTTAATGGCTGACATTGGAACGAGCGCTTTCTCGAATTGGGCTAACGCTTTTCGCTGGTGAAAAAGAGGAACATCGAGCTGTTTGGGATTGTGAAGGTCTCCCTGAGTTGGATGCTTGATGACTGCAAGAACCTTAATCACAGCTTTGGGGGACTTCATATCAACGACTTCTCCAATATATCTCCCCGTTTTATAACCTGCCGTTACTATTTCTCCTGGCTGAAACGTTTTTTTCTCTGACATAGTCGCTTCACTCCTTCATCTAACTGTGTGTACACGTCGATGATATCATAAAATCCTCCTTTATCAGGAGGATTTTATCTTGTGAAGACATGTTTTCCAATCTCTTTGATTATATGTCTTGTACGAATCCAATCGTCTGTTGCAATATCAGGATTGTAATAAAACAAAGCTCCTGAGCTTGGGTCTCTACCACTAAGGGCCGCATAGACAGCCTTATATGATTCTGCTCCTGGCTTTTGATCATATTGACCGTCAGATACTGCAGTATAAGCACCACTTTCAAAAATCACTTCTTTAATGCTATTTGGAAATCTTGCAGAAAGTGTTCGATTGACTGTTACAGCAGCTACTGCTACTTTCCCTTCAAACGATTCACCTCTTGCTTCTCCATTAACCAGCTTGGCCAACATTTCAATTTCTTCTACAGAATAGTTCGATACAGTAAATTGATCCTTTGTTACTTTCTTAACATCATTCATATTTTTTACAGGAAGGTTAAGCAGTAAGGCCACCTCCTGTTTGGTTTCAGGTTCAGATAAAGTTTCATTTAACACAACTTCTTCATTGATCTCATTCTCAATCTTAGGCTTTACTTTCATCAATGATACGGCCGCTACCTGATGAGTTTGTGCAGAAAACAGAGCAAAAAAGAGGCTCATCATCATCATAGCAATGATCGTTTTGTTCATATATCTCATCCTTTCAGTAGCTTTTTGCCACGCCATAAAGGATAGAGGAAGGACAGATCCCTTTCAATAGGGAGTCACAGGGATGTCTTCCACATATGAGAACAAAAAGAAACTCCTTCCAAAAGGGAAGGAGTAAGATAATTAGTCTTGAAATTGCTTCATTGCAAGAACTTGTAGCGATAATTCATCACTCGGAGGATTGTGAAGCCCCGCTCTCACGTCTCGATAAAGTCGTTCCAGATGATTCTTCTTCATTAAGCTTCGTGCTCCTACAATACGCATTGAAAGATCAACAACTTCCAGTGCAGCATTCATTGCTTGCGTTTTGGCAGCGAAAAGCTGTCCCTGCATGTTCATCCGATCTTCTGGGTAACGATCCCACTGCTCTGCAACCGAATATAGAAAATGACGTGCTGCCATTAATGAAAGTCCAATTCTTCCAAATTTATCTTGAATGTGCGGTACATCTTTCAGTGGCACATCAAGTGTGTTCGGTTGGTAAGAAGACACAAATTGAACTGCCTCTTCCCGTGCTGCCTCTGCTATCCCCATGTATACAGCGGGAATATGGAGCAACCAGGCCGGAGGTAATGAAGCTGTTTTTCGATTTTTATCATAAGTTTCAAGGAGCGCATTAGAAGGAACAAATACGTCAGTCAATACAAGGTCATCACTACGGGTACCTCTCATGCCTAGCACATCCCAAGTCCCTTCAAGTTCTACACCTTCTTCACTCATAGACACTAAGAAATCTGTAGGGACGCCTTCGCACGTTGCTTTGACAATCACTTGATTAAGGTGAGGACTTAATGTTGTAAATGTTTTTCGACCAGTTATTTTATATCCTCCCTCGACCGCAGTCGCGATCGTTGCAGGCATACCACCTCGAGTTGGATCACCTGTCTCCTCTTCTGTTTGAGCTCGATTTATGAGCGTACCATCCACAACATGACGACAAAGCCTTTCATAGGTTGAAGCATTCCACGGCCTTCGATCGCTTAAATCTTTTAGTACTCCCAGATGCCAGCCGAGTGATAGCGCACCAGACCCTTCTCCTTTACCAAGCTCTTCCTGAACAAGAACAAGCTCATAGAGAGAAAGACCACCACCTCCAAATTCTTCTGGGATTGTAAGTGAAGTAAAGCCTGATTCTTTCATACTTGCTATAATGGAATCAGGAATATACGCTTCCTGATCAATATGTTTGGCGCTCTCTTTAAGTTCTGCTCGATGTTTATTAGCTAATTCGAGCAGCTTATAATCACGCTCATTTCGAACAAATTTATCAATCATTCTAAGACACCCTCTTTCATCAAAGTCATTAATCTATCATCAAGATGATGAAATATTCAGAAGTTCATCAATACGCTCCTGTTCAAATCCAATAATGACTTCGCCGTCGATGACAATCGTTGGGGTAGACATAGAACCATGATCATGAATCAATTCATTGCGCGCAGCAACGTTTTCTTTTATGTTTAGTAGCTCATATTTTACTTCATGCATTTGAAAATAATTTTTCACAAATTCACATGGTGGACATGCCGGTTGTGTATATAATTTGACTTTTTTCATTTTGTTCACTTCCTATCACTAATTTACAAGTAATTCCGTTTAAAACATACCACCCTACTTTGCATCTTTCAACTATTTCATTTAGGTGAGTTTGCTCGATTCACTCAAAGGGAATTGTTTTGCTGAAGGTGTTTTGAAACTTTTCACGAAATCTATTCGTATAGAATGATAGAAGAATAATTTAACGAATTCATTCAATTGAAGGAGTGACATATATGAGTAATCAACCTGAGAAAATTAACTCACAACGTGAAAAGGCTGAAGAGATCATTCAAAGCTTTTATCATGAAGACGATACAGATAAGATTCTCCAGACATTATCAGGACTTGGTGAAGATGCCCAGCGCAACGCTGGGGAATCCCTTGAAGCATTGAAGCGTCCTGTAAAGGGAATGATTGACCAACCGAATAACGACTTACCTGATAACTTACACAAACTCAGAGAGCATGTCTCAGACTTAGAGCCCTCTTATTTGCAAAAGAGTAAATTCAATAAACTTCTAAATCGAGTAATGGGGCGAAACGAAGTCGAGCAATATGCGAAGAAATACAAAACGGTCGAATCCCAAGTAGAAGTTATTGTTGAATCACTTTTAACTGGTAAAGATAAGCTACAAGAAGATAATGTCATGTTAAAAGAACTAAAGGATGTAGCAAAAGACCGCATTGTCGGACTGGAAGATCAGATGGAGCTAGGTCAGACGCTTATGACGATGCTTGACGAGGAAGCCGCTAAAGATGAATGGAAAGAGAACCCTCTTCCCCTACAAAAAGCTCAACAAAAAGTCGTTAGCCGAGTGAAAAATATGTCACAGGCTGTCATGGTCTTAAGACAATCCATGGCATCGGTTGATTTGATCATGGAAAACAACGAAAAGCTAGAAGAAGCTATTTTTAATGCAGTGACTATGACCAAAAACATCATTACCGTAACAGCATCCATCCAGCTAGCTCTCGGAAACCAACAAAAAGTGATTTCAGCTGTACAAAATGTGAATCAGGCAACCGAATCGATGCTTCTGAAAAATGCTGAGATGCTGAAACAAAATACAGAAGAAACGGTTAAAACACTTGAAAAGCCAGCAATTGCGATTGAATCCTTCCGCAAAGCTTATCAAGATGTGTTTGAAGCGATTGATTTAACAGAAAAATCAAACGTACGTATTATCGATAGTGGGAAGAAGTTTATAACCGAAATGGATCAATTAAATAAAGAAATGAAATCCAAATTAGATAGCTCAACAGAGAGGCAAAAACAGCTCTCTGAGGCAGCCGATCGACTTTGACGATAGGAGGTAATGGCATGGGGCTTTTCCATTCTTCTGAACCCCAGTGGCTTGAAAAGCTTTTACCACCGCAATTTAAAACGGTGGAAGCATCACTTCTTCAGGATGCTAGCACCACAAGCTTCCTTTCATATGCTGAACAATTGTTAGATGAATTTATAGATAAACTCGATCCTTCGGAGAATAAGCCACAAAAATGGAAGCGTACTGAGAGAGGTTTTACGATTTATTTAAAAATCAGACGAAATCTCATCCTTTTCTCCGGGTATGATAGTCAAAAAAACAGATCGTCAACACCTAAGAAGTTTTTTATCCAATGGGAACGACAAATCATTGAGAAAAAAGACGCAGGTAAATGCAAACAAGGTACGATTCTCATAAATGATCGAGGTCGAATCATCAAACGCAGTATAAAACGATCGCCATTTTTCATAGGAATTTTTCAACGAATGAAGCTTTTAGATTTAGCGTTACTAGGATCAATTGCTTCCCAATCAAAAACAGAAGCAATTGATCCCATCTTGAAGGAACAGATTAATCAGCTTGAACGAATTTCGACACATTCGTTAATCAACGGGGTAATCCATTCTAGAACAGTTAGACTCATTCAATTATTCAAGCAAATCTCACCCGAACTTGAACCGCTTGACCTTGAAGAACGTCATGTTGTGAAGAGAATGCTTTCAACTGAACTGCCAGATTTACTTACAGGATATATCGCACTTTCACAAGAAAACAAAGAATTACGCCATCGCGATTTGTTTCAAGCTCTTTGTCAGATGGAGTTAGCGCTTCATGAATACATGGAAAAAATTGAAAAGCACCGTCTTTCAAAAGTAGATCACCTTCTTAAAGTAAACAAAATAAGATATGACAAATAAAAGCTAGCTGTCAAATGGACAGCTAGCTTTTTCAATTATACTTCTTGCCCGATATGCTCCTGCATGAGTTTTTGCAAACGCTCATCGACTTCTTCTTGAGTTAATCCGTGCTCTGCTACGTAACGATTACGTGGCGATGTGCGACACTCATGTGAACAGCCTCGTAAATATTTATGCTCGTTCTCCTCAGATGTAATAATTTGCTTATTACATTCAGGCCTTGCACAATTAACATAGCGTTCACAAGGTTCACCCGTAAAGTAATCTTTACCGACAACAGTGTGGTCTTTTTGATTAATCGGAACAGTTATTCGGCCATCAAACACATAGCACTGTCCATCCCATAGTTCACCTTGCGTCTCTTCATCCTGACCGTAAGTAACAATTCCACCATCCAGCTGGTTAACATCTTCAAAACCTTGTTTAACCATCCAGCCAGTGAACTTTTCACAGCGAATCCCGCCTGTGCAGTAGGTTAGGATTTTCTTATCTTTTTGGTCTGCAAGGTTTTCTTGAACCCACTCAGGAAGATCTCGGAAATTCTTAATATCTGGTCGAATAGCACCACGGAAATGACCTACATCATACTCGTAATCATTTCGGGTATCAAGAATAATCACATCATCCTGCTGCATCGCTTCGCGCCACTCTGCTGGCTTCAAGTGCTTTCCGCCAACTTCATTCGGATTATGATCATCATCAAGTCGAAGTGTCACTAGCTCTGATCTAAAGCGAACGTGCATTTTTTTAAATGGATGTTCAGTCGCTTCATCAATTTTAAAGAACAAATCAGCAAAGCGCTCATCCGCATGCATCATATCCATATATTGCTGCGTTTCTTCTACTGTTCCAGAAAGAGTGCCATTAATGCCCTCTTCCGCGATTAGAATTCTTCCCTTCAGGTTGTGCTCCTTACAGAAGGCAAGGTGCTCTTCTACATATTCTTCCGGTTGATCAATTTGGACATATTTATAAAACAATAATACGCGATAGTCTTTATTCATACTTCTATCTCCTTTATTTCACTGTTACCTTGTGGCCAGTCACTCTTCCGTTCCAAAATATTATTATAATAAAATTCTCAAGAAATGCAAAGAGTGTGCTTTCCATTTTCACATAAGTTCCGTTAGCTCATTCAATAGATTGACCGTTTTCTCTTAAGATGAGCATGCCTAAAACAGACGACATTGTTAGCATACTACAGTAAAAAGTTTATGACAGTGAAAAACCTCACACTTTTTTAATAGCTGGTTCTACAACTACATTAACATTTCCTTTAATCGCTCTTGTAATCATACATCCCTCTTCTGCACGATGAGCAATGGAATGAATACGCTCTGTCATTTCTTCATCCGGCTCTTCCGCAAGATAGATGACTGGGTAATGGTGAATTGACTCTACGTGCAGCTTTCCGTTACCACTTACTTTTAGCTTAGAGGAAATCTTAACATCTTCGAAAGGAATGTGATTACGCTCCAAATAAAGGCCAATGGTCATGAAATAACAAGCGGCTGATGAACTTAACAGCAACTCATCAGGATTTGTTCCTTTCTCTCCGCCGCCCATCGACGTAGGGATCGATACTTCTGTCGTTAGGTTTTCAGTCTGAATCTTACCTTCGCCAGAAAGTCCCCCCTTCCAGCTTCCTTGTAGTTCAAATATGTGATCCATTCTCAATTCCCTCCCATTAAGTAGAGACAAAACTCCACTCGAGTGAGTGGAGTTTGTCATTAACAATATTGTTCAAAAGCTCCTGTCAAATTCGCAACGATTTCTTCCACTTCATGGTCTTCGATTTCTTCTCTTGGAATGAAATGAAGCACCTGGCCGTCTTTTAAGAGAGCGATAGAAGGAGATGACGGCTCATACCCTTCCAAATATTCACGCATTTTACCTGTTGCTTCACGATCTTGTCCTGCAAAAACCGTCACAAGATGCTCAGGTTTTTTGTCATGTTCAATCGCTTCGCGAGCAGCTGGTCGAGCAAGACCAGCTGCACATCCGCAAACAGAATTAATGAAAACAAGTGATGTTCCCTTTTTTTCTGTAATAAAGCTGGATACTTCTTCCTCAGTCGTTAACTCTTCAAAACCTGCTGATGTTAACTCATCTCGCATTGGCTGTGCCATCTGGCGCATATATTCTTCGTATGGATTCATATCCTATACCTCCGTTAATTCGATTTTCTTGCTTGAGTCATTTGATGCCAGACAGAGCCTTTAGCTTCTTCTCCACCTTTTATCCGTTCTAAAGCCATACCAGCCTGCATCTTCACTTCAAATTCTGGATCGTCCATTGCTTGCTCAAGTGCTGGAATCGCCGTTTCATCGCCAACTTCATATAGAAACATAGCGGCCCTCCAACGAACAAGCTTATTTCGATCTTGCAACGATTCTATCATTTCAGGAATGGCTTCAACATGACCTAAATCTGACATGCAGTCGCCGGCTGTCCGCCTAACCGTAACAGATTTATCACGCAAAGCTTTATAAAGAAGCGGAAGAACTTCCTTTGATTCAATCATACCAAGGTAAACAACCGCCAGGCGGCGTACAGAGGCTTTTTCATCGTGTAGCGCCTTCTCCAGCACCGGCAAATCAGTCATTTCTGGATCCATGCGATCAAGTGCTGCGTATCTTACTTTCCAATCTGAGTCATCTAGCATTTCTATTGTAACGATCTTTTTCTCTTGCTTTGGTAAAGAAGCATTTTGATCTGAGAATGCTGCAGTAACAAGAGCCGAAAGACGCTCTTCACTATACGTCGCCGCTATTTCTTCGGTAACTTCTTGTCCAACTTCTTCAGGTGATCCGTACCGTGGACTTTGTTCTTTCCATTCACGTTCCATCACCATGTTTTCAGAAGCTGAAGAGGCTTTCATAGCAGCTTCCATAAATCGCTCAGGCAAACCAAAACGATGCTCAGTCTCACCTTCTACAAGCTTCACCTGCATTGGAATACCGCGAAACATTTGAATAAACACATTCACTTCTCCAAAGTCTTCTATCGACGACTGATTTGTCGCGACGGATTCTTCATTAATCTCTCCGAATGCCTCACGAGCTTTTGGAAGGATCTCTTCCCATGAATATTTGGCATTCCGTTCTAGCGCGATAAAATCCATCACATGATAAAGACCTTTCACACCGGGAACGGCCATTAATTTTTGAATATAAACTGGAGCATTAGATATGTCAGTATCAGGCTTATACTGCCTTGTGTCTCCAGCTTCTAACTCTTCACTTAAGTTAATTTTCATCGAATTTGGACTTGGTGTCGGTTCGATTGAAACAATCTTCATGCAATCGCCCCCTTCTAATCGTGATTTTATCATATGTAACAGCGCTGTACCATTACATTGAATTAAGGATCTAACTTCACTACAGAAACATTTTCTCTGTATTCTTTATAAAATGAAAGCACCTCATCCACATACTCATCACTCTGATTATAAGCGAATAAGGCACTCTTCAGTCTACCCTCACTTGCACCATTAGCAGATAAGTAGCTAGCGGCAGTAAAAGCAGCATCCGTCAGATTATATGGATCTGCCTTACCGTCACCATTCCCGTCTTTCCCATACCCACCATACTTTTGAATAAGATCTAAATTTGTAATATCAACTAGATCATCCTTATCCAGTTCTCCAAGACGACTACCACCATAGCTCCACCCAATCCAGGTTAATGGCATAAACTGGTAATGTCCTATGGCACCCTTAGGACTTTCTAATGTTGACATCGTCGAGAATTTTGTTTCAACGCGATGTACCGCTGCTAAAAGCTCCCATTGAACGTCATATTCTTCAGCAGCTTCTCTGTAAAGGTCGATATATTCCTCTGGAACTTCAGATTTTTTCAGCGGTTGGGAAAAAGAATCTGGTGTTTTCTGAAGAAATATACCTATTAACACACTAATAAAGATTGTTATGATAATTAAGCTTCCTAATCGCTTCACTTCCGTTCTTCCTTCCTACCGTCTTTCCTCTGGATCTATGAATTCTTCACTAGGAAGATGGATCCATTTACTTAAATATCCGTGATCATATAACGCTTTAATGAGAATGAGCAAAATCGGTGATAATACGACTCCCGCAATTCCAAAAAGTGAAAGAGAAATAATCATAAATGAAAGAATTGTAAACGCTGATACACCTAGTGAATCTCCCGTAATTTTCGGCTCCATGATTTGTCTCACTAGCATAACCACCCCAAGTAGAATCAATAAGGATACTGCGAGAGAAGTTTGCCCAACCGCAAATAGATAGATTGCCCATGGTATGAAGATCGCCGAAACGCCAAGAAGCGGAAGAAGATCGAAAAAAGCAGATAAAAGCGCGAGTGTGAATGCATTATCCACTCTTAATATCCATAACCCGCATAGAACGAGTACAAATGTGATCGTAATAAGCTTTAGCTGCGCTTTTAAATACGCTCCGATTCCGCTTAACACGTTTTCCTTCAGGAAAAAATAAGCCGTCTTAAATGTATTTGGTGTTCGCTTCGCCGCAATTCGCTTCCACATTTCAATCTCAATACTTAAGAAATACGCGAGAACAATTCCAATAATGAAATTAATCACAAGCGTTGGAATGGACGTCACAAAAGCAAACACGCTATTTAATAAAGTCGTCAACATAATGGATGCTTTCTCAACGAGCGTTAGTGAAAAATCTTGCGCCTTCTCTAGTACATCTGGAGGTAAGGCGTTTAACTGGAGCTGCCCCCAATGCACATAGTTCATAATTTGATCCTGGAATTTCGCAACGTATCCAGGAATAAGGCTGATTAAGTTTTGCAATTGAAGAACAAAAATCGCGCCTGCTAGAAAGACTACGCTCACCACGATTAATACGAAAACAAGCGTGGAAATAGTAGTTGCAGCTGTTTTGCCTATTCCCTTCCGATTTAGAAACCGAGCGAAAGGTTCGATAACTAGAAAAATAATGTACCCTACGATAATCGGTGCCGCAATTTCAAATAAGAAACTCGAGACAAGCATAATTAAAAAAACCGTTAAAACGATAAGTCCAATATCAAAAGCTGTTCGCGCATAACGCCGATAAAAAGTTAGCATCCTGTCACCTCAATTTAGTAATCTTTCGTAAGCATATCGGTTTTGAGAAGAAATTTCCATAAGAAAAAGAAGGGAAACCCCTTCTTTTAATATTAAACTTGTATTGAATTAATTGGTCGTTCAGCAGGACGCCCAAAATAATAGCCTTGTCCAAGCGGTATTCCCATTTGCCTACAAAAATCAGCTTCTTCTTTACGTTCAATTCCTTCCGCGAGTAACGTAATCCCCTCTTCCTTTGATAGATAAATCATTTCGCTCAGTTTCTCTTGTTTTTCAGAATCTTGATCGCAATGAGAAATAACACTGCGGTCAATCTTCGCATAGTCGGGCTTCAACTGAAGGAGCATTTCTTTCGTAGCGTATCCAGTGCCTACATCATCTAGCGCCATTTTCATTCCTTCTTGCTGATATGTGCGAAAGATTTGTTTTAAATGATCTACTTCGTCAATCTTCTCAGTTTCTACTACTTCAAATACTAAATCTCTTGGATCAAGATTGTACGCTTCAACAGCTCGGAAAGTTGTTCGTAAGCAATGAGCTGGATCATAAATCGAAGAAGGGAGAAAATTAATGAAGCGTTTAACGCCTTTTGAAAGATGCGACGCACTAATTTTAATAGAAGCAATTCGTGCAGCGCTGTCAAGAAAGGCTTGAAGACCAGATTGTCTAGCCATATCAAATAATTCATTTGGATAAAAAGGATAGCGCTCATTAGTCGGCCGCATCAAGAATTCATACCCTGTAATATCATTATTATCAAGTGTGATAATGGGCTGCATATGGCTAGTAAAGAGAGAATTCCTCATAACCTCTATAAAATCTGGATGTTTGAGCCTTGAATAAAATTGAGGAAACGAAAGAACTGAGCTCCTCTTTATTTCATCCACTGTTCCCGTTCCACAAAAAAACATTTGTTTTGCCGCATCATTAAAATGAGAACTGATGCGATGACAAATTTCAAGCAGGGATTCCGAATTTTCATAGGAGACTGTAAGAGAATTTAAAGATTCACTTTGGAATATCAATTCATTTAAACTTTGTCGAAGCTGCGGCACAGCTGTAACGATTTCTAAATAACCAGAAGAAGGGATATCTGGTATCACGTTGCATTTTGAGCATGTAAACATAAGGCTCTTTCTCCTATCTAAGTCATAATCTGTCTATGTAATAGCTAGTAATAACCATCGTGAATTTACACGTTTTGCCTCGTTCAAATGACTCATCAATTAAGCCAGGTCACTTTCTGAATCAAAAATGAAGCAGAGGAATAATTCCCCTGCTTCTCTTATCGGAATATATGAGCATTACTTTAATAGATTATTGTACAAATTCATGTATTTCGCTGATGAAGCTTCCCATGAGTAATTAAGACGCATCGCTCGTACGACTAATTTTCTCCAAGTGATTTCATTATGATGATAAAGATCTAGAGCAAGATTAATTGTATCTAGCATTTCGTGAGCATTGTAGTTCGCAAAACTAAATCCATGTCCTTCACCGGTGAATTGGTTATAAGGTAGTACGGTATCTTTTAACCCGCCTGTTTCTCGAACGATCGGTAGACTACCGTATCTTAGAGCGATCAGCTGACTGATTCCGCATGGCTCAAATTGAGAAGGCATTAGGAATAAATCAGAGGCAGCATAAAGCTGTCTAGCAAACCCGTCATCGAAATAGATATTCGCGCTGAACCTGCCTGGGTAACGAGCTTCAGCCTCTCGTAGCATATGCTCGTAGTGCTCATCACCTGTTCCAAGAACGACAACCTGAACCTTTTCCTCCATAATTTGAGGAAGAACTCTAAAGAAAAGATCGATTCCTTTTTGTTCTACGAGTCTTGTGATAAGAGCCAGGACAGGTATTCCTTCTCCTACTTGTAAACCCAGCTTTTTCTGAAGATCTGTTTTGTTTTTATCTTTAAGTAAGTGTGTTGCGTGATAGGAATAACGAAGTGCTGCATCTTTAGCAGGATCATAAAGGTCTGTATCAATTCCATTAATAATCCCAACAAATTTATCTTCTCTTTTTCTCATAACGCCATCCAAGTATTCACCAAAGTAAGGTTGCTTAATTTCTTCCGCATAGGCAGGACTTACCGTTGTAATATAATCGGCATAAAGCAGTCCGCCTTTCATGAAGCTGACGTTCCCATGAAATTCCACACCTTCATTATTGAAGTGGAGTTCACTTAAGTCGAGCAAATCATGAAGGATTGTTTTTGGAAACACTCCCTGGTAACGAAGGTTATGGATGGTATATACCACTTTCATCCCTTCATAATAAGGATGATTTCGGTAATGAGCTTTTTTCAAAACAGGAATCATCCCTGTTTGCCAATCATGACAATGAAGAATGTCCGGTTGCTCTTCTAAATACGGAATGGCTTCTAATACAGCCTTACAGAAGAATGAAAAGCGTTCTCCATCATCAAAATAACCATAGCTACCGCTACGCTTAAAATAATACTCATTGTCAATGAAATAATAGGTAATTCCATCAAGCTTAAGCATTTCAATTCCGCAATACTTATCGCGCCAACCTACAGAAACTGTGATTGCTTCTTTCAGTTCAAGCTGACTTTTGTACGTTTCATTCATATCTTGATATTTAGGTAAAATTACGGATACATTCGCTCCCTGCTTTTGAAGGGCCTTTGGAAGGGCGCCTATAACATCGCCCAACCCCCCTGTTTTGATAAAGGGATGACCTTCAGAAGCGGCAAATAATACATTCATTTCAACTTCCTCCTACTAGATGACGGTGGATTTAGCAATAACTCTCGGCTGATCTTCAGAAGTCACTGTCTCATTAGGCGAAACGGAAACGTCTTTATCAAGAATCACATTCTCGATAACGGCTCCTTCACCAATTTCACACTTTTGCATGATAATGCTATTTCGAATCACAGCCCCTTTTCCAACGCGGATACCTCTAAATAAAATACTATTTTCGACTGTCCCTGATATCGTACAACCGTTTGCGATTAATGAGTTCGATACGGTGGAGCTTTCAAGGTATTTAGCCGGTGATTCGTGTTTTACCTTCGTATAAATCGGGCCCGTATTATAAAATAGTTCCTGCGTCACGTTTGGATCAAGCATCTCCATGCTATAGCGATAGTAGCTTTCAACACTATCAATAAATGTTACATATCCACCGAAATGGTGCGCATGCACATGATAGCGATCCAGACTTGCGGCAATTGCTTCATTTATTGATTGATGCTTACCTGATTCAATACTATCTTCCACGAGGGAAATGAGAAGAGAAGATTTCATCAGAAAAGTGTTTAAATAAACGTTATCTCCTGGAAGAGGCTCAACCCCAAGGTTTAAGCGATCAACGCGCTCATCATCGTTTGTATAAAGCACATTGTAATGACTTCCGCTCGTATAAGGATCATCACACGGCTTGTAGACAACAGTGATATCGGCGTTCTGAGATTCATGTTCTTCAATAATCTGATCGAAATCAACATTCCAAACGAGCTGACCATTTGTTACGAGAACGTAATGGGAAAGGCTTCTTTTGAAAAAGGAAAGGTTTTCATGAAAAGAGTGAATATCTCCCGTGCTTCTGCGCTCTTCATCTGCTGGAGGCTGAAAGAAAAGACCTCCTTGATGACGATCTAGATCCCACTCGCGTCCGGATCCTAAATGGTCAAATAAAGAACGGTATTTTTCACGAGTGAATACGGCAACTGTATTCACTCCTGCGTTTGTTAAATTCGATAATGAGAAATCAATGAGTCGATACCGCCCTGCAAATGGAACAGAGGCAAAGCTCCGATGATTGGTTAACTCACTCAGCGTGTTTTTTTCATCTACGAGGTTAATAACTCCTACTACTTTTTTCATCGTTTCATCCCCCTACTCTATTTTGGTACCGATACAATTTCGCCATCTGCAATTAACGAGATCGAACCATCGCTTGATCCGAGTGTCATGCCATCTTCTACTACCGTTCCACTTTCTACGATAGCGTTCTCAATCGTTACATTCGCGCCAATTTTCACATTTGGCATTATAATCGAATTTTTAATTGTGCTTCCAAGGCCAACATGAACACCATAGAACAATACGGAACGATACACTTCTCCATATACAACACATCCTTCATTGACAAGAGAACGCGTTACCTTTGCTTGAGGTGCGATATATTGAGGTGGTTGGTTCGGGTTAACCGAATAAATTTTCCAAGCAGGATCATTTAGAATTAAGCTTGGATCATCATCAAGTAAGTCCATATTGGCTTCCCATAAACTTTGTAACGTACCAACGTCTTTCCAATAACCGTTGAACGAATATGCGAAAACGTTCTTTTCATCTTCAATCATAGCCGGAATGATATCTTTACCAAAGTCATTTGATGAATCTGACTTTTGCTCATCTTCGGTTAAATATTTCTCAAGCGCTTTCCAGTTGAAAATGTAAATCCCCATAGAGGCAAGGTTAGTTTTCGGTTCAGCAGGCTTTTCTTGAAACTCGACAATACGATCTTCATCATCAGTGTTCATTATTCCGAAGCGACTTGCTTCATGCCATGGTACTTCAAGCACAGCAATTGTGGCATCTGCATTGCGCTGTTCATGGTAATCCAACATTTCAGAGTAGTCCATTTTATAGATGTGATCACCTGAAATAACTAGAACATACTCAGGATCATATTGTTTAATGTAGTACATGTTCTGGTAAATCGCATTCGCTGTGCCGCGATACCATTCGCCACCTTTTTGACCCATATATGGTGGTAGAACAGATACACCTCCATTTTTTCGATCAAGGTCCCAAGAACTCCCGATTCCAATATACGAATTCAATATGTAAGGCTGATATTGCGTCAGAACCCCTACCGTATCAATTCCTGAATTACTACAGTTACTGAGGGTGAAATCAATAATACGATATTTCCCTCCGAACGGGACTGCTGGCTTAGCAAGACGAGTTGTTAACTTTCCAAGTCTTGTCCCTTGACCTCCTGCAAGTAGCATAGCGACACAACGCTTTTTAGACATAGCGATTTCTCCTTTCAAGGTTGCTTTTATTTTTTTTGCCGAGAATAACAATTCCAAGTGGTGGCACTTTAAGCATTAGACTACAAGGCTGATTGTGATACGGTTTTTTATCGCTTTGTAAGATTTCTGCGTTAAGTTGACCTGAACCACCATACTTTTCTTGATCGCTATTAAACATTTCGATATAAGTACCGGAAGATGGAACACCAATGCGATAATCATAGTAAACATTAGGAGAAAAATTAATGATGGCGATATCACAATCGCCCTTCGCTTTTCCTTTTCTCATAAACGTTAGCACGGACTGTGAGTTATCGTTCGCATCAATCCATTCAAATCCTTCTGATTCATGATCAATTCGCCACATGGCCCTTGAATCCAGGTAAAAGTGGTTCAAATCTTTTACATAGGCATTCACCTTACTATGCATGTCATAGTCCAAAACCATCCAGTCTAGTTCAGATAAATCTTTCCATTCATCGTACTGACCAAATTCTCCACCCATAAAAAGCAGTTTCTTTCCTGGATGAGCCATCATGTACCCATAAAGTGTACGAAGATTGGCAAATTTCTGCCAATAATCGCCTGGCATTTTATTTAACAATGACTTCTTCCCATGTACGACCTCATCATGAGAAAGAGGTAGAAGATAATTCTCTGAAAAAGCGTAAAAAAACGAAAAAGTTAATAAATTGTGATGATGCTTTCGATCATCCATATGGAGCTCCATATACTTCAGGACGTCATTCATCCATCCCATGTTCCATTTATAATTGAATCCGAGCCCACCTTCATGGATCGGAGCACTTACAAGCGGGTAGTCGGTTGATTCTTCTGCCATCATCAGCACATTCGGGTATTGTTCAAATACCGTACGATTTAGTTTCTGAATGAATTCCTTGGCTGCAGAGTTCTCGCCTTCAACGCCACCACTTTCATGGTCATGATGATAAAGTAACATCTGTGATACAGCATCCACTCTTAAACCATCTATATGGTAGTAGTCAAACCAGAACAACGCATTTGAAATAAGAAAACTGACAACTTCTGGTTTACTATAATCAAAATTATACGTTCCCCAATTATGTCGCTCAGCACGAGCAGGATCTGATGGCTCAAAAACAGGACCTCCATCAAATTGACCTAGTCCATGCGCATCTTTGCAAAAATGAGCAGGTACCCAATCAAGCAGTACACCGATGTCTTCTTGGTGACATCGATCAATAAATGCTTTTAAATCATCCGGTTGTCCAAACCGGCTTGTTACAGAAAAATAGCCGGTAATCTGATATCCCCAAGATCGATCAAAAGGATGCTCCATAACGGGCATTAGTTCAATGTGCGTGTAACCGAGTTCCTTTACGTAAGGAATGAGCTCCTCCATAAGATCCCGATAAGAATAATAGGAGCCGTCCTCTTTTCTACGCCAGGACCCTGGATGAACTTCATAAATCGACAGCGGGCTATAATAAGGAGCCGTTTTCTTTCTTTTGTTCATCCATTTTGCATCTTGCCAATCATACTCATCGACTTTTTTAACAATAGATGCTGTTTTCGGTTTTAACTCTGAATAAAATGCATACGGATCAGATTTCATTAGAATCTCGCCTGCACCTGTTTCGACAGCATACTTGTAGAGCTCGTCTTCTGATAGATCTTCTACAAATAACGACCAGAGACCGGACTCTTCGATTTTCTCCATTCGATGCGATGTGGGATCCCATTGATTAAAATTCCCTGTTACAGATACGGCTGCAGCGTGAGGAGCCCAGACTGTAAACCTGACTCCAAATCGTCCGTCTTCTTCCCTTAAATGGGCGCCCATTGAACGATAAGCCTGAAATAAATTTCCCTGATGAAATAAATACCGATCGTAATCTGTCGGCATCGATACAGTCATTGCGGCACCTCGCTCTCATTGATAAATATAGGGATTCCACCATAGTTATCCTCTACATCCTAAAGATTCGACATGTAATATGGTCATTCCTTCAAAAAAAATATTTGTCGAAAAATACATGCTTTTTTCGACAAATAACGGAATAATATTTCACAAAAAAGGCTTTTTTGTATAATAGCCTATAAAAAAAGGTTGCGGATAAACCGCAACCTTTTGAATGGAAAAGTTAATAAACGTTTCAATTGAATGAGCCACAATATAAACTAACATAGCTTTTCGAAAAAACTTTTTAGTTATGATACATTCTCTTGCATTTCGTTCATTCGAACCTGTAGCTGGTATGCCATCGAAATAGACCATGCAAGTGGAGTGTTTTTATTTGGAATATTAGTACCACCAATATAAAGTTCTGGAATTTTACCACTTTCAGGTGTAATGCTCATAGTTTTCGTCCAATATTCATTCATTTTATCTAGTTCACCTAGCTGCTCATAACATAAACCGAGCCAAGGAAATCCGAAGCACCACTCTGCTTCACTACCTTCATTGTAATAAACATCGTTTTCATAACGAATAACTCCGCGTTTTCGCTCGAGTTGTCCCGTGATACGATCTACAATTTGAATGGCTTGTTCTCTTGTTACAACATTTAAAGGATAAATTAAGGATAATAGCGCTAAATCAGCTTCTTTCGTTTCACTCTCACAAGGTAGAAGGTCATTTAGGACTTCCTGACCCTTTTCAATCATATAAGAGGGAACATTAACGAGCGTCTTTACTGCTTGTAATCCCGCAACACATGCTCCAACACTTGATGCATGAACTTCTACATTTTCTTCCCACATGCCGTTATCTGGACTTTTCCAGTATTCTAGACATTCTAAGTAGTCGACAAGCTTCTGAACGATGCGATGATCAACTTTGTCCCTTAGCATCGGCTTTCCGTTTTGAATTCCTTGTCCTATACCAAACAGCAATATTCCTACTGCATCATTTTGTGCATGACCCCATTCAACAGGAATTTCTTCAAGATCTCTTGTGTATCTGGCATGAATGTATTCATGTAAGTATTGTGGTTTCTGCTCCGTATGAATATCGATTTTCCATTCATACTTTCTCAATAATGTGAGAAGCGCATGATAAGCTTTTTCATATCGTGAACACTTTGAATTTAAATATGGCATAACCGCATAGCATACATCTCTGATCCAAACGTAGTCGTAATCATCGGATGTACTTGCAACATAAGCTCCATTAGGTAATCGCATGCTTTCAAGTACACTGTGCAGCTGCTGTTGATTCATATTTCTCACCTGCTCCTTATTTTTTACTACAATTATACCCTATTCGACAATTTTAAACCTTTTTAAGCCACAAAAAAACTGACCCGGGTAGTTTAGGGTCAGTCAAAAGTCTGATTTATTGCTGTCATATCGCTCATATCAGGTTCCATTCGATACACATAGTCTATATAGGTAAGAAGTGTGTCTCGTGCTTCTTTCACCTTCAAAAATTCAGTTTCACGTATAAACGCATGAACAAAATGCTCAATTCGCTTCGAAAGAATATCGTCTTCTGTCTTCATCATCAGAATACTTAATTCAATGCAAGCACAATGATGTGTGTAATATAGAGCTTTGTCATAGTCAGTAATGTCCAATGACATGCCCCCTTTCTAGGAGCTTACGTATAGTATCCGCTCGTAAGCGCCCATTACACGAAGAAAAAGATGTCATATTACGTTCTAAGGAACGTTACTCCGTCTTTTTGTTCAATTTTCTTTTCTTTAATAAGTTTCCCCATAGCTCGCTTAAAAGCAGCTTTACTGATGTTAAACTCACTCTTTATGGCTTCTGGATTACTTTTGTCTGTAAATGGCATCTGATTGTCACGCTCTTGCATATAAGCAACTAAACGTTCAGAATCCTCAAGTCTTGCTTCTTTCACAAGTGGTCTTGTGGATACATTTACACGTCCATCTTCTCTTACAAACGTGATCCTCACTGTAAGACGCTGGCCAAGTCTCACTTGATCCTTCATCTCATCCTTATGAAGATAAGCAAGGTATCCTTCATTGGTTAAAATTGAAACACCGTCTTCAAGGAAGCGAAAAACCAGGCCTTCTACTTCATCATTTTTACATTCTGCCGGTGCTGATTTAGAAAGCTCCTGTATTTCTTCAAATTTACTTAAATCTGCAAACAGGCGCTGCTTTTTATCGAGCTTTAATCCGCAATACAATTCATCACCAATTGCTGGCCAAGTTGCCCAATCATAAGGTAGATCATCTTTTGATAACAGCATGTCCTTTTGAATACCAATATCAACAAAAACACCAAGGCTTCTTTTCACTTCTACGACCTTTAGAATCGAGAATGAATCAACTGTAACAGATGGTATTGTTTCAGTTGCTGAAAGTCTCCCCTGATGATCATGGTACAAAAATACCTCAACTTCATCATTTTCTTCATAGTTATTTTTAGCTTCTTTTTTATGAAGCATAACGTCTTCGAATCCATTTGTTAGAAAATATCCGTATTCTTGTATACGTGCGACACGTAGCGTCGCCATTTCTCCTGCATATAATTCACTTGCCAACTTGATTCACGCCTTTCTTTTTGCTTGTCTTAGTATATCACTTCCACACCCGGAATTTCCCCTTGTTTCTCATAAAAGTGTCTTTCCTGTCAATACTAATCGTGACCAATTACGAAAAGGAGATGTGCACATTGTCCACATACCGAAAACTAGAAGAAATGTTAAAAAACGCTCACGAGCTTGTTGAATTTGCCGACGAACAGCTTCAGCTTGCTACCAAACAGCAATCAGCCATTACTGATAATAGCTATACTGAAACACAGCAATTACTTGAGCAAATGTCCGGAGAATTAGATAAAATGATTCACAGCGCAAATCCTGAACAGCGTGACGCCCTTAATCGAGCGCAACAGCAAATTCAGGATCGGCAAAACAATTTTATTCTCGGGTTTGAAACATGAGATCTGCATATTTGCAGATCTTTTTTAGCTATGTTTAACGTAGTTCATTTTTAGCTCATTCATGCTCTTTGATAACCAGTCGATTGAGACAATAATCGATAATCAACAATTTAAGCTAACGTAGCTTATTTGTTAAGAAAATGAACCAAATTCACTGGCTAATGTTTGCGAGTGTTTTCTCCTCGCTTTTCTTGCTTTCATACGCTCTAATCCACCATCATTCACAAATCTCTCTTCTTCTGTCTCAGGCATTGCTTCAGGCACTCTTGCAGGTATACTCTCTTCATCTAGAGCAACGAAAGTTAAGAAGGACGTGGCGCACACTTTCTTTCTTCCTGTTAACACATTTTCTGCAAATATTTTCACAAACACTTCCATTGAAGTATTGTGTGTCCAACTTACATAGGCCTCTAAGCTGACTACTTCACCTTCACGAATAGGACTAAGGAAATCAATTGAGTCAGCTGATGCAGTAACTACTGCTGATCTAGCGTGCTTAGATGCAGCTATGGCAGCAATATCATCTATGTATGACATTAGCTTTCCACCAAACAAGGTTCCATGAGTATTTGTGTCAGAAGGTAGTACGAAGCTTGATTTGGTCGTTCTTGAATCACGTATTAATTTTTTTGTTAAAGCTGTATTCGACATCATATATCCACTCTTTCTAGAAAAGCCCAATTGCTGTTCCGTCTTCAGAAACATCCATGTTAAGGGCCGCTGGTTTTTTAGGTAATCCAGGCATCGTCATTACGTTCCCGGTTAATGCTACGATAAATCCGGCTCCAATGGAAGGACGGAATTCGCGAATGGTTATCGTAAAGCCAGAAGGTCTTCCGAGTAACGAAGGGTCATCCGAAAGAGAATATTGTGTTTTCGCCATACAAACAGGAAGTTGCCCCCAACCATTTTCTTCGAATTCTTTCATTTGTTTCTTAGCTTTAGAGGACAATTCTATCCCCGAAGCACCGTAAATTTCTTTAGCGATCGTTTCGATTTTCTCTGTAATTGAACAATCAAGGTCATATAGAGGCTTAAACTGATTTTCAGTTCGTTCCATTTCGTTTAATAACGTTTCTGCGAGCTCTACGCCGCCTTCTCCTCCTCGGGCCCATACATCTGTTAGCGCTACAGGGATACCATTTTCTTTACACCATTCTAAGAGAGTATTCACTTCTAAGTCCGTGTCTGTTAGAAACCGATTAATGGCGACAACATATGGTACACCAAATTTTTTAATTGAAGAGACATGCTGTGCCAGATTTGATAGCCCAGCTTCTAGCGCACCAACATCTTCTTTTTTTAGGTTATCTTTTGGTACTCCGCCATGCATTTTAAGAGCTCGAATGGTTGCTACAATTACGGTTGCTGCAGGATCAATATTGCCAGCTCTAGTTTTAATATCGAAAAACTTTTCAGCTCCGAGATCAGCCCCAAATCCTGCTTCAGTAATCACATAGTCAGAAAGCTTTTGCGCCATTTTGGTTGCTGCCACGCTGTTACATCCATGAGCAATATTAGCAAAAGGGCCACCGTGGATCAGGGCTGGAGTATTCTCCAACGTTTGAACAAGGTTCGGATTCATCGCATCTTTTAAAAGAAGTGTAATCGCTCCCTCTACACCTAAATCCCCAACAGTAATCGGTTCTTTTGACATGCTATACCCTACTACAATTGAAGAAAGACGCTTCTTTAAATCAGTTAGGTCTGAAGCAAGACATAGAATCGCCATGATTTCAGATGCTACTGTAATATCAAACCCATCTTCACGAGGTACACCTTGTGTAGGGCCTCCTAGACCTACAATGACATTACGTAATGCTCGGTCATTTAAATCCACAACGCGCTTCCAAGTGACGCGCCTTGTATCAAAACCAATTTCATTTCCTTGATGAATATGGTTATCGATAAGGGCAGATAAAGCATTATGTGCAGAAGTTATTGCATGTAAATCTCCAGTAAAATGGAGGTTAATATCTTCCATCGGCATCACTTGCGAATAACCACCTCCTGCTGCACCTCCTTTAATCCCCATACTTGGACCAAGTGAAGGTTCCCTCATAGCAACAATGGCTTTTTCACCGATTCGATTTAGTGCCTGCGCTAAACCAACTGTTACAGTGCTTTTCCCTTCCCCTGCAGGAGTAGGATTGATCGCTGTTACAAGTACGACTTTTCCAGAGGGCTTTTCATTTAAACGCTTCATCGCATTTAATGAAATCTTTGCTTTATAATGACCATAAGGTTCCCATTCATCTTCATATAATCCTAGCTGCTCGGCAATTGAAGTGATGCGAGTCATCTTAGATTCCTGTGCAATATCAATATCACTTTTGAATTTTACTTCCGGCTTCATAGAACCCCTCCATATGTAAGAATGCATCTTTCCAATTTCCATCTTACCCAACTTTATTCTTCCCGTTAAGGATTATGTTCTAATCAGTTGATAGTCTTGACATTTTTCTAATGAGACGTTATATTGTAGTTAACCATTTATCACATAGGATATTTGATTGAGACTTTGATTTCGATTTTTCGTGCACTAATCTCGTACACATCGAATATCTCTTATTCAACATCCAGTGAATGGTTGAATTTTAAAGTGCACAAAGATTGTGCTAAGCTTTTAGGAGGAACAAACATGCAAAACGGTAAAGTAAAATGGTTTAATGCAGAAAAAGGATTCGGTTTCATCGAAATCGACGGAGCTGACGATGTATTCGTACACTTCTCAGCAATCAATGATGAAGGTTTCAAAACACTTGAAGAAGGCCAAGACGTTTCTTTCGAAATCGTTGAAGGAAATCGCGGACCTCAAGCTGCTAACGTAAACAAACTCTAAAAATATAACTTTCAAAAGGAACTGATGAAATCATCAGTTCCTTTTTTTTACGTCATTTTCCGATGATCTAGAACTCTGGAGCTTGATAAACCCTATGGTTTAAAAAGCATCCTCATGGTCATACTATTCTTGAATGAAACGTAAAGGTGGGATAGTATGTCAGAACCATATTCTGATTTGCAACAAATTGAAATGTCCATTAAATCAGCTCAGCATCTCGTCGGCCAGGCAACGAAAAGCATGAATGGTAACCAGTTACAAGCGGCACAAGATGCGATTAATCAAGCGAAAGAACAGTTCCAACAAGCGCTCTCACATAAATCGGGAACGAATGAACAGTTCTATGAATTTTCTAGTGAATTAATCGAAAAATGTGAAACGCAGTTAAGAGAAGCAAACGAATAAGAGAAGCAGCACTGCGCTGCTTCTCTTATTCGTTATCAACTTCAATGGAACTACTAATTTCTGTACCCTTAAGCGCTTGTTTGGCTAATCGATGCGCCTCTTTATTCTCTTCGCGAGAAATATGCTTGTACACCGGTTGAAGTCTAAGATCACGTAGCGTATCTTCAATGCGATCCATCCATCTCGTTAAAAGTGGTTCATACACGGCCCATTCTCCTCCAAGCTGGTTAATCACCACCTGGGAATCACCTTTAATGAGGATCTCTGTATCCTCAACATCGATTGATTTTATTTCTTGAAGACCTAACCATAACGATGCATATTCGGCCTCATTATTATTTTCAAGAAAATCCATCGCTTTATTTATTCGTATGCGTTTTCTCTGCCTACCCTCATAATAATAAATAACCGCTCCGCATCCAGCCTTCTTTGTTTCTTTATCAAAACTACCGTCGAAAATAACCTCAATTGAAGCTGGTCGTTCTTGTTTTTTGGTCATGTATGTTTCCAATTCCTTAACAGACCATTTCGTTCCCCTATTATCAAGAAAGTAAAGGTCGATGGATCGACCCGTTTTAGCAATATCACGTGCCAAAAGAAGCGCTTCATTAAATGGCACTTCGTCTGACGTCATCCAGGAGGAAAGGCCTCTTGGCGTTTTGTATTTCCATTTCACAATAACATCCATGTCTATGCCCTCCCTATGTCAAATGTTTACCTAATTGCTTCAATTCTTCTCCAACTGTACATTCAGTAATACAAAACCTTTGGGCATGACATTTACCGTAATCATGTTGATTGACTCTTTTGAGCAAGCAATCCTGACAATATGTATCTAGGATTAACCCTACTTCCATCATGACTTCTTTCTTTTTCATACTTTTCACTCCTAAACACAGTCCCTTCTTAACAGTTTTCTCCTTTTACCTTAAATGTATGTCTTCTCTCTACGAACATGATTATGATAAAATACAACAAGACCAGCCCACAGGGGAGGAAAGGCACATGATTGAAGTGTATGTAGATGGAGCAAGCGCAGGTAACCCTGGTCCCTCTGGAGCAGGTGTTTTCATTAAAGCAGAAGGAAGTGTCATTCGATCTTCTCTCCCGCTTGGCACGCTCACAAACCATGAAGCAGAATTCGAAGCGTTAATTCACGCTCTTACGCTTTGTATAGATAAACAGTTCCGGACAATCTCCGTTCGCACAGATTCACAGCTAGTCAGTAGTGCAGTCGACGGCAGATATGTTAAAAACAAAGGTTATCAACCCTACTTAATTCGATGCTTGGCGTTAGTTGATCAATTCGACCTTTGTTTCATTAAATGGATTCCAAGCTCAAAAAATAAAATGGCTGACGAGCTAGCGCGAAAAGCGATTCAGCAAAACAAATGATAAAAACGTCCTTATCTTCTATCAATTCCTAATTAAAACGAGCGCCTTTTCAATCCAAGGCGCTTTTTTTATTTAAGATATGTTAACCAACCATTATTTCTACATGCGGATTCTCAATCCGAGATGATCAAGCTCATCCTTAAACCGATCTAAATCCATATCTAACGTGCAATTAGCAAATGAATAATCATCAAGCTCAGGAATCGCGCGCTCAATTGTCACAAGTTCAAGACTTAATTTCGCGAGCTCCTCTCCATCTATAAGCTTTTTACGATAGCGATTAAATTTACTGTCTAGTTCCCTAATGTTCTCATATATCCCTTGAACGGAACCATATTGCTGAATAAGCGGTAACGCAGCCTTGTCCCCTACCCCAGCAACACCTGGAATGTTATCACTCTTATCTCCTAGTAATGCTTTCACATCAATCCACTGATCGGGTGTAATTCCATACTCTGTTTTAAAATGCTCTTCTGTGTATACCTTATCGCCTTCTTTGCGAATCGCAATAATTTGTGAAACAGAAGGATTTAGAAGCTGAAGAAGATCACGATCATTACTATAAATGTAACAATCACCTCGCCCTTCTTTTGTCCACCTATCGGAGAGTGTTCCCATTACATCATCTGCTTCAAATCCTTCTACACTCATCTGCGGGATTCCTGTTGCCTTAAACAAATTCACCGCCGTTTCATACTGCTGAATAAGCGGACCAGGTAAATCTTCCCTCGTTCCTTTATAATCTTCATAGAGCGCTTTACGTTTTACTTCATTCCGTTTCACATCCCATGTAACAACAAAATGCGTTGGTTCATACTCCTTTACAAGAGAAATGATTTTTTGTAGCTTCACCCTTAAAGCATTCGTAAATAACCCTTCAGGCGTTTGCGAAAGCTGGTCTTCAGACTTTCCATAAGCTGTCGCAAAATAACCTCTGCTTAATAAATTAAATCCATCAATTAATACTAATCGGCCCATATATTTGATCTTCCTTTCACCCTATAATCCATTTTCTTTTCTTATGGTAACATAAACGAAATAACAAAATGATCACAATAAAAGAAGGAGCCTTCTTAATGAAGGCTCCTTCTTTTATTCTTGCGGATTTTTCAGCTTTTCGGCTTCCATTTCTGCATAGGATGGCATCGCTTTTGCTTTTTGTTGTTTTGCATTATTATTACGTTGTGCATTGGGGTTTCCTTTTTTCTGTCTGCCCATCGTGACACTCCTTTAGAAGTACTTCCTCTCTAGTTTGTGCCAGATTGACGTTATTCTATTCAGTCGAATTGAAGCTCCTGTTTGTAAGAACGAAGAAACGCTACATACTGCTTGGATGCTTCTTGAAATGCTTTTTTGTCTCCTCTGTCGAGAGCTTGATCAATGGATTGTTGGTAACGTTTTTCCTGGAAAATAAACACGGCTTCATCAAGGATCAATTGGGCGTACAATTCCAACTCAAACGTTTCCTGTTCCTGTTTCTTTTTCATAGCACGTTGTTTCATATTGTCTTTATACGACTTATGATGATTGTTCATGCTAGCTCTCCCCCCTCTGAAGCTCTTTTTTCTATTATACGAGGGAATCGTCAAAATATCAATATTTTTCAGAATATTCCGATATAACTTTTTTTACGTGTTTTCTTTTCCAATGAAAATGCTATTAACTCAATGATTAAAGCGGGTAACGATCAAGATCAAAATAATTTTTCTTTAAGAGTCTTTCTTGACTCATCAATTCTTTATACGAAAAGGAGGAGGGGAGTTTTGACGTATCGATTAGCATCAATTGCTCCTCCACGTCTCCAACTAATTCATCTGTTTGATAGCACATCCCGCAATAACCGCATTGAACCGAGGGCAAATCACTAATTTCGACCGCTCTCGACCCATCAGGTAATTCCCAGTAACCTTTATCAAGCGTCTCAAAAGCTCCCTCCTGTTCACACCATTTACAGATCATACGGTTTCCTCTCCTTTATCAGTACCTTTGTATTTCTCCTGCTCTGCGTTAAATTTCTTTTCCTTCATAACATCTCTTTTATCGCGCTTATCTTTTAGCGTGCTATGTGTTGCGTCCTTTTCGTACTGAGATCTTCGACTAAACCGCTGAATACCTTCTGGAACAAGATTAAACCGCTCATCTGTCATTAAGGAATGAATGCCGATAGCAGGTTTTTTCTCCATCTCATAAACCTGGTTAAAGTACGTATCAGCAGTACCAGGCGTATAATTTTCCGGTTCAGGGTACGAAGTAATAACCCCTTCAAAGTTTCGTAAAATAACTTTATCTGCACTTTGGGAAATCATGTAATTTGGCTGAAGTGCTATTTTTCCACCGCCACCAGGGGCATCAACTACAAATGTTGGTACGGCATATCCTGACGTATGTCCCCTTAATCCTTCAATGATTTCCAACCCTTTTGAAACCGGTGCACGAAAATGCCCAATCCCCTCAGATAAATCACACTGATAAATGTAATATGGCCTCACCCTAATTTTCACAAGGTCATGCATCAGCTTCTTCATGATCGGTACGCTATCATTGATCCCGGCAAGAATAACCGCTTGATTTCCAACAGGGACGCCCGCATCTGCCAGCATTTCACATGCCTTCTTCGATTCTTCTGTAATTTCAATACTTGTATTAAAATGCGTGTTCAGCCAGACAGGATGGTATTTCTTTAAAATGTTACATAAATCCTCTGTAATTCGCTGAGGAAACACCACTGGAGCTCTCGTTCCGATTCGAATAATTTCAACATGTGGAATCGCTCGTAAGTTCTTGAGCACATATTCTAGAATCTTATCATTGATAAGTAGCCCATCTCCTCCAGAAATAAGGACATCTCTCACTTCAGGGGTTCTTGAAATATAGCTAATGGCTTCATCAAGCTGTTTTTTTGGAACCCCCATTCCGATTTGCCCTGAAAAGCGCCTCCTAGTACAATACCTGCAGTACATCGAACACTGATTTGTAACTAGAAAAAGAACGCGATCAGGATATCTATGCGTTAATCCAGGTACTGGGGAATCCTCATCTTCATGAAGAGGATCTTCAAGATCATATTTCGTTTTGTACATCTCTTGCGAAATAGGCACTGATTGCATGCGCACTGGACAGCGCGGATCATCCGGATTCATTAAGGAAGCATAGTATGGCGTAATGTTAAGTGGAATGGTTTTCGTTGCGATCTTCACACCTTCTTCCTCGTCAGGTGTTAAGTTCACTACTTTCTTCAAGTCATCAAGCGTTCGAATCGTATTAGTAAGCTGCCAAATCCAATCATTCCATTGGTCTTCCGTAACATCCTTCCAAAGTTCAATATCCTTCCAATTCCGAGTTGGCTTATACAGTTGCATCAGCACAATACATTCCCCCTTCAGATAATCTACTCCTATACTATGCAAGTAGCGTGCCAGCTCCATTGATTCTTCAAAAAAGCCTACTTTTTAGTTTATCGTGGGATCAAGACGCTTATAGGATAAGTCTATTACGGTTACAACTTAGATCCCTACTCGTCCACTCCCTTCCTTTATTTCCACAATAAAAAGCCAGCTGTGCTCAATATTCAGCACTCTGGCTTAGTGGGTGTTTAGAAAGTTTATATTGTAATGTTTGTCTGGGGATGCCTAACTGCTCTGCAGCTTTTTTCACATTCCCCTGGCTGATATTCATGGCTTGTTTTATTAAATTATATTCCGTTTTTAATAAAACGTCGCGGAGTGGTGCCGTTACATGAGATTGATTTTCTGGAAGAAGCACCTCAAAATCGTCGACGGTTAATGTATTACCTTCTGCGAAATTCATGGCCGATTGAATCACATGCTCAAGCTCCCGAACATTTCCATGCCAGTGACGCGAAGAGAGCAGCGTTGCCGACTTCTGATCGACTCCTCTTATGTTTTTATGAAATTTATCGTTGTATTTCTTAATAAAATGAGCAATGAGATTAGAAATATCCTCTTTTCGTTCTCGAAGAGGTGGTAATCTAAGATAAATTACATTCAAACGGTAAAACAAATCAACACGAAGCCTCTTTGCCTCAAGAGCAGATTCCGGTTCTTCATTCATTGCAGCTATGATTCGGACATCCACTTTTCTCGTCTTTCCTGCTCCAACTCGGCGGATGACACCATCCTCTAAAACCCGAAGCAACTTTGCTTGTACATCAATGGGCATCGAATTAATCTCATCAAGAAAAAGAGTACCGCCATTAGCTAATTCGAATAATCCCTCACGCTCCTCAGCACCTGTAAAGCTTCCTTTGGATGTACCAAAAAGAATCGACTCAAGAATCGATGCAGGTAAGGCGGCGCAATTTTGTGCAATAAATGGTCCCACCCGCTTAGAAGCATTATGAATCGCTTGAACAATGAGTTCTTTTCCAGTGCCAGTCTCACCATAGACAAGAACTGGAGAATGAAGAACGGCAGCTTTTTGAGCTCGGTCCTTTACCTTTATAAAAACGGGATCATTCGTTAGAATGTGCTCAAATGTATAGATAGTGCCGTTGTCGAACTCCTTGACCGTCTTTCGATTTATTTTAGATTGTAATTCCATAACCTTATCAGACAATATTTTGATACGCGAAAGATCTCGAGCAATTTCCACGGCTCCTTCTAAGTGCCCATTCACAACGATAGGTAGTGTGGTATTTATCGTCGAGATCAGATGCCCCTTCATATTTCTGTAAGTTTGGTCTTTATTAAAAATTGGCTTTCTTGTCGTTAACACATGAGATAGTGTGCTCGTCTCTTTGGAGAGTGATGGAAATGCTTCTAGGTAGTGCGTCCCTAATACATCATCTACTTGCAATCCGTCGTGCTTGGCAGCAATTTCATTATAATAGATCGTCATACCTCTATTATCAACGACATGAATCCCTTCATCAATACTTTCAAGGATCGCTTCAAACATTCCATCCGTAAGTGGGATCGTTTCTCTCATAGACCTCCTCCTTTATGCCGGATTTTCATCTATCTGTGCTGATTATTCGGCACTTCTTAGAAGCGTTTTGCTCCATAGATTCATATTTTCCCAATCTTTATAGATCTTCACATTGTTTACAAGACGTCCACCATATTCATAGTGAAGCTGATGAAAAACAGCATTCATTCCAAAAGAAAGGCTCCTCGCGATCGAGTAAGCATAGTATACCTCTTGCTTTAACAATTCCGTTTCTAAAGCAAGAATTAGTTGACGCATTGTTCCACCTTTCCTATATTCAGGAAGGGTTGCACAATCCGTCATCTCGGCATTTCTATACGTACGATTCACTTCAGCTGAGGCGGCACTTTTGATTATTCCTTGATCTTCCATTACATAAAAAATCGTGTCACTCTTCATAGCTTTCTTAATGTAACTAGGATCATCCATTGGGGTTGGGTAGACCGAAAACACAGTTTGATATAATTTCGCTAGTGCTTCAGCATCACTTTCAATACCAATTCGCATAGGAGGGGTTCCTTTGAGAGAAGTAAGAGGCTTGTTTTGTACAGCCATTAATAACTTGTCTTCATCTACCCAAGACTCACTATTTCGACGCCAATTCGCTCGATACTTCGTCATGAGATGAGCATCACTACCAGAAAAATAGAAACGAATCTTTCCTTCGTAGGTATAGCCAATTGAAAGAAAGGAGGAAACATCTTCACTCTTCACTTTTACAATGCACTTTGAATATTCGCTCGTAAACACTTCTTGAATATGAGCGATAACTGCTTGAACGCTTCCATCATAAACATCAATACGAATGCGTTCATTAAATGTATCAAACGTACAGGTAAAGATATAATCGCTTCCTTTATAAAAATGCTCAACCGCTTCAATTCGCTTATCTCCCATTAACCTCCCCCTCATTACATGTCTTAAATCAGTAGTTCTTCTTTCTTTTGTAAACTCCTTCCTAAAGGTAAGCTATGTTAAAAAAACAAAGTGAAAGAACCACATGAAAAAGAACGGCATAGCCGCTCCTACTTATACTGGCCACACCATTCTAGTATGATGTGCACAAAAAGTTCTGCCGCAAGCATCATTTGATCAATTTCAATGTATTCATTTGCAAAATGCGCTACCGCTGTCTCTCCTGGACCGAAAATAATCGATGGCGTATTCCCTTCTTCTTGTAGCAATCCCCCATCTGTCCCCCAAGGTGAAGCTTCGATAACGAGAGCTTTCCCTGTGACTTCTTCGTAATGACGGCGAATTACGCCCACTAGCGGATGATCTTCATCAACTTCTCCAGGCAGCCATCTTGCTCCAAACCACTCGATCTCAACTGGATGATCCTTTAGCCAATCATCTTCAATAGCTTCCAGGGCTCTGCGCATGTCAAGCTTTGCGTCATCAAGCTCTTCTCCAGGAATCACACCCATTCTTCCCTCTAAAACTACTTGATCTGGAACAGACGATGGCCAATCTCCACCTGAAATTTTCCCTATATTAATCGGAACAGGGATCGGAATGTTTTCATATAAAGAGTCTGTAATTCGATTATTGCGCTGTTCCTCTAATAATTGGATGGCTTTAATTACCGAAACGCTTTTCTCGAGAGCAGATACTCCTTCATAACGCGTACCACCGTGTGCACCGCGCCCTGATACGGTGATACGAAACCACATTGATCCCTGCTGCTTAGGGAACACTTTCATCTTCGTCGGCTCTGGAATAAGAGCGGCATCAGCACGGTAACCTCGTTCAATTGCCGCAAGTGTACCTGTTCCCCCACTTTCTTCTTCCACTACGCTTTCAAAGATCAGATCGCCATTTAGAGGAAGCTCCAAATCTTTAAGGCATTTTAAGGCAAGAAGCATCGCCGTATTTCCGCCTTTCATATCGGTTGCCCCTCTACCGTACAGCCTGCCGTTCTTTACTTCCCCACTATAAGGTTCTAACTCCCAGTCACTTCTATTTCCAGGGGGGACAACGTCAATATGACCGTTCAATATGAGTGAACGACCACCTCCCTTACCTTTCCACACACCTACAACATTAGGGCTTTGTGTAAAATCTGTTCGATTCGCACAAAATGCACGATGATTAAGGGTTTCGTCTCCAGGAGTAAACCGATCTATTTTCATTCCGAGTTGATGAAGTTCTGACTGAACAAGGTCTTGCACATTTGCCTCGTTTCCTTGCACGCTATCACAACGAACAAAGCGTTGAAGCATTTCTACCCCATAGTCCCGATGATGCATCATCCATTTGTATATTTCTTCTTTCATGAGGTCCGCCTCCCCACATGATCAACATTTACATCCGCTTCAGTAGCGCCTATTACATCGTCAACAGAATAACCAGGCATCACTTCGAGAAGAAAAATCTCTCCCTGATCAATTCGCATAACAGCTCTCTCTGTAATAATCATGTGTGCACCTTCTTTTACCGTCAAAGGGAGAGAACATTCTTTGACAATTTTGGGCAGCCCATCTTTTGTTGTATGACTCATTAATACAATCACCTTTTTAGCTTTTTGAGCGAGATCAATAGCCCCGCCCATGCCAGGCACTCGTTTTCCAGGTACGATCCAATTTGCGATATCTCCTCTTCCACTCACTTCAAGTGCGCCAAGAATCGTTAAATCGAGATGTCCCCTCCTAACCATTCCAAACGCTTCTGCACTATCAAAAAATGAAGCACCCGATTGAATGGTAACAGGATATCCCCCGGCGTTAGATAGATTTCCATCTTCCTTACCTTGCTCAGGACTCCCCCCCATTCCTAAGATGCCATTTTCCGTATGCAACATCACATCGAGGGAATTTGGAATAAAGTCAGCTACAAGCGTAGGAATACCGATCCCAAGATTAACCATCATGCCGTACGTAACTTCACGAGCAGCACGTTGTGCTATTAACTTTCTCGCTTCAGCTCCCATACCCATTTCCAATCAACTCCCTTGCTTTCAATGACGTGATCAACGAAAACACCTTGAGTGATAATTTCCTCTGGATCTAGCTCACCTGTTTGTACGATTTCAACAGATTCAGCGATAGTAACATCACCTGCTTGGGCGACAAGTGGGTTAGTGTTCCGTGCACTCTGATCGTAGATTAGGTTTCCATATGGATCAGCACGTTTGCAGGCAATAATAGATAAATCTGCCGTAAGAGCAGGTTCAATCATATATTCTTTACCGTGAACGATTGTCTTTTCCTTTCCGTGTTCAATAGATGTTCCAAGCCCTACGTCTACTAAAATACCACCAAGCCCCATCCCCCCAGCGCGAATCTTTTCTGCCAGCGTTCCTTGCGGGTAGAATTGAACGGAAAGTTCTCCGTTATGCATTTGTTTTCCTGCTTCAGGATTTGAGCCAATATGAGATGCAATAAGTGTTGAAACTCTTTTTTCAGTGACGAGCTTTCCAGGTCCGATCCACGGGAAGCCAGCATCGTTACAAATGAGCGTTATATTCTTAATACCAGAATCAAGAATCCATTGAATAAGTGTAGGAGGTGAACCTACTCCACCAAATCCACCACACATTATCGTCATGTTATCTCTTAATAGATCGAGCTCTGACAATGCGCATCTTTTACTTCTCACGGATTTCTCATCCTTTCATCAGCTTATCGATCGTCTACTATAGATGCCTTCTATTGTAAGCTCTTTCTCCAATTCAGCTAATGCTTGATTCAGCTTATTCAGAAGGAGATGAACCTCATTTTCTTGAATGATTAGAGGTGGTGCCACAATGACTGAATCACCCGCTATCCCATTCAATCCCCCAGCAGCCGTGTAAACGAGTAAACCGGAATCATAGCATTTTCTGATAAAACGATTTGTCACTTCGTTCTGTAGCAAGAACGGCTCTTTCGTCAGTTGATCCTGAACAAATTCAATCGCTGTTAATAACCCTTTACCTCTTACATCACCAATAAAAGGATAAATCGATTGAAGCTCTTTTAATCCATTTAAGAGAAGATCTCCTTTTTCTTCGGCGTTTTTCACAAGATTATTTTCTTCTATATAGTCAAGAACAGCGAGACATATAGCAGATGAGAGTGGGTTGGCACTAAACGTATGACCGCTTAGCACAACTTTGGATCCGCGTTCAATTTCCAATATAATCCGATCAGATACAAGGGTAGCTGCCATCGGTGTATAACCTGCGCTCATACCTTTTCCGAGTGCTAAAATATCTGGTGCGACACCCCAATGTTCCATTGCATACATTTTCCCTGTTCTACCGACCCCTGTCATAACTTCATCTGCAATAAACAAAATATCATAGCGCTCACATACGGCTTTCATTTCTTTAAAATAGGAATCAGGTGGTACAACCGCACCCCCAGCTGCACCAATGATAGGTTCACAAACAAACGCTGCAATCGTTTCTGCCCCAAGTCTTTGAATCGTTTTTTCAAATTCTAGCGCATAGTGCTTTGAACAATTCGGACAGTGCTCATTGTAGGAACATCTGTAACAATAAGGAGGAGAGAGTTCTGGATAATGTTCTAACATCGCGCTAAAGCGATTCCGACGTATGACATGACCGGACATTGAAAGGGCACCCATCGTAATCCCGTGATAGCTCATCCACCTCGATATGATTCTGTTCTTCGTTGGCCGACCCAGTTCCTGCCAATACTGAACGGCTATTTTCAAAGCGGTTTCTAATGCTTCTGATCCGCTGTTCACAAAAAACACCCAGTCCAGATCACCTGGAGCATTGCGACATAGTCTTTCAGCAAGAAGCTCTGCAGACGAGCTCGTAAACTGAGAGCGATAAACAAACGATACTTGATCGACTTGCTTTACCATCGCTTCCTTAATTTCAGGAACGGCGTGGCCGATATTTGCCGTCACAGCACCTGAACAACCATCAATAAACGCATGACCATCCTCATCATATAAATAGATCCCTTTTCCATGAGAAATAAAGGCATAATCCATTCCTAATAAAGGTTTTATTAAGTGGGTTCTTTTACTTATCACCTAATCGACACCTCACTTTTTTGTCTATATGTATAGCCTATGTTGAAATGAACCAAAATTCTATCCCACATCATCTACAAAAAATTCTGACTTTGTTGTACGCTTTGGATAAGAAGAGACGGAGGGACGCCTATGGGACTATCAGTTCGAGAAGCCTTACAGCTACCTGAGATGAGTGGAATTAAATTAATTGCTGGAAAAAAAGGAATTGACCGAGATATTAAATGGTTAACAATCGTGGAAGTAATGGAAGATATGACACGGCTTCATGAAGGGGAGTTTTTAATAACGACGGCATACGGATGGCACGAGAAATCCGATTCTTATACGAAACTCATTGAAGCCCTTTCGAACAGACAGCTATCTGCCCTTGCCATTCATACTGGATTTTATCTAGACGTGGTTCCGATTGCGATCATCGAAGCAGCCAACCGAACCGGATTACCGCTTCTTGAAATTCCGAGAACGATGAATTTCTCAATGGTTACAAGAAGCATTTTGGAACAGCTCGTTAATAAACAACTTTCCATTCTTACGCAGGCTCAGCGTATTCAGGACGACTTAACGTCACTTGTTATTAAAAATGCTGGCTTTTCAGCTATCACTGATGCACTATCGAAACTACTAAACTGCACTGTTTCAATTTATCATGCGGATAATGCTCTTTTAGCAGAGACTTATCTCACGAATCAAAATGATTCTACCGATGAATTCTATCCGATCAAAACCGAAGGAAAAGCAATTGGAACAATTCATATCAAGAAACCAACACCACTCACTGCACTCGATCACCTTGCTTTAAAACATGCGGCTAATATTTTTGCGATTGAATTTCTAAAACTACGTATCATTGAAGATACTAGATCTCAGATCGAAGCTGATTTTCTTGATATTTTATTCTCCCAATCCTACGAAGACGAGAAATTGATATTAAAAAAGAGCAAAGAAATGGGCTATGATCTAACCGGTTCGAATACAATCGCAGTTCTTTCATCATCTAACCTTACAAAACTCGAGGAAGACTGTCAGCAGCAATTAATCGAAACAAGAACGAAAGGTATAATAAAGAGGAAGATGGATCATATTGTTGCGCTTCTCTTAGGTGACACGATTCCCTTCAAGGATGGAATGAGCTCTTCTATCATTGGATTCAGCATGACCAAAATAGGCATACGCCACCTTGAACTAGCCCTTAAAGAAGCTACGGTTGCACATCAATTTGCTAAATATCGAAACGAACATCGTCTATCCTTCGCTGACCTGGGTGCTTATCAGTTATTCATTCGATTAAAAGAAAATGGCGAAGATCTTTCACCCTATTATTCACCTCTTCTATCACCAATAGTTGACTATGATCGAAAGCACCAGGCTCAGCTAATGAAGACACTTGAATCTTTTCTAGAAAACAACCTTGTCATTAACCGTACAGCTGACAAATTATTTATTCATAGGCATACACTAAACTATCGAATCAAACAATTAGAAAAGCTCACCGGTATTGATATATACGCATATGATCAGCGCATGCAGCTTCAATTTGCTCTACTTGCCTATCGGACCGATTGCATTCTTCCAGCTATTTAAAAAACAGCTTCCCTATTAAAATAGGGAAGCTGTTTTTTATTGAGGTGATAGCGAAGACCCATTCAGAAGAAAATTATCTGAATATTGGTTATCCACAGAATTTTGTGGGTAACCCACCTGCGGCACCTATACCCCCATGTATTTAAAATATACCAGGGGCGGGTATACGAAATCATCTGTTGATAAGTGTCAGAAAGCCTATATTATCAATAGTTACCAAAGTTATCAACACTGGAATTTTCAGAGGTTTCATGCGTTTATAAACAGAACATCTTCATTTCGACGATAATATAGAAATTATGCTACAATGATGTTTATGAGAAGAAGAGACGGAAAGGAAGACAGACCTATGGAGCATTTATTAAACCCTCGCGTGAAGGAAATTGAGATTTCTGGGATTCGAACTTTTTTTAATATGGTAGCTGATTATGAGAACATGATTTCATTAACAATTGGCCAACCTGATTTTGAGACACCAGCTCATATTAAGGAAGCAGCTCAAGCCGCTATTAGTGAAAACAAAACAACGTATACTCATAATGCCGGCATCCTAGAACTCCGAAAGGCAGCAGCTCATTTTCTACAATCAAAATACAATCTTAACTACCAAGCTGAATCGGAGATCATTACCACTTCAGGAGCAAGTCAGGCAATTGACGTGACACTTCGA
Organism: Anaerobacillus sp. 1_MG-2023; assembly: GCF_030547345.1. NCBI lineage: Bacteria > Bacillati > Bacillota > Bacilli > Caryophanales > Bacillaceae > Anaerobacillus > Anaerobacillus sp. 1_MG-2023. The sequence goes on along the minus strand of NZ_JAUORD010000003.1, from coordinate 263,400 downwards.
ACACTTCTCACTGAAGGTGACGAAGTGATTTTGCCAGGTCCTGTGTATCCAGGTTATGAGCCAATCATTACATTATGTGGAGCAACTCCAGTACACGTCGATACAACTAAAAACGGATTCAAAATGACGCGCGACCTAATTGAAGTTGCCCTAACAGAGCGAACAAAATGCATTATTCTGCCTTCCCCATCTAACCCTACAGGTGTTGCGATGTCTTATGATGAATTAGCCGATCTTGCTGATTTACTTAAAGCTAAAAACATTTTTGTTTTATCTGATGAAATTTATTCAGAGCTTAACTTTTCAGGTGATCATTCTTCGATCGCTCAATTTGATGGCATGCGTGATAAAACGATCGTAATCAATGGACTATCTAAATCTCACGCTATGACAGGATGGCGCATCGGCTTTCTCTTCGCCCCGGTAGAACTATGCCAGCATATCTTGAAAGTTCATCAGTATAATGTCTCCTGTGCTTCATCAGTATCTCAGTACGCCGCTCTAGAAGCGTTACAGAATGGATTGCAAGACTCGATTGAGATGCGAGTTGCTTACAAAGAACGAATGAATTATGTTTATGATCGATTAGTTGGTATGGGGTTATCTCCAATCAAGCCTGACGGTGCTTTCTATATCTTGCCTTCCATTCAGGAGTTCGGCTTATCTTCATTTGACTTTGCAATGAAACTTGCAAAAGAAGGTAATTTAGCAGTTGTACCAGGAAGCGCCTTTTCATCACTTGGCGAAGGCTATGTAAGAATTTCATTCGCTTATAAACTTGATGTACTAAAAGAAGGTATGGATCGCTTAGAAAAGTTCATCCACACCCTTAGATAGAATGAATAAACGCCAGCCCTCGTAAGGGCTGGCGTTTCGTTTATTTTGTTTCAATTCGATTTTCTTCATAAGATATCCAGTCACTATAACTTCCAGGATAAAGCTTTGCATGAACCCCTGCCTCTTGTAAAGCAAGCAGGTTAACACAAGCAGTCACACCAGAACCACAGTAAACAATGGGTTCATGACCATGCTCTTTCTCCCCTACTCTCTCTTCAGGGTCTTTCCATGTTTTATTTTCATTAAGGTTATTCTTCCAAAAGTAATTGATAGCGCCTGGAATATGACCTGCTTTAGGATCAATAGGTTCTACCTCTCCAGAATAGCGCTCGCTTGCTCTCGAATCAATAATCGTGCGCCCTTCTATCTGCGCCTGCTTCACATCATTCATAGAAACAATCATCGATTTATCAAGACTAATAGGATACGATGAAGGAGTTACTTGACGAACTTTCGTCTCAAGTTTATGCCCCTCCCCTCTCCAAGCTTGGAGACCCCCATCAAGAACAGCACGCGCTTTATGTCCAGCAAATCCGAGTAGAAACCATAATCTTGCTGCCATAGCACCATACTCATGGTCGTATAGAATCACTTTCGAATCCTGCTCAATCCCTAGCCTTTCAACGAGCGTCTGGAGCTGTTCTTGATCAGGTAAAGGGTGTCTTCCACCATGCTCTCCAACTTCACCAGATAAATCTTTTTCGAGATCAGCATACTGCGCTCCTGGAATGTGGCCTTTTAAATAGGAATCATAACCGTTTTCTGGATTGCCAAGTTCAAATTGACAGTCCACAATCACTAATTGCTCATCATACAAATGATCTGATAGCCATTCAATTGAAACAAGATTCTTCATTTCCTATTCTCCCTCCGACAGTAGCTTTGTTTGAATTTCGAAAGCATTATTTCGCTTTGTTTCAAGGAAATCTTTTGAAATATCGCTTGTTAGCATCGTTGTTCTGGCCTTGACATATGATGTAACTTCTTGCATCATTTCGTCTTTTACCTCTCCAATTAATTGATCAAAGAAATTCGTAGCCGTCTCTTCAATCACTTTATGTTCTGTTTTCAAATAGTTATTAACAGGTAGTTGAAACTCACTTTTCAACTCATCATGAAGCTTATCTCTTCCACTCTGTTCGAAAAATTGCTTCGAAGATTTAAAGGAGCTACGAGAGTGCTTTAATACATGGTCAACTGCTATCCATGCGGTAAGAGACTCATCAAACTCCGGGGTTTCCATGTCCCGATCAGGTAGACTGCTGTAATGAAAATCAGATAGCATTTCTCGAATAAGCTTTTGTATTTCTTTCTCACTCTTTTGAATTTCTCGCTTCATAAATCGATCGATTCGAAGAGAAGCTGCCCTTAGCTCCTGTAATAAATCTTGTTCAATATCCTCAACCAGCGTTTCTGAAGCACGTTGCAGTCCTTCACGCCCTTGAATAGTCGATGGGTTAAAGGCTTCCTTAAAGAAATCATTAAATCGATAAAAAAGACGCTGAGGAATATAATGAACAAGTTCTGTTAATTCTTGTTTGATCAGCTTTTCAGATGCATTGTTGGAATAGTGATTAATCTTCCTATTTACTTCGTCACTCTGATTGCGAAGCTCTGTGATCTGCTGTTCTTTTTCACTCGCGTTTAATTCAAAGTTCTCGATCCAGCGCTCGATTTCGCTCATCACACTTGTTAATTCAGTTAAGCTGGACTCCACTGCCATTTTTGAAAGATCCTTGCGAATAAAATGATAGAAACGTGATTCAAACCGCTTAAGACCGCCTTTTTGTCTTAATTTTTCTGGTAACGCAGCAAGAAACTTAGCCTCTTTTTCACTTACTTTCTCTTCAGAAGCAAGCATTCCTGCAAGACTTGAGACAGGATAAAGTGCAGGATAACGAATACCGTACTGCTGTAACTGATTTGTGACATGATCAAGTACGATTTCGAGCTCTCCTTCGTTTGCAGCAAGATCAGATGCATTAAGGAGAAAGAACATTTTATCCATCTCAAACACGTCTTTCACTCGTCCAAGCTGAATGAGGAACTCTCGATCTGCTTTTGAAAATGCATGATTGTAATAGGTGACGTAAAGAATAGCATCGGCTGCTTTCATATATTGAAACGCTACACCCGTATGTCGTGCGTTAATGGAATCAGCTCCTGGAGTGTCTACAAGCGTTATTCCCTCTCGTGTTAAAGTACAATCATAATATAGCGAGATAGAAGCAACAAAGGCCGCTTTTGATTCATTTACGACCATATCTTCATAGTCATCCAGTGTGACTTCACGTTCCTTACCGAGGTATGCTAACTCAGCTTCACCTTCAAGTACAGCTCTTAAGAAAAGAGCATGAGGTTTCGTTGCAGAAGACTCTCGCTTAAACAATTTCCCCTGTGAAATGATTTGCAGACAATCCCTTAATGAAAAAGCTTGCTCACCAAAATAAGAAAGGGAATGATTCAAATCCTCCAAAAGTTCTTCTTCCGATTTATAATAAATCATCGCCGTTTTATGAGCATGGTCTTTTGTTACCGGGCAAATACGATTAAGCGTAGCCGTTGTTGGATTTGGAGAAGAAGGCAGTATTTTTTCGCCAATGAGCGCATTGGCAAAAGAGGATTTCCCAGCGCTAAAGGCACCAAACAATGCGACCGTAAATGACTTTTCTGATAATTTATTTGCACGCTTGATCAAGTTTTGTCTCGTATAGTCAAAACCAGGAAGATCCTCTAATTCATCTGCCATTCTTTGAAGGGCCATACTAGTCGCTTCGGGATCAGGAAGAGAAGTTTGATTTTCTGGTGAAACAACCTCTTCAGGCTCCTGTTGCTTACGCTGTTGCCCACTATCGCTTTTGGTCGACTCTACGACAGTAACATCCTCCGTTTGCGTGTACCTTTTCTTAAATTCGTCTAACGCACGTCGAGCCTCTTCATCACGGCTCCCCTCCAAAATAGACCAAAGCTCTTCAATATTCTCACTAGCAGCTTCCAGCTCTGATAAGAATGTTTCCGCATCCTCTTCTCCAACTTGAGATTTGAATGACTGCTTAAGCTCCTCAGCCTGCCTATCGTGGTCGAAATTGACTTGATCAACAAGCTTGTCCTTTCTTTGTTCTGCTTGCTGCTTGACCTGTGTCTTCAAGCGATAAGCGATATTCTCAGTATAATGAAGAACTGCTTCTCCTGTTGTACCGTTTCCTTTGTTAGCTTCTTCTTGTATCACTGAAAAATCAACTTCATATGGTTGATCAATGAGAGAAGATGATACGTCTTTTAATTCAGCTGTCGAAACTAGCTGTTGTAATAGCTGCTGATAATGCCACTCTAGTTGTGACTTTACCTGTTCTTTTAAACCCGCAATGAAAGTTTCGTACCTCGCCGTTCGTTCTTGCTGAGTTTTCTTATCACGAAATACAAATCCTACTTTAAAGTCAGGTTGAAGAGATTCAAGATACGCTCGTCCTGCTTCTCTCACTTCATACGGCATTAAAATTGCACTTTTTTGGATAGCCGCCGCTTCAGTCTGAAATTCCTGATCAATTAAATCAACGCGTTCCTTTGAAAATGCAAGCTTGTTTTTCATCTGCTCATAAGCTTCTTCTACTTCGTCGTTATGAGGATCTACGTGATTCAGATCATCCAATAGCTCTCTTGCTGCATTAAAAATCCGCTTCACTTTGGCTTCATCTGTTTTTCTTGAAAGTCCGTCAATGTATGTTTTCAACTGATGAAACTGATTATGGGGGTGATCGTAATCGTGTAATGAGATAAAGAAAAAGGATTCAAGAGACATCCCCCACGTTTCAAAAGGCTCGACCACTGACTTCTGAAATGAAGAGAATGATATTTCAGATTCATGATGCTTATCAATTTGGTTCACAATTAAGATGATTTTTTTATTTTGACGATAAAGTTCCCGGATGAATTGATAGTTCACTTCAGATTGAACATGATTGTAATCCATCACATAGAAAACTACATCAGCTAAATACATCGAAGATTCCGTCGAAAGCCTATGCGCTTCATCTGTCGAATCAATACCAGGAGTATCAATGAAAATAACGTCTTCTTCTAAAGAAGATGGAGCAGACAATTCAACGCGCTCGACCTCTTCTCCGTTCAAGCAATACCCTTTTACTTGATCAATATCATACGGCGCTTTAAAAATCATTTTCTTTCCATTTAAGAAATGAACGGAAGCGCCTGGTTCACCTGAACGGATACGAACCGTATTAGCACTCGCCGGTATGGGACTTGACGGTAAAAGGTTAGATTGAAATAACGCATTTATTAATGAAGATTTCCCTGCAGAAAAATGGCCCGAGAAAAGGAAGTGCTGTTCACCACTCAACAACTTGTCGATTAGTTGTTTGATTTTCGATGCTTCCGAAGCCTCTAACTCTTCTTCAATTAGTGCAAGACGTTCAAACAGCACGTCCTCTTTTAATTTTGTGTGTGACTGGTGATCATGCTTCATAGTATCCCGCTGCCTTTCCGTAAATAGTGTCCCTCTTAGAATAACGCTTTCAGTAGATTTTTCCCAGCAATATAAAAAATAAACTCTAGGATGAACACGGTAAAACCATCAAGAAAAGAATATATGGCTAATATCAAAAGCCCAGCTTCCAAGGGTCAGTAGCAAAAATCAACATAAAAAAAGCCGGGATTTCTCCCGACTTCTACATATATCTTATTTATTTCCTTTGTCGTTGAACTTACGACGCTTGTTAGCGCCACCGCTGTTGCGGTCTCCGCGATATCCGCCACCGCTTCCACCTTTACGGCCTCCGCGATCATTACTGCGGTTACGGTTGCGGTTTCCACCGCCACTGCCGCCACGGCCATGAGCCTTTTTAGCACGAAGTGGTGCAATTTCAGTAATTTTAACCGGAGTTGTATCCGGCTCTTTTGTTAGCAACTTAAGAGCTGCAGAAAGAAGCGTTACTGAATCGTGATCATCAAGAAGTTGTTCAGCTGATGAACGGTATACTGAGTGATCCTGCTCTTCAATTGTACTTTGAAGCTGTTGAATCGCCATTTGCTGCTGGCCTTCCATTGCTTCAGCAAAGCTTGGGATCGTACGTTTTTGCATAGACTTCTTCGTAATTTTCTCAATTACTTTAAGGTGATCGTACTCACGTGGAGTAATAAACGTCGAAGCAAGACCTGACTTACCTGCACGGCCAGTACGACCGATTCTGTGAACGTAGCTTTCAGGATCTTGAGGAATGTCAAAGTTATAAACGTGTGTAACACCACTGATGTCTAGACCACGTGCAGCAACGTCTGTCGCTACCATGATATCGATTGTGCTGTCTTTAAACTGTTTAATAACCTGATCACGTTTACCCTGTGGAAGGTCACCGTGAATTCCTTCAGCCATATATCCACGTTTCTTAAGACCTTCAGATACTTCATCAACGCGTTTCTTAGTTCTTGCAAACACAATTGCAAGCTCAGGAGACTGAGTATCAAGAAGGCGACAAAGAATATCGAATTTCTTAGAATCACGAACTTCATAGTAATGCTGTTCAATTGATGGAACAGTCATTTCTTTTGATTTCGTTCTAACTGTTTCAGGGTTGCTCATGAATTTCTCTGCAAGAATCGCGATACGTTTCGGCATTGTAGCAGAGAACAGAAGCGTTTGACGCTTATCTGGAACACCTTTAAGAATTTTCTCGATATCTTCAATGAAGCCCATGTTAAGCATTTCATCTGCTTCATCAAGGACAACAAAAGATACTTCTTGAAGACGGATTGTTTTACGTTCCATATGGTCGATAAGACGCCCTGGAGTCGCAACAACTAGTTGAGGTCTCTTTTTAAGTGCTTTGATTTGGTGAACGATGCTTTGTCCACCATATATAGGAAGGGCACGCACGCCTTTTGCTTGACCAATACGGTTCAATTCTTCTGCAACCTGTACAGCAAGCTCACGTGTTGGCGCAAGAATGATTCCCTGTACATGAGATAGAGAAGTGTCGATCTTTTCAATCATTGGGATACCAAAAGCAGCCGTTTTACCAGTACCAGTTTGAGCCTGACCGATAACGTCTTTGCCTTCAAGCGCTAGAGGAATCGTACCTGCTTGAATTGGTGTTGTTTCTTCGAATCCCATTTGATTAACTGCTTCTAGCAGCGTATTACTTAAACCTAGATCTTGAAATTTTTTCAACTTTTAAAAACTCCTTTTTACTTTTAAAATGCATTAAATGCTATAGACGGGAGAAAAATCTCCTGATAGTGTTCAAAAAAAGCATTTCCCTAATGTTGGAAAACGCTCGGAACAAGCAACTCTTCTTTCACATATAGCCAAAGATAACAGTACCATTAATATGCGCAAATTTCAACTGCGCACACTAAAAATATTTTAACAACACCTTCTTGTTATGACAGACGACTAACAAACTTAGCATGAAGGGATGAGGTTATCTCACCTTCTTTTCCGTTCCCAATCTGCCGGCCATCCACCTCAACAATTGGTCTTGCTTCTTGGGTTGTACTAGAAATAAAAACTTCATCACTTTCAAGCAGCTCCTGCTTTGTAAACGCTTCTTCCTTTATTTGAATACCTAGTTCAGAAGCAACCGAAAGGATAACTCGTCTCGTAATCCCTTCTAAAATAAAGTTGTTTGCTGGATGAGTATAAAGGATGTTATTTTTCACTATAAACACATTCGTAGAACTTCCTTCAGTTACCAAGTCGCCACGATGAAAAATTGCTTCGTCAACGTTCTGCTCCGTTGCAGATTGTTTAGCCAATACATTCCCAAGTAAATTCAAGCTTTTAATATCACATCTTAACCATCTAATATCTTCCATAAAGATCGCTTTCCCTGGTGCGCGTGATGGTTCTTTCTCATATTCTTTCGTATAAGCGACAAGCACAGGGTCTGATTTTGCCGGGAAAGGATGATTTCGTGGAGCTACACCTCGTGTTACTTGCATGTAGACGTGCCCGCTATGTAGCCGATTAGCAGCCGCAAGCTGCTCGATTTTTTCCTGGATTTCTTTTTGAGTAAACGGTAAAGAAATCTTGATCTCGCTCGCGCTTCGTTCTAAACGTTCCAGGTGAGCTTCCAACTCAAAAAAGCTTCCGTTATAAATACGGATTACTTCGTAAACACCATCTCCAAATTGATAACCACGATCTTCAATATCAATGGTTGCCTGCTCTCTTGTAATCAAATCCTGATTAAATAATATCAATACGCTCACTCCTACCTTCTATTTTCTCCTTCTCTACCTTAACATATTTTAAGTACTGACTATGAACACATTTGTCTGAATAGTTTTACTTATTACATTTTATGCCAAATAGTAGTTTAGTAGTTTACAAAACCTTCCTAATAAACTAAAATTTGTACTCGTAAGATGATTTTTCTAAAAATTAGGAGGGTTTTGAATGAAAAGATTTTTACCTCTCGTGATGCTGCTATTTGTATTTGTAGCTGCTTGTAGTAACAATGGTGCTTCCAATGAGAACGATTCTAACGCTACTACTAATTCCGAAAGCTCAGAAGAAACAAGCAGTGCAAATGAATCAGATGTAAAAAGTGATCTGCTCGATTTTCAATTGAACTTAATTCAAACTGTAAACAAAAGCGATTCACCAATTTATGAATTTGAAGCAGCTAAAGTCGCTGAAGAAAAGCCTTCTGATGAAGAGCTTGCAACGATGAAGTCTGATGCAGAATCAGCTGCAAAGACCGTTGCTGAAGATGTGCGTGCAATCGAAATTCCTGCTGAACTTGAAACGTACAAGAGTGATATTGAAGCTGCTTTAGAAGAGTTAGCAAAATCATATGAAACAAGAGCAGCGAATCTTTCAGATGACCCGGAAGCAACGTATGAAGAATCAGACGCTCAATTCGCTTCTTTCGAAGAAAAAATGGCTACTGTCTACGAAGATGCTGGACTGACAGCTCCTAGTTTCTCAGCTGACTTAGTCGATTAATCGGAAAAACCGTTACGTATTGTAACGGTTTTTTTATTAGCTAAGTGCGAGAAGCCTTCAAAACATAACCATTATTCACGAACAATACTTTTAATTAGAATCCATAAACTGTCATCCCACCGTCTACGAACAACGTTTGTCCTGTTATGTAGTTTGCAGCTTCAGAGGATAAGAAAACAGCTGCCCCGACGAGATCTTTTAGTTCACCTACTCTGTTCATTGGCGTTCGATCAAGGATCTCCTTAAGATATTGTTTGTCTTCTAATAATTTTTCCGTAAGCGGCGTCTTAAAATACCACGGTCCAATCGCATTTACGGAAATGCTATCCTCTGCCCATTCAAGCGCAAGGTTTTTGGTCATTTGAATCATTCCTGCTTTCGTAGCTGCATAGACGACCCCTGTCCTTAGAGCCATGTGACCGCCTACTGAAGAGATATTAATCATTTTCCCTCCACCATTTTCTTTCATCACTTCAGCACACTGTTGCGACATAAAAAAAGCGCCTTGCAAGTTCGTTTGAAAGATTTGCACCCATTCTTGTTCAGTCACTTCACTTGCTCTCGAACGAATGTTCATCCCAGCATTGTTGATCAGTACATCCATTTTCCCTGCTTCGTTTTTGATTTGTCGGACCGCTTGTTCGATTTCATTATATTGTGTTATATCAGCTTGAATTGGGTATGCCTTTCTTCCGACATCACGAATAAGGCCTGCCGTTTCTTTGAGATCAGCTTCTGTTCGAGCAATAATGGCAACGTCCGCTCCTGCTTCGGCCGCTCCGATAGCTAGTGCTCTCCCTATCCCCTTCCCTGCTCCAGTAACAACGACAACTTGATTCGATAAATGAAATGATGGTAAGTAAGTCAATCATTTTCCTCCTTTAATAAATACCCATTTGACGAAGAATTACATTAAAGAGGTTTCTCTAAAAAAAAGAAAACTCCTGCAAGTTATATGTTCACATAATAAAATTATAGTAATCCTTCACGGCATTTAGAAAAATATGTATAGGAAACAAACATCCATGATACAATTGGATAAAAAAGGGGGATTGCAGGTGCGTCAGGATACACTCGGATATGCGATGCGTGAACTTCGATTGTACCTTGGACTCTCACAGGCCGATTTATCGGAAGGCATCTGTACACAGGCATTAATTAGTCAAATTGAAAATAATGATGTCTCACCATCTGCAGAATTACTGTACCAACTTGCTTCCAGACTCGGTGTTGATATTAATTACTTTTTTCATATGAAGGAAACCCCTCGACTTGATTACGTTAATGAAGTCATCCGACAAGTCAGAAGGCACATTAAGCGACGCGAATATAGTGAAGTAGCTGATATTCTTGAAGCAGAAGAATCGAACCCCCTTTTTCGAACAATCAAAAACCAGCAGTTTTATCTCTGGCATAAAGCTATTTGTACGTATTATCTTGAACATAATGCCTCTACTGCCCTTCTACTTCTCCATGAAGCCCTTCATCTTACTACGACAACGTCTAAAAATTTCTCGGAACGTGAAATCGAAATTCTAATTAGTATGGCCATTTTGCATAGTGAGGAAAAAGAGTGGGAATGTGCTCTGCCGTTATTTCATAAAGCTCTTTGTCACGTTCGCTTTTTCCCCATTATTAAGGATGAAACGATCGAAATTCGCCTTTATTATAATTACTCAAAAGCGCTATCCACCTGCAGAAACTATGAGAAAGCTCTCTCGATTGCTAGGGAAGGATTTCTGCTTTGCAGGGAGAAGCAGCGCCTCTATCTTTTTGGCGAACTTAGTTACCAGTGCGGTAAGCTCCATTATTTGCTTGGGAATCAAGAGCTGGCAATTGAATATCTGAACACAGCATCTACGATCTTTGAACTTGACCAAAATAATAACTTTAAAACTCATGTTGAGAATTATGCTAAAAAAATAGGTATTGTTCACGAAGCCTAACTATTTATGCTTTGTTTTCTCAATTAAGATGACAATAAAATTGAAGAGAGACACGAAGAACAGGCCAGCCGTGATAAACAATGTGAGTTCTTCCATTGTACGTCCTCCTTTCAAAGAGGTTAAGGGCTATTCATTCGACAAATGATAACTTGGAAAGATACCAACACACTTCAGACCCCTTTTCTTTAATTAATGACAATAAGGTAAATCTTCATCTTGCACCACATAAGCAGAGGCCTGTACCATTAGTGATGAATCATTTGGTGCGATCGCGTACCCACTCACTACAACGAGAGACAGAAGAAGTAAAGCTGCCCATTTCTTCACTTTGTCACCCCTCCCTTCATTACATTTATATTACAACGCATCCAATATTTATGCATTTGCTATATGTGCTTCTCTACTAAATGCCAAAAGCCCCGTTCTTAAGAGAACGGGGCTTTTGGGTGAATCAAATAAACATTCTTATATTTTATGACGATTGAATTCATTTAATACATTGCTAATCGCATCCTGGTAACGTTCGCGACTCCAAGAATTATAAGAAGGATGAGGAACATCCATTATGACCGTCCATTTTTCACTTGAAACATTAGCTAGCTGAAAGAACTTTTGAGCAAATCGTCCACAAGGAATGATCGTCAGTTCTCGATTAGAAATCGCCTTCAGTCGATTTCTAAACTTTTCTAATATAAGCTGCTGCACAGCTAGTAACTCATTATCTTTATAAGGAGTCTTTTGATTAGATGTGCGGATTTTACTTAAGTGTTCAAGTAATTCACTGTTAGCATTTCGATCACTCTCAGCATATGGTTTCGATTGCATCGGAATATTACATACGTTAAGTAATCCCACAACGTCAAGCGATGGTCTTTCCATACTTTCTTCCTGATGTTTCTTCAGCAAGAGACCGAGAGGATGTGAATACTCCGGACCAAATAGCTTTTTCGACATTGTAGCTCCTGAAGGTCCTGCGACCGGCACACCATTTTCCACTTCAGAAACATGAGGAGACTCTAGTATGAAGATGAGCTTTGATTTTGGCGTCATCACTTCCGAGACCTCATACTGTTTAGCGAGGGCTACGTATTGCTTTTCAAACTTTTCAACCGTATCCATAAATGGTTCCCTACCTTTATTGATTAAATGCCACATTGTTTTCTTCTAAATAAGAGACAATCCGATCCCCCATTAAATGATACCCATCTTCATTTGGATGAAAGGCATCTTCATATAGAAGGTTCTCATCACTCTCAAGGAAGAGATCGGCAACTGGAACAAATGTAACTTCAGGATAATTTGAAACAGTTAATTGACTACCATTATTCCAATCGTCTACGATTTCATTCATTTCTGGAATATCCCCAAAAGCTTTTGAGAACGGATTGAATAAACCTGTAAAATAAATTGGTGCATCACCATTTAAACTTCTAAGCTTGTCTAATATCGTCGTCAAATTTTCTAAATAAATCTTTTCTTGAAGAGAAAAATATTGTTGATCAAGATTCATGAAATGATTTTTAACAACCCCAAATAAATCATTTCCACCGATCGTTAAGAAAATATAATCCGCTTTTTTGACACCGTTTTGGACTTCATTCTCTTCCAACCTTTTTATGAGATCTTTCGTTTCACTACCAGTTATCGCATAGTTATCTAGTGTAACCTTTGCATTCTGTTCATTTTCAAAATAAGAATCACTTACGTAACCGATATATCCCTTTTTTTCTTGGTCACCGACGCCTTTTGTTAAGGAATCACCAAGACCAACAATCCGCACATTATCTGGTACTTTCTGAGGAATGGGTTCTTCATCTTGAAAGGTTTCCTTTATTTCATCACTCACAGGGAGTGAATCCGTTAGCTCTGGATCATCCTTAAAATAGACATAAGTTAAGGCGCCCGCTACCACAAATACTAGAAGCATTAACGAAATGAGGATTAGTTTCATAAATCGATTCATTGTCATTTTCCTTTACTCTAACGATTGTACCTATTATTCTATCAAACGGAAGTTCACTCGTATATGAACTATTCAAATGGGATTTCTTCTAATAACTCATCCTGCTTCAACCGATATTGAATCTGCCTCGCCATCAGTTCGTATCCTTGATCATTTGGATGAAAGCCATCATCAAAAAACAAGTTCTCATCTACAGAATTAAACAATTCATACACGGGTACAAAGGTTGTGTCATCATCTTTAAGAACCGTATCTTCACTTGCCCCATTCCACCTTTGCACAATTTGATCAATTTCCGTTACCGATTGAAAATTCTCTAATAGAGGATTATAAAGACCAATAAATAAAATCGGCGCGTCGGAATTAATACTTCTAATTCGTTGCATAATGGCACTTAGACGTTCTACATAGTTTGTTTGTTCTTGTTGAAAAACATCCATTTGTAAATCTAGAAAATGTTCTTTCACAACTTTCATTAGATCATTTCCACCAATACTCATGACGATCACATCTGCTTCTGAAAGGGAATCCTGCACATCGTCTTCGTTTAACATCTTATATAATTTTGGCGTCTGCCTTCCATGAACAGCGTAGTTTTCAACAAGTACAGACGTATCTGTTTCATTCTTTATATTTGCAGCAAGTCGACCAATGTACCCTTGCCCTGTCGAGTCACCGCTACCCTTCGTCAATGAGTCGCCCAATCCCACCATTCTTATATCGGGATCTTCAGGCTGTTCTACTTCTTCAGGTTTTGATGAATCTGACTTTTCTTTAGAGACTTCAGGTACTATATCCGTTTTCTCTCGATCATTTTTATTCGCGATTGATGAGATGACCGTTTCATTCGGAGCTTCATTCATAACCATCATGGATGCTGCTTGCTTTATTTCATTCAAACGCTGACTACGGTGTTCCATAATTGGCTTAACACTGAGTAAAATACCCGCAGCAAGAATGAGGAATAAAAACAGCCATATTCTCTGTTTTTTCATTCCAAAAACCTCCTCATTACACTTCCTTTTATACCCTTATTCTATGCTGATGTAACGTGAATTACGAGATGGTTTACATATTTAAGTGGGTTTATTGCCATTATTTCGCTTTATAACCTTTTTCTTTTTGCAAGTTGGCGCTACTTCTTTATAATAGTACGAGAAGACTCGTACGGCAAAGGAGGAAATACACTTGAAAATGACAATTACAAAACCCGCTTTGAACTGGTTTAAACGAGAAATGGATCTTGAAAAAGGTGACAACCTCCGCTTTTTTGTACGTGTAGGTGGATGCAGCACTGTTCAAGATGGCTTTTCCCTTGGTATGACTGTGGAAGAACCAACGGAACCTGCTCTTACAGTTGAAGAAGAAGGCATTACCTTTTTTGTAGAACAAAAAGATATCTGGTTCTTTGAGGATCAAGATTTCGCCGTGAAATTCAGCCGAAAAAAAGAGGAAATAGAATTTGTGCACGGAAATTGATTGAGAAAAACGCGAAAGCGAGAAGCTTTCGCGTTTTTATTTCACTTTTTTGTTAATCTAAATCGGTGAATGTGCGCTACAAGACCCTCTGCTTCAAGAATACGGATCTGTTCATCCCCTAACAGGTCGAAGTGCGGAAATTCTTCACGGTCGTGCATCCATTCTCTTTTTAAACCATACTGTTCTCCCCATCGGGCAAGCTTTTCTTTATTACGACACCCTGCTTTCGTCACAGAGTGATACTGTGGAAAGCGAGGATCATACCAAAAATGAGTCAATAAAGCGACCTCTCCGTTCGAAACGGCTGCTTTCCATTCTGCTAGCTCTCGCTTGGACAGACCAAAAGCCATTATTCGGCTCCAGTAGAAACAGATTGTTTCTTCGCTTGTTCATACGCCTGATGCCATTCCGGAAATTTCCTCCGTATTGAGACAGGTCGGAACGTATCTCGCTTTACACACGTATGCATCGATTCGCCCGTAACGCAAATCTCGCCCTCTCCGTTTATGACTTCATAGCCGTAATTCACACGAAGCCCATCATAATGCTCGACCCAAGTTCTTACATTCACTTTATCCCCATACCTTACAGGTCGTTTGTAGCTTGCTTTAATATCTACAACGGGAGAAAGAATCCCCTCTTTTTCCATATCAGCATAACGAAATCCTAAATCATTAATTAGCGACGTTCGTCCGAGCTCAAACCATATCAGATAGTTAGCATGATATACGACTCCCATTTGATCTGTTTCAGCATACCGAACATCAATAGACGTAGTTGCTATGTACATAATCTTTCCTCTCCTAACTTCAACGTGGTGTCTATGTTATTTTACCATAATCCACCCTTGAAGCATGAATGAGAAGAACTGAGTGACTTATTGTCACTCAGTTCTTTAAATCGCTATTGCTTTGTTTCGTCTTGCACTTCATTTTCCAGCGCCTGAATACTATGTTTTCGGCGCTGATTTTTATCTTGAATAGCTTTTTTCTGCAAATCGCTATCCGTCAATTCTAACGACGCTTCAGAATCATGAATATTCTCTTTCGTATCCTGAATTATTTTAGATAATTTCTCTGCATTATCGCTGCGATCGTCTCGTTTAGATACCATCATAAGCCCTCCCGAATTAAGTAGGTACGAGCTTATTATGACTAATCATCTTAATAGGTATTCCTATTTCAATTAAGATTGAAGGCTTTTGGGAAGCGCCCCTTCTAGCTTGCCTTCATAGTACAACATATCCTTACGCACTTCTGCACTGCATCCATTGGAAAGCAAAATATTCTCAGCCGCAGTAAATACCTGTTTCAACATTCTGATCCCCATTCGATAGTCCACGACAACATTGCTCTGAATTCGGTCCTCATAGGAAGACAGCTCGACGAGAAGCCGATACGTACATTCTAATAATTGTATCGGAACATCGTTTGGTGAATGGTTGCCTCCCTCATCTAAAAACGATTGAAATTCACGGTCGTCTTCATCACACATCAGAAAGAAAGTACCTGGTACGTCATGTAATTCGTGGTCAATATCAGAAATCGTAAGACTCATAACAGCAAGCCTGGCAGCGAAACCACCTATAATGGATGCAGTCCCACACCCATAAGGTGGTCCAGATTCCTCAAGCATGCGGTATATATCACTGCCTAACCTATCTTTTTTATCCACTACTATCACCCCTCTTATATGCCCATACCCTTTCTTCCTTTACTAAAATCTTCTAAATGGCTTCTTCAAAAATAATCGGACTCATATAGTTGACACTCTTTCTAGAGATCTCTATCAAATTCTGCCAGTATTCTTTCACACTTTCCTGATGATCTCCTTGATCAAAACTAATTTGGAGCCATGATAATTCCTCAAGAAGCCTTACAGAAGAACCAACCCAGATCTTTCTACCTTCTATTTGAATGACAAAAGGCTCATCAAATCGAAAAGGAAGATAAATTCCAGATTGATTTGGGTGAAGAATCAGATGTTGAAAAATCGTCCCTTTAAAAAGACGCGCGTAAATAAGAAGAACGCGATCGTTTTTAGCAGCCGCTTTTTTTAATTTTTGAAGGGTTTGTACTTCTCCTAACTCAAGGCTCGCAATTGTGCGACTCCAATTTAATTCTTCTCGATATGGCACAAGATAGCCCATTTGCTGCATTTTGATTTCAAGCTCTTTTACAAGAAGCTCTTTATTTGGTTCTTCTTCAGCCCCCATCACTGAAATGGGTTCAATCCTTGCTGTAATTGTCATAATGTTCCCCCCGAAAACGTTTGTCTCCTAATCTTTCGTCATCTCTCCACACTTTTGGACAACTTTACAAGAAATGAAAAGAAGTTGTTAAAATTGAAATAAACCAGAAAGAGTTTTCCTTTCTGGTCGTCATCAGCCTATTTCCCTTTTGGAGGGGCGTAGTCAGGTTCAGCGTTGCCTTTAGTTTGCATTTGCTTTCCTTTGTTCCCTTCAGCTTCTGGATTGACAGAAGCGAGGTGATTTGGCTTAAAAGATTTTGGGAATTTCTTTGGGTTACTCATTTGTATCTCCTCCTTTAGGTAATAGGCTGTGCAACTAAAAGAGAAATATCTATACCCTTACAAATTTTTTGCGTGCTTTTGCTCAAATTTGTCTTCAATACGTTCAATCGCTTGTTTATCATTCATTAATTCAAGCTTATTTTGCATAACAAGTTCTTTAAAAGAAACTTTTTTAGATTTCCTCATGTTAGTCTCCTTTCCTCTTCAACAGTATTTAAAACCATTATTCCCGATTAATCAAAACTTATTACAAAAATCCGATTTTTTCGTTTATTTTATTGAGTTCTGCCCATGAACGTTGCTATTTTCACCTCATTTACGCAATGTCGTCATCATTCTAGCTATGATGTCAACAAATTAAACCACAATAAAAAAGGATGGCAAGAGCCATCCTTTTCTAAATTAATTTGCAATTTTGTCGCGAAGCACCATTTGAAGAATACCGCCGTGGCGATAGTAGTCAATTTCAACTTCACTATCGAAACGAGCAAGTACTTTAAATGTTTGGGTTTCGCCATCTGGAGATGTTGCCGTTACGTTAACTTCATCACGTGGTTTCACGTTTTCTGTGATTTCAACAGCAAACGTTTCTTTACCAGTAAGGTTATACGTATCTGCAGTCTCACCATCTCTAAATTGAAGTGGAAGCACACCCATCAACACAAGGTTACTACGGTGAATTCTCTCGTAGCTTTCTGCAATTACCGTTTTAATTCCTAGAAGGTTTGTTCCTTTGGCAGCCCAGTCACGTGAGCTTCCCATGCCGTAGTCTTTACCAGCAAGAACCACTAGACCTGTTCCTTCTTCTTTGTATTTCATTGCTGCATCATAAATTGGCATAACTTCATCCGTGTTCCAGAATGTTGTCCAGCCGCCTTCAGTGCCTGGAGCTACTTCGTTACGAATACGAATGTTACCAAACGTACCGCGCATCATAACTTCGTGGTTACCACGACGTGATCCGTAAGAGTTAAAGTCAATTGGACGAACGCCGTTATTTTGTAGATATTGCCCTGCAGGCATATCTTTAGCAATCGCACCAGCTGGTGAAATGTGGTCCGTAGTAACGGAATCGCCAAACTTCGCGATCGCTCTCAGGTCCTTAAGCTCGTGAATGTCTTCAGGATCTTTAGAAAGATTCTCGAAGAATGGAGGGTTCTGAATATAAGTAGACTCATCGTCCCAGTTATAAAGATCTCCTTCACTAGTGCTTAGTTCGTTCCAGCGTTTGTTTTCGTCGAATACAGTTTTGTACTGACGCTTAAACATTTCTGGTGTTACTGTTTCAGCAACGGCTTGCTTGATTTCTTCTGCTGATGGCCATAGATCTTTCAAGAATATATCGTTGCCGTCTTTGTCTTTACCGAATGAATCTGAATGAAGATCAAAGTCTACTGTTCCAGCAAGAGCATAAGCAACGACAAGCGGTGGTGAAGCAAGATAGTTTGCTTTTACTAGTGGGTGGATACGTCCTTCAAAGTTACGGTTACCTGAAAGTACAGAAGTTACCGTAAGATCGCTCTTCGCAATCGCATCTTCAATCTCTTCTTTAAGTGGACCTGAGTTACCGATACAAGTCGTACAGCCATAACCAACCAGGTGGAAACCAAGGTCTCTAAGGTAAGGCATAAGTCCAGACTTATCAAGATAGTCTGTTACAACTTTTGATCCTGGAGCAAGGCTAGTTTTCACGTATTCAGGAACTTGTAGTCCTTTTTCAACAGCTTTCTTCGCAAGAAGAGCCGCACCAAGCATAACGGAAGGGTTTGAAGTATTTGTACAGCTTGTAATCGCTGCGATCGCAACTGCACCTGTTTTCATCGTTACTTCTTTTCCATCGTTAAATTTAACAACAGCTTCCTTGTCGAATTCTTTCTTATCCATACCTAGACCCTGGTTACCTTGAGGGGCAACGACTGCTTTATTGAACTCTTTTTTCATATCGGAAAGAAGAATTAAATCTTGTGGACGCTTAGGACCAGCAAGACTTGGCTCTACCGTTCCAAGATCAAGTTCAACAACGCTTGAGAATTCAGGATCTTCTGATTCTGGCGTGTAGAACAATCCGTTAGCAATTGAGTATTCACGCACAAGGTTAATATGCTCTTCAGAGCGACCAGTTAGGCGCATGTATTCAAGCGCTTCTTCATCAACTGGGAAAAAGCTACATGTAGAACCTTGTTCTGGTGCCATATTGGAAATTGTTGCACGGTCAGCAAGCGGCATGCCTGATAGACCCGGTCCGAAGAACTCAACAAATTTCCCAACAACTTTTTTCTCACGAAGAAGCTGAGTCACTTTTAGCGCAAGATCCGTTGCTGTTGTTCCGCTCGGAAGTTCTCCAGTAAGCTTCACACCGATTACTTCAGGAACCGGGAAGTAAGAAGGCTGACCAAGCATTCCAGCTTCAGCTTCAATACCACCTACACCCCATCCAAGTACACCAAGACCGTTGATCATGGTTGTATGGGAGTCAGTGCCGAATAATGTATCTGGATAGGCAACATTCTCGCCATCAACAGTATTTTCTTGAACAACGTTCGCAACGTACTCAAGGTTTACCTGGTGAACGATACCAGTTGCTGGTGGAACGGCACGATAGTTATCAAATGCATCTTGAGCCCATTTAAGGAACTTATAACGCTCAAGGTTACGTTCAAATTCTTTATTCATATTAAATTCAAGTGCATCTTCAGATGCGTATTTATCAACCTGTACCGAGTGGTCAATAACAAGATCAACTGGGATTTCAGGGTTGATTTTGTCAGGGTCGCCGCCGATATCAGCCATTGCTTTACGAAGTGACGCAAGGTCAACAACAGCAGGTACGCCTGTAAAATCTTGAAGAATGACACGTGAAGGTTTAAATGGTACGTCAATATCTTTGTTTTGCTCGCTAGTTCCCCATTTAGCGAGGTTTTCAATATGCTCTTCTTTAATGACTTTACCGTCATACTGACGTAATACGGATTCGAGCAAAATTTTGATCGTATAAGGGAGCTTGCTTACCTTAGCGATGCCTGCTTCTTCTAGCGCCTGAAGACGATAGAAGGAATATGATTTACCATTGGCATCAAATGTTGCTTTGGAATTATAAAGTTCGTGATTTGCCATATGTAGTTCCCTCCTCCAAATTGCATAACAAAGCGGATGTCGAAAAAACGTTTTCAACTTCCCTTTATCCAGTTTAGTAAATTTCTAAACATAAGTAAATAACAAGATTGTTATTGCTATTGATAAGTCTAACTTATCACTACATATTTTCTCCCTTATAGGAAAAATTAGATGAAGGGAGGTGATGAATATGGGTAAGCGAAAAGCAAACGGTGTGCGTCCAGGAATGAATGATGCCGATGCTCAAGGGAACGGCGCAGGCTATGACAATGAATATGCAAACGAGCATATGACACAAGAGCAGCGTCAATATAATAAAAAGACAAAGAAACGCCAATAGGCTTGAAACCCGTCATCAGGTGATGACGGGTTTTCATTATTATTCTTGATTCATTTCTGCTTCAATCGATTGCAAATCCTGCTGAAATTGAAGTAATTGCGCACGCTGATGTTCTGTTGCACTCATTAATGCACTCTCAATCTGCTCTTTCGCTTCACCCACTTCTTGTTGCAAATGCTTCAGGTCTTTACCGTATCCACTACTACTCACCACAATTTCTTTCTTGGCATCAACAGCTTGTTCGTAACCTTGTTGCGCTGCTTGGAAACTCTGTTGTTTGTCTTTATTGTAAGGCATTTAACCAACCTCCTTTTCTTAAGCTTTCATCATAGTGTAACCAGGACAAAGCGTCCTATTCGACAAGAATAAGCACTATCATTTTGACCATACTAAAGCGTAAGGAGGGATTCATATGACTGAGAGCAATACGTTCAAAGACATTCGAAAAAACGCTCCTAAAGGGCATACTGGCCAACCAGAGCCAATGAAAGGCTCCCATAAAGTAAAAAACAGAAACCACACTAGACAAAAGAATGGTGAAGGGTTTTAAATTTCAATTAGAAAAGACGGCCGAAGTGGCCGTCTTTTTATTTTGGTATTTGAATCAAGCATTGCAAAATGTCGTCTTCTTCCTCGATGGTTACCGTCCTTAGGTCAATCAGTATTTTTCCATCTTGAATTCTTGTAATGATTGGTGTGTTACTAAGACGAAGAAATTCTTCTAGTTCATTTACGCTGTATTGATCGGTTTGGAGGGCGATGACATAAGTAGGTAGCTCGACTGAAGGCATTGTACCTCCCCCAACTTGTGAAGTTCCCTCCACTACCTCAATACGATAATGAGACGCTTTTCTTTCAAGTCTTTGCTGAAAGAGTTCTGAGCGCTCTCGAATCTCTTCCGCACTTTTTGTAATGTCTCTTATAGCTGGTATGTTAGCAGCCTCTTCATACATGTGTTGCTGTAACGTTGCCTCAAGCGCAGCAAGCGTGAACTTATCGACGCGCAATACTCGAGCGAGCTGATGCTTCTTCAACCGATTGATCAGATCTTTTCTCCCAGCAATCATTCCTGCCTGTGGTCCACCCAGAAGTTTATCCCCGCTAAAGGAAACGAGGTCAGCACCCGAAGCAAGCGTTTCTTGCACCGTAGGCTCTTCGCCAATCCCATAGTCTCGATAATCAAAAAGCGCCCCACTCCCTAAATCCTCATAAAAAACCACCTGGTTTTTCGTCGCTATGGAGGCTAGCTCTTCTCGTGCTACTTCAGCTGTAAACCCGACGATTGAAAAATTGCTGCGATGTACTTTCATCAGCATAGCCGTTTCTTCGTTGATCGCTGCTTCATAATCAAACGAATGTGTTTTATTTGTCGTCCCTACTTCTTTAAGCTTAGCACCACTTTCCTCCATAATTGATGAAACGCGAAAAGATCCGCCAATTTCAACAAGCTCCCCTCGAGAAACGACCACTTCCTTTTCTTTCGCAAGAGCACTTAATATAAGAAAGACTGCAGCTGCATTGTTATTCACAACCATAGCAGCCTCTGCACCTGTTGCTTTACAAATAGCATCTTCGACGATTGTGTGACGGGATCCGCGCTTTCCTTTCTGCAGATTATATTCAAGTGTCGAATAACTTTTAGCTACGTGAATCAAATGATCAATAGCCAAGTCACTTAAACGCGCTCTGCCAAGATTTGTATGAAGAACGACACCAGTCGCGTTGATCACCGGCTTTAAGTTAAACTCTTTGGAAGATCCAATTTTCGCCATCACGCTCTGCATGATTTCATATTGAAACGCTTCTCTCCCCTCCGAGTCTCCCGTATATGTATCTCTCAACAAAGAGTCCCGCAAGTCATTCACTTCTTGTTGAATCAGGTGTTTTAATACATTGTGAGGTAACTCGCTTCCAACACTTTCATTAAGTAATGCTTCTTGGATTTGATGAATCGGCGGAAGTTCTTTCAATAATTTCAAAACTCTCATCTCCTATAGCGACACGAAAGGCACCCCGGGGGTGCCCATCTAGAACGTTGTATTTTCTATATCTATAATAAATGCTTCGACATCAGGATAGTGACCAGTTTCTTTCTTCGAATGCATTCGCTTGTCATTCACCGTAACTTCAAACACGCCTCCTGAACCAGGGATTAGCTCAAGTGAACCAATTTCGTGTCTGAAATGATTAAATAATTGTTCCGCGAAACTCGCGGCTTTAGGTGCATAGTTTCACTGCATGCAGAATTCGATTGTGACATTATACTTCATTAAAACTGCCTCCTCTTAATTAATTTTAAGTTGTTCATACTATATCATTTCAAATATGCGATGAAAAGATTTATACTCTTGGAAGGAGGTGGTCATATGTCGAGCCAAGAAAAAATCCGTTTAACGTCTCTTTCGACAAAAGGTGGTTGAGGATGCAAAATCGGTCCCGAGGACCTGACGCAAGTTTTGCGTCAATTACCTAACAAGAAAAAAGATCCAAATTTACTTGTCGGTGTGGAAACTTCCGACGATGCAGGCGTATACCGCCTAACTGATGAACTCGCCATGATTCAAACGGTAGACTTCTTTACACCTATCGTTGATGATCCATATATGTTTGGACAAATTGCCGCAGCCAATTCACTCAGTGATGTGTACGCAATGGGCGGAGTACCTAAGACCGTTCTTAACATTGTAGGGTTCCCTATTAAGAATTTAGATCCTTCTATACTTGCAGAAATCTTAAAAGGTGCTGCAGATAAAGTAGATGAATCTGGCGCCGTCACTGCTGGGGGACATTCCATTGATGATCAGGAGCCGAAATTCGGATTATCCGTAACCGGACTTGTCCATCCAGATGAAATTCTAATGAATGTCGGCGCTAAGCCTGGCGACGTTATCGTGCTAACAAAGCCAATTGGTGTGGGAATTCAAACGACTGCAATCAAGCCCGAAAAGCTTACTGCCCAACAGCTTCAGCACGTATCTGAAACGATGGCTGAGCTAAACAAAACAGCAGCAGAACAGCTATCGGGATTATCTCCAAATGCTGTTACGGATGTGACTGGATTTGGTTTACTTGGACACGCTTATGAAATGGCAACTGGTAGCAACGTTAGTATTCAGATTGATTACAACAACGTACCTATATTACCTGGTACGGTCGAGTTAGCGGAGCAAGGCTATATTCCGGGTGGATCAAAAGCCAATCACCGCTGGATAGCTGAATCTGTCAAATACGAAAACCTAACAGAGCTTGAGCAATTCATTTTATGTGATGCGGTAACTTCTGGCGGCCTATTAATTAGCCTGCCTGAGCATGAAGCAAATGAATATGTATCACGTATGAATGGTAAAGGGAAATCAGCTCACATTGTCGGTCATGTAAATGAAAAAGATTCATTTGCGATCACCGCAAGCAAATAAAAAAAGGAAGTTGGGGAGTCCCCAACTTCCTTTTTTACATTTCATACAGCATATCTTCTAACTCCTCAGTGAGCGCTTCAGGTTGATCATCGAAAACAACCCGACCTTCTTTTAAAGCTACAATTCTAGTCGCGTACCTTTTGGCTAGCTTCACATCATGTACATTAATAATCGTTAGCAAGTTGCGTTCTTGATGCAACCGTTGAATAAGCTGAAAAATCCGATTGGCGGTACCAGGATCAAGACTTGCTACAGGCTCATCTCCAAGAAAAACATCGGGAGTTTGAACAAGAGCACGCGCAATCCCTACTCGCTGCCTCTGCCCCCCACTCAGTAAATCCACGCGCTTATTTAGATGAGGAAGCAATTCAACCTGATCAATAACGTCCACCGCTAACTTCTTTTCTTCCTCATTAAACAATCCTGCCAGGTTACGAAAAGTTGAACGAGAACCAAATAATCCGGTATATACGTTTTGCAGAACCGTTAAACGCGGGATGAGCTGATGATGCTGAAAGATCATTCCCATGGTCTTCCTTTTACTTCTAAGTCCCTCTCGATCCAGTTGACGGAACGTACTACCGTTGTATCGAATATCACCCTCAGTTAAAGCCTGGAGGCCATTTAATGTCCTTATGAGTGTCGACTTACCAGAGCCAGTTTTTCCAAGAATACAGACAAACTCACCTTTCTGAAAAGTGAGCGTCACGTCGTCTAGTGCAAAGGTATCAGCATTTCGATAACGCACTGAACCGTTTTCTACCGATAATAACGCTTCTTCACATAACATACTGTCTCACCCTGCTTCCGAGAAAATCGACGACGATGACAATCACCATAATCAACATGACATCAACCGCAACTGTTGAGTATTGAAATGTTTTAAAATGAACAAACAGCTGTTGTCCAATTCCCCCGCCACCGACGAGCCCGAGCATAAGTGACGTTCGGATAGCGACTTCGAAGCGATAGAAGTAATGTGATAAAACGTTTGGCCAGATTTGAGGGAAAACGGAAAAAAGAGCACCTGTAAGTGGACGAGCCCCTACCGCTTTCATCGCTTCCTGAGGGCCTTTATCAGCCGCTTCAATTAACTCTGCAATTAATTTAGAAAGCACGCTTGCATTATGTACAATAATGGCAATTGTTGCAGCAAAAGGCCCAGGCCCTACAACTGTAAGGAACATCAAGCCTAGTACAATTTCTGGAATAGATCGCACAAAACTTAACACAATTCGAACTGCTCCATAGAAGGGCCCAGCCGTGTTTTTTGCTGCCAATAAGCTAACAGGTAGTGCAATAAGCAAACCAGCAAAGCTTCCTAGAAACGCCATGCCTAGCGTCACTAGACTTGCTTTTAGCATGGTCGGAAGCACCGAAGTATTTAGCGGAAACCAATTGGAAAGAAAGTCCAACATGTTGCTAAATTGACTGAATTTCCTTACGTCGAATTCCGTAACCCCAATGCTCCACACCATTAATAGGATAACCCCTATGAAGAGGATAAGATGCTTCCATTTAAACCAGGCCATTTTACTCGTCTAATAACCCTTGTTTGTCAGCAGCGCTTCTAATACTCTCATAATCGTCATTGCTAGCCTTCGTAAATCCGGACGCACCAAATGCATTTAAAATCGTTTCATCTTCAATCGATAAAAATGCGTTCTGAAGCTTATCAATCGTCTCATCATCCGTACCTTTTGAAACAGCCCACGGATATTGGAATAGCTTTTCTGACTCCCAAATGACTTTTAATTGATCTCCATCAATTTTTCCTGACTCAAGAAGCTGATTGTAAATAGCACTATCAATCGCACCAGCGTCAACCTGTTTGTTTTGAACAGACAAAGCCGTTGCATCATGTGAACCGGTGTACGCTACCGAAGCAAAGTCGTTCTTGTCTTGATCCTCAAAAACTCCTCTGTCTTGAAGCTCGATTGATGGAATGAGGGATCCTGAAGTAGAATTCGGATCACCAAACGCAAAGCTTCTTGCTTCACTATCTTCAAGGTAGTCTTCTAACGTATCCCACTCGTTCTCAGCATTTGTGATGATATAAGAATGATAGAACGGCTCACCGTCAATTAGCTGTGTAACAATAGCTTTTGCACCACTCTTCTCATGAGCAATCACGTAAGTAAGCGGGCCAAAATAGGCCATATCGATTTGATCATAATTCATCGCTTCTACAACACCGTTATAATCAGGAAACGTTGTGATTTCAACTTCTTGATCTAACTTCTCGGAAAGTTCAACTTGAAGTTTCGTCATCGCTTCTTCAATCTCACCTTCCGTTTGAACAGGAATAACCCCAATTGTAAAAGCCTTATCTTCTGACTCACTGTTTTTCTCTTCTGAAGCATTTTCGCTATTATTTGAGCTACATGCGGCAAGTATTCCTAGCATAAGCACCAGAGTAAACATCATAAATCTCTTCATTTTTTCCACTCCTCAGCATCGATCTATTTCTCTAATCTCCAATATCTTTCTTGGTCTTTTCTTATTGTATAGCTCTCTTCATCAAGTCGCTCAAGAATCGGCACTAGATATTTACGGCTAACATTCAGAATGTCTTTAGCCTGTTGTAGAGTGAAGGATTTATCAGTGCCTTCCTTTAAATCTCGCACAATGCGACTCCAATTTTCTTTGTGAACATATAAGTCATCTGTTAATTTCACCGCGATTTCCTCTTCTAATAAGAAATTCTTCAATTCAGCGTGATGGGAATCTGGAATTTGTTGATCCTCGATCAAGCGATCGATCGGCGAAACATTCACACCCTGTTCAAGTAACTTCTTTAACACCTGGGTCATACGTGTTTTCCAGGCATCAGGCATCATGGGTTCAAAACCAGTCATTGATAGAAATGGCCCTGTTTGCATCATACCTTCCTTCAGCTCTGTTTGAAGGGCAACTTCAATTACTTTTTTAGGGTAAGTTTTTTTCAAATCTTGAACGACCTCCGCTTTGCGTGGTCCTTTCCGCATCGGAAAGTGATTATGATAGCCCTGTACAAAGTTGTGAATAGCTTCAACGATCCGTGTTAAAACGTCGTTAGATGTAACGCCATTTTGGACACCTACAATTTCCGGATCGTCAATAAGCTGTTGAAAGGATTTTTCATTTAAACCAATTTGTTGCACCACTTGTTCCTTTGATAATAGGTGCTCTTGTTCAAGAATCTGAACAAGCTGTTCGACTGGCGTTCCTTTCACCATCTGCTCAAACTTCGCAATTGTCTCTGAGCCAAATTTGTATTTTTCTCCCGCTACATTTAAGATGCTTCCTCCACCAATCGTCTCAACCGGGGAAGGGCGTCTAAGGATGACGCGGTCTCCTTTCTTTGCTGTCACGGGATCATGTAACCGAAGCTGACAAAATAGATCTTCTCGGTCTCCAGGCTCAAGAATGTTCCGATCAAAATACACAATCGTTCCACGTACTTCAGCGGTTCCGATATGAACCGTTACTTCTGATCGCTGTTTCAAATCATAGGACATCGTGAGTGCTTTGGTGAATGAAAGGTCGATAGTAGTTGAAACGGCATAGTGATTAGAATTAACAATCACCTGTCCTCTCGTCAATTCTTGCTTATTAGGTCCTGCTAGATTAACTGCTACCCTCTGGCCAGCAAAAGCCCTCTCCACTTTCTGACTGTGTGTCTGGACTTGTCTTACTCTAGCAGCTACACGGTCTGGCAACAGTGTAACGAGTTCTCCTTCTTGAATTTCCCCATCAAAGATCGTGCCTCTCGCAATTGTCCCGTGACCTTGTAGCGTGAAAATCTGATCAATCGGTAACCTTAGCGCTCCTCCTTTATTTCTCGAAGGAACATCCTTAAGAAAGATACGAATACTTTCTTTCAACTCCTCAATACCTCGCCCACTCTTGCCATCGACGAAATGAAGTGGTGATCCTTCAAATCCGGTGCCCTTTATGTATTCAAGAATATCTTCCTTAACAAGATGAAGCATTTCATCGTCTACCATGTCTGTTTTAGTAATCGCAATAATCGATCGTTCAATCCCCAGCAACGATAAAATCTCCAAATGCTCCCTCGTCTGAGGCATAACCCCTTCATCCGCAGCTACAACTGGAACAACAAGATCTATCCCTGCAACTCCCGCGATCATTTGACGTATGAATCGTTCATGACCCGGAACATCAATAATTGATACCTTCATGGCATCCGATAAATGAAAAGGAGCAAAACCTGGTTCTATTGAAATGTTTCGTTCTTTCTCCTCTTTCAAACGATCTGTATCGATCCCTGTTAACGCTGCTGTCAACGTTGTCTTTCCATGGTCAATGTGTCCAGCTAGACCAATTGTATAATAGTTCACTTTCACACCCGCCAATCAACTGTCATCATTTATTAACCTTAATAAATGTTGTAACAGGATGCAAATTTAAACCATTGCTTTCTTAAAATCACCGCTACATTCTCCATTCACTAATGTATATATATTCACCCATGTATAGTTAAAGAGTTATGCACAGCTATCCACAGATAAAACTGTTACACCGACTTTTCACTACTGTACCATTCAAGCATCTGTTATAGTTCGTTATAGAAAACTGTTCCATTTGAACATTTTGTCGAAAGCACGAATAACGGAAAAAGATACGCTTTTTGTCGATTCATCTGATTTCGCACTATTGATCTATACTTCCGAGATTATTTAGACCTATTTCGACAAATACCATTGATGGAAATCTACAAAAACACCTTTAAGTAAAACTTTACTGAGTGTTTTACTTAAAGTTTTCTTAAAATAATCTTATTGAGCACATGTGTTGAATAAATCATTTTTTTACGTTACTATATTAACGTAATACTAATGATATGGGGCTGGTTGTACGTCTGGTGAGTGCCACGGTCTTCAAAACCGCCTGGGAGGCGCGTGCCGTCTTCGGTGGGTTCGATTCCCACACAGTCCCGCCATTTTTTATACTTTGATCATTTGCAAGATAACGGCCGCTCCTTCAATTGGCGCATCTTCGGTCAAAAGTATTAAGATCCCCTCATCTACTTTATAATTCATTTCAGGTTGCAGTACCGCATTTATAAATAAATTCATGAAGGAAACGTCTTTACACGATAAAATTTGATGATTACCATACCCCTTTACGGCGTCTTTGTCTGTAAAGTTTTTTTGATATCCATTTGCAATAGCAATGTATTCGTAAACTCGCACTTTCGCCGGAAGCTTCGCTCTGAATGGTTTCGAATTTATAGTAGGTAGCATAATTTTAGGATTGTTATAGCGATCGCTTCTCCTCTTATTTATCACTAGAACCCCTCCTCTCTTTACACAACGCACAATTTTTTAATAATGAATAAAACAAATGTTTGTCCCCTTACATAATATTGTTAAGAGCATATTATACAACGACAGGAGGTGAACGAATGGCCTTACAAATCATGAAAATTATAGCTAACGTGACGACTACTGTTGCGACAACTCCTGATACCCAACGTTTTTTCTACAACACAACTAGCTTGATTACTGGCGCAACCACCCTAACAATCGATGCGGCAGATTTCTTTGATGATACAGGAGCAGCGGTAACAACTTTGCCTTCACTAAATACAGACAATAGCTACTTTAACGTATATGTAAATGGTGTCTTACAAATGCAGGACCTCTCAACTTATACACCAGGAGCTACAGGTGTCGGAGAGTTAGCATTCGATGTTCCTACTGCTACATCCCTATTATTAAACACCCCTATCGTCGTCGAATTAGTCAACTTCACACCTTCATCATCCTCTACGATTGAAACGTAACTCCCCTACCCTCTTGATTAAAAAGCGCTTTCGGCGTATAATGTGACCGTATTCATACAGTTTATATTATGATGCCATGAGGTGAGCGCGTTGGCAGGATGGTTTCAATGGTTTATCGTTGGATGGACAGTGATCTTAATTTCACTAATTGCAATTGGTGGATTTTTTATGTTTCGGAAGTTTCTAAAGCGCCTTCCAAAAGAAGATGGCAAATCAACTCTTGACTGGCAAGAGCACTACATTGAACAAACGAAGCATATGTGGAGCAATGATCAAAAAAAGTTATTAGACGAACTAGTCGCACCTGTGCCTGAATTGTTTCGAGATATTGCTAAGTATAAGATTGCTGGAACAATTGGCGAGCTTGCGTTAAAAGAACAAGCAAAAGATATGTCTCAAGACTTAATAATTAGAGGGTATATTATCGCTACTCCGAAACGAGATCACAAATGGCTCGTGAAAAAATTAAATGAAAAGCGAATTGATATGAGCCCCTATCATCATTTGCTTCAATAAAAAAACTCGTTTAGCAGATGCTAAACGAGTTTTTTTAAAGTAATGTTTGATGAAGTCGACCACTGTGTCCTCGGCTTCGTTCCGTTTTCTTAAATTGATAATACATCGAAATTCTCCATGGAACGATCATACCAAATGCTAATACGAAGAAAAGCGAGCTTGTTTGAAGCACAGGGATTGACTCCCCAATAATTAGTTTAAAAACGATTCTTACTAGAAGTAAGCCGATCAAGATAAACGCAAAAGCTTTTGAACGTGTCAAATAAATTTGATTATCTTTAATCTCAAACTTAGACGTCCGAATCAATAACAACGAAAAAGCCGCTCCAACTGATAGCGCTTCAATCGCTTCGTACCACGGAACCCTTGCATCCGGAACAACGAACATCAAAAAACCAGTTGCCATAAAAAAGGGCGGAAGTATTATTTTCCTTATCGTTGCAGGTTTCTTTGAAGCTTTTAACCTGATTACTACCATCGCAAGAGCCATCATAGCTCCAACAACTGTACTTAAAATCAGCATATACTCATCCCTCACCTATACCGTACTACCCATCATTTCCATTGTATGTGGAAGAGACAAAAAATACAAGCGCATGAAAAAAAGAACGGTGCGCAACCGTTCTTTTCACATTAACCATTTACTTTAGAAAGTTCTTCTTCGCCTTCATCTGCCGCGATGCTTAAAATAATCGTCATCGTAACACCGACAACCGTAAAATAAACACCTAGATCAAATAACATTGCTGTCGCGAGGTGAGAATGACCGAGAATCGGAAGCTCAAAGTACGCGTCTGTCTGACTCAAGAACGGTTGTCCAAAAAGAAAGGAACCGACACCAGTGAGAACAGCAATCAGAAGACCGATCGGAATAAAGTTCTTAAAATCAATGCGGATGACCTTATTCATGGTTTTAAAGCCATAAGAGATATAAAGAAGCACCAGAGCGCCCGCCGTCATAAGTCCTCCGATGAAACCTCCACCAGGTGCATTATGACCAGCGAAGAATAAGTATATTGAAAATCCTAGAATAATAAAGACGATAATCGTAGTCGTCGTTTTAAGTATAAGGTCATTTGTCCCCTTCACACTTCTACACCCTTTCTTTATTAAAATCCTTGAAATCCACCAAACAGGTTATTTACAAGGAACGATGTAAACATTGTCATAAAGTTAAAGTAAAGCAAGATTCCCATTACAATCATTAAGTACCCGCCAGCCTTCATGATGAACCGGCTATTTTTCTTAATCCAGTGCATTCGTCCGATAAAAAAGGACAGAATGAAAAATGGAACAGAAAAACCAAGCGTATAAGCTACCATATACATGAAGCCAGCTCCAGGATTTGAAACACCCATCGCAATAACCGCAGCTAAAATCGGCCCTGTACAAGGTGTCCAACCTGCCGCAAAACCCATCCCAATTAAAATCGATCCAACAAAGCCAGATGGGCGATTTCGAATTTTTAACCTGCGATCTTTCATTAGAAAGTTCGGCGTCCAAAAACCTACTACTACAAGTCCAAATACCACAATCAAAATGGCGCCAACTTGACGAAGAAGCTCTTTGTACTGAATAAATAAATTTCCAACGAGCGATGTTGACATCCCTAATACGAGGAAAATAATTGAAAACCCTATTAAAAAGAAGATCGTATGAAGAATTGCCCTTTTCTGCATCATCCCTCGTTCTTCTTTCAGGTCGTCAACGGATACCCCAGTGATATAAGAAATAAACGCTGGATAAAGCGGTAGCACACACGGTGAGATGAACGATAAAAAGCCGGCTCCGAACGCTAAAAACAAGTTCAAATCTGCCATTAAATTACTCCCTGTCTAATGCATGATCTTATCATGTGCATGTCGTTACCATTTCAACCTCTATTGTAAACGATTTATCTTATTCAAACTATGAACATTCCATAACTATTTTTCTTCAGAGAAAAATTCTTCAAGCGTAACGCCCGCTTCATGAACATCAGAAGCCGCTTCCTTGCCCACATAGCGAACGTGCCATGGCTCATACTGATAGCCAGTGATATCTTCTTTTCCTTTTAAGTAACGAACAACAAAGCCATATTCATGCGCATGCTCTGCTACCCACTTACCTTCTGGCGTATTGCCAAATTCTTCGGTAAGAGAGCTCCCTAGAGAAGGCGTGCTAATATCCATCGTTAATCCCGTCTGATGTTCACTCTGCCCCGCCTGAGCACTAACCTGGTTTGCCACTTCTTCTCCACGCTGTTCAGCATTATAAGCAAAAATAGCTTCCTGTCGCTCATAGGAGCGGTAGCCAGAGACAGCTTTTAATTCAAATCCATCTTTCTTTGCACCGGCAAACATTTTTTCAAGCGCTGTAGCCGCTTCCTTGACCATTAGCCTTTTAGGGTCATCTTTTGGTGCGTACGAAGAAACATCCGGTTCCACAAGATTTTGGGGCACAAAGTCAGAAGGTAGATTTCGCTCTTTGTTTGCCACAACATAAATACTGTCTGGATTCGTTACAGTTAAATTCTCTCCATTTTTCTCAACGGTTTCAGCCATCGTTGGATACGCTTCTGATTTATCCTTCTTGGCCTCATCGCTTTGATCGCTTTCTTGCTCTTCTTTCTTGCTGCTATCATTTTGCTTGTTATTGTTTTGGTTTCCATCATTATTTTCTGAACTATTCGAGGAGCCGTTATTCGTCTGTCCATCATTCTGCGACTGATTCTCTGTCTGGTTAGACGTTTGCTCTCCATCTCCTGCCTGGCATCCGGCTAAAAGCGCGAACGAAAGGCCAGTTGCTACTACTAAGTTTTTCATTGTCATGTGAACACTTCCTGATTTTTTATAGTCTAATCTATCATACCATCACACCAATTAGACCCGTCAACCAAAATTACTCCATACAAAAAGCACTCTGTTACCAGAGTGCTCAATAAGCTATTTATCGTTGTTTGTCATTTGACTATTCATAGCCTTCATCATCTGATTAATCTTCTTCTGAGAAGGTTTTTGCCCCATTTGCATCATCATTACACGAAGCATATTTTCATTAATAGGGGGATTCTTCTTTAAATAGTCCATCATATATTTGCGGGCAATAAAAAAGCCAAGTGCTACTCCAGCAATCAACGCTAGCACGCCCACAAGCGTGTACATCCACCACATTCTAGATTTCCTCCTTATTCTTTCTCTTCCAATAGTGTACTACAACCCTTAATGATTATACAATAACGTCTATTAAAATAGTAGGAGTTTATTCAAACTAGTTTCTGTTGTTTAATTGGGTTAAGCCACCCGTATCGACCGGATTGGAAGTCAATCGCAAAGAACGAAGGAGTTAATTTTCGTATCACTTCAAAAAAGACTGTTTCAGCCTCGTTTGATCCGCTAGCATATATATTTATCTTCTCGCTTCTAACAAATAAAGATGCATCGCTTTTAGATTGTTTAATACACAATCGATGCCCTTCATTTTTAAATTCATACGTGCGAAAGCCACCCAATTCATTGACTAAACAGGTATTTAGTTCTTCTTCTTCCACAGGCTCTGTAATAAAGGCTACCTGTTTTTCTAGAAGCTCTTTCTGATCAGCCTGAATAGCCCGCTTCCTTTCGAGGAAAAGTTGATACAACAGATGCTCCTTACCAGCATATTGTTCTGCAATCTGCTGCTTAACGAAATACATTTCGTAATGCCTCATATAACTCCCCCCTACCCAAGAATCGACTCATATAAAAGAAAGTATAAATGAGTTCTCATAAAATGATTGTCTATACATGGAGGCTAGGCTTCACTAGTTTTGTCGAAATTAAAAAGACCTGTACTATAACATATATGTTATAGTACAGGTCTTTAGAATGCTATGCCATACTCGGCAGGTCACAAAGAACACCGCCGGATCTCTCATCATAATCAAGCTTCATTCGATCAACAAACCATTGATCGTCCGGTCGAACGAAGTACGTAACTCCTCCAATTTCTTGCTTATAATCATCATATGAAGGCTTATCAGACATGACCCCAAGAGAAAAACCTCCGCTGTCTCCACTCCCTGCGTAGCGTACGAATAACCTTAAGCAATCACCGTTACCAAGTTCCATCTCATTTTTGTAAAACTCAGCTGCAGAATCAGTTACAACAAACATCATATCCGCCCTCTCCGTTTTGTATTAGTACATCTTGTTATAGTACAGTATAACGAATATTCGAAAAATTGCAACCATAAAAATAGCCTAATTTTGCTTTTCGCAAAATTAGGCTATTTTCTACTGAAGAAAGCGACGGTTTTTCTTGCTTTCCTTAAGCTTTTCAGGTGTTACATCTGTACCTTCTTCATCTACAACTTTTATAGAATGAAGTTGGTTTTTGAAAGAAGAACGGAAATTTGCTAAATATTCCTTACGTAGCTTTTTCTGTTCTTTTTTCTCATCTTCTGTTAATGATGATTCTTTTGCTTTACGAGATAGCTCGTTAATTCTTTGGAGTTTATCTTCAAAAGGCATGTAAAATAGCTCCTTTACTGAAACTTGTATCTCACATGCTAACGCATGTTTTGAACATAGACAAGTTTAGTGCTTCTCGTTCTGCTCGTCAACATATTCCTGATAACGTCTATGTACCGTTGCTTTCGAAGCGTGATGTCCAAATCCTTTTAGCGTTGCAGCTATCTCATTAAACGTAAGACCACGGTTTCGTAGATTAACAATTTCTTCGATTGGAACTTCCACCCGCTCACGCCCACCTTGATTTTGCTGGCTGAGGTTTCGCTGCGGTCGATAGCCTTCTTTAACCGCCTTGTCCATTCCACGTTTAATTTTCAGATTATGAAGCTTGCGCTGAAATTCTTCAACGATACTAACGATCTCAAGAACCATCGAATCAGATTCCGACAATTGAAGTTCTCCGTTTTGATTCACTGTATAAATCGTCCCTCCATATTTATGGACGGCATGTAGAAGAGCGATCTTTGCATTCCCTCTCCCAAGTCTCGTTTCATCTTGAATGAGCAATGCCTCAACATGCCCCTCTTTCAATAAGTCAAGCACCTCGAGTATGCCATCGCGATCAATGTCATACCCGCTGTGCTTTTCTTCAATCAAGCGCTGTATAATAAAACCTGACTGTGATGCAAATCGTTGTAGTTCTTCTTTTTGCCTGGCAAGAGAAGACTCCTGTGCTTCTTTCTTTGTGCTTACCCGACAATAAATAACGGCGTTCATACTTTATTCTTTACCCCCAAGTGCGGTAGCGTTCGCTTCAACAGGGATGATGAGAGTATCTCCTGCTGTAATTCGGTTTGCATCAATGCTATTCACTTCTTCAACCCAGCTGACGAACTTCCGATCAGACAACTCATGTGCAGTACGGAATTCTTCCGCAATTTCTAAAACAGTATCTCCCTGCTCCAATTGTACCGTTGTGTAACGATCATACTCCTCAGCTGCAGCTGTTCGCAAAGATAAAAACACAATAATTAACACAGCTACAAAAGATATAATGACAAGAAAATCAACTCCAGACAAGCCCCCAGCTTGCTTTCTCATCCCAATCACCCCATATGCGAATATTTGTTCTGTTTTTAGTATATCAGAACCTCTGTTCGTGTCAACTAATTTCTTCGAACTTATGTTTGTATGCGAACAAAAATTCTGGTATACTACTAACAAATAGATAGATTGGAACGAGGTGCCAGATATTATGAAACTATCAAAGCGTCAGCAGGACATTCTGGACTTTATTAAAGTCGAAGTTAAGCAAAAGGGTTATCCACCCTCTGTAAGAGAAATTGGCGAAGCTGTTGGACTCGCTTCAAGCTCCACTGTCCATGGCCACCTGGCAAGACTCGAGAAAAAAGGGTATATCAGACGAGACCCAACAAAACCAAGAGCTATCGAAGTGCTTGGTCTTGATGAAACAATCGATATTCCTCGTCAACACACTGTAAACGTTCCCGTCATTGGTAAAGTAACTGCTGGTCAACCGATCACTGCCATTGAAAATGTAGAAGAATACTTCCCGCTTCCAGAGCAGTTTGCACAGGATGAAGAGCATACTTTTATTCTTGTGATTGAAGGGGATAGTATGATCGAAGCTGGTATTTATAACGGTGATATGGTCATTGTGAAGCAACAACCAACTGCAAATAACGGTGATATTGTTGTCGCGATGACAGATGAAGCTGAAGCAACTGTTAAACGATTCTTTAAAGAAAGCAACTACTTCCGACTTCAACCGGAAAACTCATCGATGGAACCGATCATTCTTGATTCCGTTTCTATTCTCGGTAAAGTAATTGGGGTCTTTCGCTCCATTCACTAGAAGCGCTGCGTGCGCTTCTTTTTTTATGTTATATAAGCTTTCTGGGCTATATCAATACGAGCTTCTTCTCTTCTTTTATTTATTAATCCCTCCGTCTGGGTAAATGATCGCAGTTTGAAGAGCATAGGGGTGTAGCTTTACATTACAACCAACCTCACCGACCTACTTTTAACTCTTACAGGCTATACAAAACCGCCCTTCATTTAAATGAAGAGCGGTTTTGTATACTTCTAACATTATTCTTAAACGGTTACTTTTCAGCAGCCTCTGAAGCCGCTATAACTAATTCAACTGTTTGATCTACTGTCGCCTGACGGAACTTTTGGAACTCATCAGTGATATAAACGGAAGGATCTTCAGGATAGTACTCCTGAGCGGCTACGTGAAGGTGTCCACCCGGAATATCATAAGCTCCTATCCCAATTCGCACACGATTGGATCGGTACTGACTTTCATTCGATAAGTAGCTTCCGCCTCCTCCTTTACGAGCTTTTGATCCTTCAGTCGGACCCCCTTCATGGCATTCATACGGTTTATCACGATATTCTGGTGCGAGCCATTCGCATACTTCATCGCCTCTTTCCACCGGCCATGGTCCAGTATTGGCTGCAATCATTTCCTTGTAAGGAAGCGTTGTTTCAATAAATTCCGGCAGTTTTTCAGGCATCGGCCAATTGCTCACTGTCGGAATAACTTCTGAGCGATCTTCAAGAGTGTTTCCAACCCCTGTGCGCCATCTCCCGGCAAACCCTTCGATGGTCATAGCTTTTGGACCCCCTTGACTGATTGTCATCATGAGATCCACCTGCTCTTTACTATTAACCAGGTAAGGTCCAAATGTATCTTCAACGATTCCTTCATCAAAATCATCCCATCGTACCGGAAAATTCGCTGCTTGAATAAAAGCTGGACCTTCTTCCGTCAAAACGACTTTCCCATCCATCTGAAGCGCTGCAGCGCCAGAAGGGTTTGATCTCCTAAATTCCTGTTCTAAACGGTATGGATCAAATCCGCTTACTAAAACGCGCTTAACTTTCTCCCCTTTTGGAAAATCAATAGAAGTAATTCCCCTTGACGTGTACTCTAGTTTCTTCATCAGTTCTTCTTGCTTTTTCTCCGTTACTGTATATGATGGTTCCCATTGCCTGAGGGCAGCAGTCATATGTAATCGAGTCCAATATAGCGGGCGATCATCATAACGATCTAGTTCCCCTAAATCATTTCCTTCTCCCTGAGCTCGAGCAACAGCCGTATCCCACAGCTTCTCACCATGCTTTTCGATCACTTTCTCTGCTTTTTTTACACTTTTCGCTTTGCACAAATCTTCTTTAAATTCATCTGCAAAAACTGTAAACTCCGCCTTATCCATAATTTGCTGTGGGATAGGGGCGCCGTCTTCCATTCGCTGCTCCTCTGGTGTTAGCGCCGCATCAGTGTTAAAGCAATCACCTTTGGCACTTCCAG
The DNA here is from genome assembly GCF_030547345.1 of Anaerobacillus sp. 1_MG-2023. NCBI lineage: Bacteria > Bacillati > Bacillota > Bacilli > Caryophanales > Bacillaceae > Anaerobacillus > Anaerobacillus sp. 1_MG-2023. The sequence continues at coordinate 225,730 of NZ_JAUORD010000003.1, read as the reverse complement.
TTAACGGTGAGAAACCGAAAGTTAACATCCCTACAAGAAAAAGCGCAATCCCATATTTCCATTCCCTAGATTTCATATTTCTGTTTTCCTCCCCTTCTAGTTGAACTATCTTCTATTGTAGAGATGGGAGGTTGCATTTTTCAAACTATTACAAGTATTCTGATCAAAAATGAATCATTCGAAGTGGATCATGTATGGATAACATACTTATATTATAGAAAACCGTGACGTTTTCTCTGCATCTTTCGACATATAGATAAGCTTAGCTATCATTTAATGAACTTCATTTAGTTTAAATGTAATCTCATATAGCGGCGATCAATCGGTTGATCCGAATAAAAGCCTGTCCCGCCTATTTATTCACTTGCGCCAGAAAGTTGAACAGTCTGCCTTATCATGAATATTGAATTCGATCATTTTTTTAAGTAATGAAAAATCAACTGAACTACCCCACGGAATACGCATTAGTTGTTTAGTGTGGTCATAGCCAGCAAGTTTCATTTCTTCAGAAAAATGAACAATTCCATTCTTTTCAGGGGCAACAGCCAAATGATGTTTTGCTACGCTAAAGGCAATAATAAATGTTCCGTGATCTGTAAACATTGGCTGATTCCAGGCAATTTTCGGCACCAGGTTTGGAAATTCATTTTGTACCCAGGTCAAAACTTGTTCCGTTCGCTCTCGGTGCTGCAGGTTCTCTATCTTTGCTAAATATTCTTCAAATACATCCATTTTTAGTCCTCCTATAAAACAAGCAAATGTAGTGATGTACCATATCTTACTGAGATAGTACCATTACAACTCGCTATTCATCACTACTATATCACCTATCATTTGTAGTTTACCCTCTTCAAAAATAATTCCATCGCCGTCATTCGCTGCATAAACAGTTGTTCCTGTTCTCTTAACATACTCCCAAACTTTACTTTTATAATCTGAACTCCAGCGATTGTAGTGAGGTAAAAACTCGAAACCGACAAGACCCAAAGTTTGGTACAACGCCTCGCTAGTTGTTTCTGTAAACATCTGAAATAGCTTTGTAGATCTACCGAGTTGAACCGCTCCTCCGCTCACCCCAACAAGAATTCCTCCGCGATTATAGAAATCTAAAAGAACGTGAATCATATGCCGATGTTTAAGAGCCTTACTAAATTCCAGCGGATTACCTGCTGAGAGATGAATTATATCTGAACTCAATAATCCCTCTATTTTCGTAGGTTCAAATTCACTGTATAAATCGAAAAACATGATATTCTCGATTCCATAGTTTCGATAATAATTCACTTTAGTACCGAAATAATTCTTTTCTTCATCCTCCGTTGAAGGTATGTAGCTAATCTTTTTGTTTCCCCCACTAAACAATAATTCATCTAATCTTCGGTTGCCGGGTGTTTCATTTACTTGATCGCTATAAAAGTATAACTTTCCCATTAATACACCTCATTCATACCCCTATACGATAAAGTATTTTGAAATTCTGTTCGTTTATTAACTCTCACGATATTCATTCCATTCTTTCGAGAGAAGACTGTACAGAATAGTGTCATGAAAGTGATCGTACAAATATTCAGCGTCTTTTATGATTCCATCTGGTTTAAAACCAAGACGTCTAGGGATTCCCTGACTTTTTTCATTCTCTATCCCGCACTGTATTTCAATTCGATTCAAATTGTATTCTTCAAATGCCTGAACAATTAGTTCATTAACGGCAGCTGTCATAATCCCCTTACCCTGGAACTTATCAGATAGCCAATAGCCAATACTCGTTTTCTTGTTAGACCAATCGATGCCATGGAATCCAACCATGCCTGCTAATCTTCCATTGTGCACAATACCTGCTTGAAATCCATCATGTGAAGAAAACTGCTTTAGCCACATTTCAATCACTGGCAAATAATCCTCTTCTTCTTTCATATTGTCTACCCAGGGCAGCCATTCCCTTAAATAATCTCTCGAATGGTCAACCAATGCAAATAGCTCTTGCGCATCTTCGTTTTGAAGTAACTTTAAGGAGACCTCTTCATTCACTTTTAACCTAAACATACGATACCCCACCTTTTTTTCATAAATATATGGAAATCTAACCACTTCCAATTATTTCAAAATATTTAGAAAAATGCCATCTTTTATTTATTCTATTTCTAAAAAATATTTCTATCTAGCAATCAGTTAGTTTACAGTCACTGATAGGGGTAGTAAATCTCTATAACATAAAAAAAGGATGCTGAGCATAAATACAGCATCCTTTCACTAACAGCAACACCCACCGTCATCCCCGCAACACCGCTGACAAGCTGTTGTAATCACTGAATTACTAGTCGCAACTTTACCACAGCTATACGTAAGAGTTGCTTCATTAATAATAAAACACTTGCTACCAACACGTATTTTATAGCTGATCACACGTGAATCTCCTGCTGGAATTGGATCTAAAGAGAAGCCCACCGCCGGGTCTAGTCCCGGTTGGGTAACGCCGTCTATCTTCACCGTATCTGGAATAAACTCTGAACCATCAGAAAGTAGATCCTCAAAAAAAGCATTGTCAGCTTCTACTACGCCATCGTTTGTTATTGTAACGGTGTATGTTAAAACGTCTCCAGCGTACGAGATTGTTTTACTCACTTCTTTATCCAATTCTAGGTCTGCTTCCCCAAAGTCAATCTGGACGCCTAGCGCATTAGGCATATAAAGATCACCTGTGGAACTAAATCGAAATAACGCAGATGCTTGATTATTTGGTAAGTAGTTGGTCGCATCAACATTGCTAATGTCCCATCCCTGTCTTCCCGCCAATATGTTTGTCCCAGGAGTACCAGGGTTTTGATTTCGATCACCGTAAGAGCCAGTCGTATCTAAATTTCCTGAATCATCTGTTATTTGTGAACCAAAGAAGTTTCCTGCCGGGTTACGAGGCCCTGACAAATTCGTTAGCGATAAGGCGTCTTCACCGAATTCCGCCTGGTCCCCACTAATATTCGCGTCACCTTCTTGTGCACTCAAGAGCACTCTTGCATCTACGTCACCACTCGGAGGAGTTAAAAAACCCGTTATCGGGACGTCAATCGGGTTACCGTTACTTACTTGTCCATCTGCTCCAACATAAAGATTCATATTACGGTTATTTAATGCTGTGTTTTCATAAACAACTGCTAACGTCCACCCCGCATGGTTAACAAAACCTGTTGAATCAACAATTGCTGGCACGCTTCCAGCACTGAACGTTCCTGCTCCAGCAGATTGCACTAGCGTTGTAACATCTGCTGATCGCATATAAAAACCGTTAAATTCATTTGCTGTGATAGGATCAGGTGTAATCGGGGTGTCACTTACGAGCGGAGTAGAAAATAAAATGTCATCATCTATTAATGCCGACAGGTCTTCATCATTACTTATATATAATCCTCCCCAAATCAATTCAGCATAGAGCACCGTACTTCCCACAGGTAGAACGAGAACAGCTTGAGATTCATTTTCCGTGTAGTCTGTCGTTGTACCAGCTGATCCTATGATCGCTGGTGGAGGAAAGGCATCGACAGTTGAAGCACTATCAAGCGTAATGAAGGCACCAATTGTACCATCTGTTCCTGCCGTATTTGGTGTATTACTAATTCCACTAAGCCCAAGGGTATTTCCTGTAAATGTAATTGCTCCACAATTATTAACTGAAAATCGATTTATAAAAGCCATAATCAGTTATCCTTTCTAACAATATAGTAGGCTCGAAACATGATAAATTAAATTTTTCATCTACTTCAAGTTACCCTTTGTTTAATATTTCCTTATATATTGTATGCATTGCGTTAGGACAGGGTGTACATATTCGACTAGTTTGAAAATACATTGTTCAATTACCTTTTTCTACGATAACGCCAAGTTCCGGAACAGTTACATTAAGTTATTGCAAACTATCAGAGACATTTTGCTTTTCTGGAATTTGATAGAAGATCTTCCTTGTGAATTTTGTCTTATTTCTCTTTCTTAACTTCAATTGATCATACAATAATATATGAAGATCATGAACAAGATGAAACGGGTTACTTTTATGAAAAAATCAAAAAACCTTTAAACTCGATCATACGAATTCAAAGGGGTTTTAATAATATATAATAATTTTAGTTTATGGCTTTGTTAAAGCTGTCACTAAAAATGCCATTTGAACCTATTTCAAAATATTAATGAGTCATCTAATTCAAACAAGCGGCTGTTTCTACTAAACTTTTTATGGTGTAACGAGACAAATAACTACTTAGTACATTGAGTTATATGAAGATGACGAGGTGGATGGAATGGTACAGAAGGAAGTTCAAGACCTGTTAAACAGGTTGATTCTAATCGAACACATTTCTACAACGTTGTACCTAGCAATGTCAGCGTATATGGATCAAAAAAATATCACTAATTCCTACCGTCAGGCCTATAACTATATTAAAAAAATCGACCCGCAAACAACAGTTATTGTACAGGAATTCTTACGAGAACAAATTGATGAAGAAGCACAAACGCTTACGATCGTAGAGAGGTTAAAGTTAGCAGATGATAATACATCCGCTCTTCTCTTATTTAATCAAGAGCTTGCACAAAGGCAAGCTGGATAATAATAAAGTCCCGCTGATCATAATAATCAACGGGCTTCCTTTTTCCATATGTAATGAAGCAACGATACAAACTTGCCGTTCAATAAGACTTCATCTTGATCCGTATAAGCATATGTAAAACCATTTTTCGCAAGTACTTTCTGTGAGGCGACATTATCTTGAGTTGTTCTAGCTACTATGCATTGAATGACTTCGAGATTGGTTGTCTTTTCTAATAAAAGCTTGAGCGCTCTAGTTGCTATTCCATTGCCGGTATAACCTTCACCAATTCTATAACCAAGCTCGGCGCAATTGTTGATGGAACTGAAGTCTAAATTAATTCTTCCTAAGATCGTACCATTTTCATCTTTTATAAGATAAAAGGTCGATAAACAGAGAGATTGTTCAGTTACTAATTGTACGAGCTTGTCGTTAAACGTCTCAAATTTATAATAATCTTCTCCACGATCTGGGACCATCTTATTGAAATAAACTCTGTTTGCGACTTCAAAGTGAAACAATGATTCCGCATCACTTTCTTGAAGTTTATGTATTTTAACTTCCATCATGTTCTCCCCCACGCTAAATCATTCATAGTAGAACTTTACCTATCGTGAATCAATCCATGTAACAATCAAAATCCCTACAAGGACTTAAGCAGTTTAATGTCTTCAGGCCTATTGAAGAGTGAGTGACGGTAGATATAAACAAGCATCGATAGCATCATCGCCGCTAACAACGCAATCCGAACAACCATCGTTTACACAATTTCAGTCAAAACAACAGATTAAGTGTTGTTTTCGGTTTTCAAGGTGTACTTAGTGAAATAAGCACCGAGTAAGAGAAAAACCATCATCGCAACCCAGTTAATCATTCCCATGAAATCAAACCAGGAAGCTAAAAGGTTCACGATTGCAATGAGAAAGAGAAACACTGGCGTTAAAGCACTCTTTATACCGGTCAACCCAGCCGCTTTTCTTTTCCGTAAAACAATAAATGTAGCTACAATTAAGGCTGTAACCGTGATAATTGTTAAGATAACAGGTGTCATTTGTCCCCTCCTCCTTTTTAACGTGGTGACGCTTTACGTAATTTTGGTGTGAGCAGTTTCAATATAATAAATCCTTTTTATCCTTACCGTTGATTTTAACATATTATTCCACACTCAATTCCAACTACAAGTATAAATGTTACGTATCTATTAAGTTTAAATCCCTTCTGTATTCATTAGTACAACTCTCCAGCCATCAGGATCTTCAATCGTTATCCCTTTCTCTTTCCAATACACATTTTCAGGTTCTACTTCCCTATGCCCCATTTGATTAAGTCTTTTTGCTACGCTCTTCAGCTCTTCTCCATTTGGAATATAGAAAACGATCAAGTTATCAGCAGTAGGAGCAGGGCAAGGGCTACCTTCTTCATGTGACGTGAACTCTAGCTGATAAGATAGATGAGGTAAACCATATACCACTCCCGTATATCCTGCGTGTCCAGTAAATTCAGCCACTCGCTGCAAGCCTAATCCATGTTCATAAAACTGAATAACCTTATCAAATTGATCGGTCGGCCTAGCTATTCGAACTTGCACTGCGTTAAAATCTTGAAATTTCATCGTCGTTCCCTCCAATTACCATATATAAGCAGGTTACTTCAACAATCTAATTGTTACATACGTATATTTTAAGCTTTCTCCAGCATCATTGCGCTAGAACAATGAATGAACTTCTCTACGACTTTAGGATGATATGAGGAAATAACTCATATAAAAAAGCTGAAGCCCCATAAAGTGAACTTCAGCTTCTAATTAAAATAGGAACCCATTAAACAATTGAAGATTCAGCACTAATTCTTCAAGATGAATACTTCCCCATCAAATAACGTTTTGAAAAATATAATCCTCCAAAAAATAGCGCAAGAGCGATGTAAGCTGGAAGCAAGTGAATAAACGTCGTGTAGCCAATCATAATGTGTACATAAATTCCTGCTACAAACGCAGGCAACCCTCCTATAAGAAACATCCACCATAGCCATGTATTCCCCGATTGGAAGCCCCAGAGAGCAGACATTAGCACTAACAATCCAACGCTAATCATCGCTCCTCCGAATCCAGCACGGTCATGGGCGATAACTGAGATCAATCGATCATTGAAGGACTGAATGAGATCCGCTGGCATGCAGATGTATTGTAAGTCCGTTGGGACAAAAACCCCTGTCACACCAATTCCGGCAATAATCACTCCACCAAGAACAAATGAAAATCCAAGCATAACAAAACAAAATTGCCCAATAACGCCTTTACGCCATGCCTGGTCATTCCGACGGTTTCGTGATTTTGGCGTTCTCTTTATACCTTTCGTTTTCACGTATCCTCTAAAGTAAAAGGGTAATAACACAATCCAAAACAGCAAGTGTAACCAGTCGAAGTACCCATAGCCAATGAAAAGCAAGATGCCTAGAAAACCGATAATTGCGGCAATATCAATCGCCTGCTTTGCCCACAGCAAACCGTACTTAACTCCGTTATAAGACAGCGTCATATAAACAATGCCACCAGAAATCATCGTTCCAGCTAACGTCATTCGGTCATGTGCCATAAACCATAAGAGTCGTTCATTAAAGAGCAACAGCTCCTGACGAGTTAGCTGCATAAACCTTTCATCATATGGTAAAACGATCGAAGTGAGACTTAACATTAAAGCAATCATGCCACCGATCATGATAAATAATCCAAACAAAAAGTAGTCTTTCCATCCACGACTTTCTTCTTCAAATGCGCTATCGTTCATCGCTTCATAAATTCTCTTAGGCAACCCTGGCCCAGCTTCGACATATTCACCAGATAGGAACAACAAATCAGCACCGTTATTCACTAGCTGTAGAGCATCTTCTGGCTCTTTCACTCCACCCACGGTCACCAATCGTAATGAAGGAAATTCTTTTTGACAATAGGCTAACGCTTCCTTATGTATCGCAAGGTTTGCTAACGTATCTAAACCTTGCACTTCATCAATCACAACACCCGTTATGTATGGAGAAATAGAATCCAAGTCAGCTTTTTCAATTTGATTACCTGGTACTCGAACATAAATGCTTTTCCATTCTCGAGTGGACCTCAGCACATCCATATTCGTAAAATCGATTTCATTATAATGGATTTCATAAACACCATTATAAGGTTTTAAAGCTCTAGCGATCTCAATCAGCTCAACGCTTGTACCGCTTAACTGGAACATAGCGGGCTGAACCAACTTGGCTTGATCTAACCGTTGAAGCGTCTTTGCAAGGCCCGCTCTCTCTCCCTGTTCAGAAAAAGCAATACTTCCATTTTGTAGCCTCGTTGGTTTCGTGTATTCTTCAGATGGCTCTTTCGTAATCGGACCAATTTCAATACAGCCAAACCCCAAATGGCTAAATCCTTTTAAACCAGAAAGTCTAGGATCAATTTTGCCTGATAGACCCACACACCCTGGAAAAGTAATGTCTTCGATCTTAACCATCAGCTCACCCGCTACCTCTTCTCTTCCTAAAAAATGAATGAGATGCTGTCCACCTGGAAGTGAAGCGATACGATTCATGGACTGATGAATAAACTCTCTTGAAGCTTCGGGACTCCATTTTGATAGAAAAGGTTTAAACATGACATGGTAGGACCAGTCCGGCATATAATCACCCTTCTAGTTTACATAATTTAATTATAGTTTACTATGTTATGAAATAAGCTCTGTTCTGAGACGCAGGCGTTTCCATTAGTTTATATTTTTTTATAATAAATCAGTCATTAACAGAATGAAAAGTATAACCGCTGTAACAATGTATGTATTGGCTATTTTTTTAATTTGTTCTTCTTCTCTTATTTTTTCGATTCCAAACAGTAGAAACATGACAAACAAAAATGAGATAAAGACTTGACTAGAAATCGCGTTAGGCAAAATAAAAACATGATTGAAAGCCATTCCTATTGCTACGATTGCCAATAACAAATTAACTTTTCTTAACAGAGTCATAGAAATCACGCCTTCCTAATGAATCGTTCTTTAACTAAATAGCGGGACTGTTATTTCTTGTTTATTTTAAGGAACTAGGAATTTCTCATTCCTTTTCGATCACCGTTGTACAGAAATAGAAAAAAGACTGCGCGCATACACGCCACAATCAGATTTACTCAAGCTTCCACTTCTTCATACGGACATATTTTAACTATTTTTCTTCTAGCAACTCGATAATCTTATCGAGCTTCTCTTCAACATTTTTCGTTCGCTTATGATTAACTTTTGAATTAATCAGCAGCCGTCTTATAAATAATACGAAAGATCCTACAGTGATGCCCAACAATATGATTGTCATCAAATAGATCAACAAGGAAGGTCCATTATCCAAACTACCACTACTCCATTCTTTGATATTCTTAGATGAGATACAATGTGCTTCTACCTTATCTTCCAATTCTAATCTTTATCCTACTTACTTACCCAATATTTAAAGCTAGGCTCTCATCAACTTCTTCAAGAGGAAGAGCTTTCACGCTCATTTAGGTACTTTTGATAAGCTTCTTTTACTTTATCTCTTTCTGGGGTAATCTTAGAAACTCTGTGATGGATGTCATGGAGGAGATACAGTCCACGGAAAAGGCAACCAGCAACGATGCCAAACGCTACAATTCCACCTACTAGTGGCCCAGTCATCATCAAAATGAACCCTAAAATAGAGGCTAAAAAGATCGATAATAGTAAATACAAAAAAACCCTCCAATAACTTTTTTCTAATCACTTTCATAATCCCATTCATCTACTATTAAACAATACCATATTTTTACCAATAAACTGCGTCCTTCAAGCATTTTCTTATCAAAATCGCATAAAAAAAAGCGGTTCATCAATATGCCCAAACCATTTTGGACAATTTGATTGAACGGCTTTTTCAATATCTTACATTATCCTTTTTTCACTAAGTAATGAAGCTGTGCAAACTGACCATACTGGCGCACATCGGTTAACTCCAGGTCATGCTTGATCTCACTGTGTTGAAATAGTGGAATTCCTTTTCCAATTAACGCTGGTGCAAGCGAGATAATGAATTCATCAATCAAATTCTTCTCAAGAAATTCATGAACCAATACACTGCCACCGATCAGCCATACTGTCTCTCCACCCTGCTCATTTAATCTACTCAATAATGAAGAAGGGTCTTCCGATGTAAATGTAACATCGTCTGTGTTTTCTCGTGATTGAGTCGTATACACATAGGAAGCTTTTCCCTCATACGGGTTAACCCCGTTCTCTTGTTCCATTATCCAGTCATATGTACGTCGCCCCATGATGAGTGTGTCAACATCTTTCATGAACTCCCCATAACCCGCGTCACCTTCTGGATCAACTTTAAAAAGCCAGTCGAGTGAGTCATCTTCTGTTGCAACGTAGCCGTCAACGCTAGTTGCGATGTATACGGATACTTTCCGCTTTGGCATTGAATTCCCTCCTATAAACTCGTTGAAATGATTTGTTGGAAGATCACTATATCAAATAATGAAAAGGCGGCGAATCTCTCTTACTATCTCACATTTAACCTCTAATATGTTGCCTTACTTGAATCATTTCTATTACCCAATGATAGGCTGCTCCTTACCACTTACAAGATCATTAATCATAAGTCTGTGCTCACTGAAGAGGTTTTCCGGAAGATCAGCTAGTGAAAAGAATGCTGTCTCCAACGACTCGTCACTTCCTCGTAGCTTACCTTCAAAATCATGACAGCGGAAAAGAATTTGAACCGGTGACACCTGATCGCCATTACCAAACGTTTTTTCTTTATCGGGGCCAGAATAGATCCCGAACAGCGACATGCCTTTCAACACAAGTCCCGCCTCTTCAAATACTTCTCGTCTTGTCGTTTCCTGAACCGATTCATTCAAATCCATAAACCCACCTGGCAGTCCCCATGACTTGCTATCAGTGCGAAGCTGTAACAGCAATCGATTCTCATCATCAAAAACCATCGCCCCCGCTACGACCATAATGACTTTCTCATGACCTACCATAGAACGTAGGTGCTTTATGTAGTCCATAACTAACCTCCATAGTTGTTTATGATTATTCTACTGATCTTTTAACTAATATGGAAAATAGTTATTCAAGTTTAGAATAAAAATGAGAACTAGAATTCCAAAACATATGAAAGGGATCGTCCAATTTACTTTTATGTATTTCATGAAAAAGCGATCCAATAAGAAAAACGAAACAGCGATAGCCATGGTCCCAAGGCCAAAGAGTGCTCCAGCCCCGATATGAAAGAACGCTGATCCATACACCTCTCGTATTCTAGTTCGATCCGATAGAATCGAGGCTAAGACGTCACTTAACAAAGAAGCCCAAATGCCATAAATGTAGATAGCTAAAAATATTTCAAAGAACAGATGGTTCACACCATGGAAATATGACATTTCCGGATAAAATAGCATTGACGTAAGAAGGGACACTAACACAATATAAGCAACGCTTAACGCTAACTTTCTTTGAAAGATGTTTTGTAGTGCGTGATGTTTTGACATGATTGAATCTCACTTTCATTACACAAGATATCTTTTCTCAATATCTATGATATCCATACAGATGACGATTGTAAATAAATGAGAAGATTTCATACATCACTCAATGAACTGCGAAAAAAAGATGCTAATCATCTTATGAAATGATTAGCATCCCTCTTGAAGTAGCCACGCGATTATTTATAAATCACGCTGGCCTTATATGATGGTTATTTGAATGACTTAACGCCTAAATAATGGTCTTGCCAAAAATCGTAGCTAAGATCAGTGACTTCCACACCGCCGCTACCTGCGTGGATGATTTGGTTGTCGCCGATATAGATTCCGCTATGTGAAGCTCCTTCTACATCATAAGTGCCTTCAAAAAAGACAACATCCCCGATCGCTGGAGACTCTACTTCTGTCCCGTCATATTTCCACATATCACGTTCCGTTCTTGATAAGTCGACTCCAGCTTCGTTAAACACATACTGGATGAACCCACTGCTGTCAAACCCGTCTGGAGTTGTGCCGCCCCATACATATGGTGTTCCAATTAAGCTTTCCGCAATGGAAACCACTTCGGATTCGGAAACGGACTCAGTAGGAACGTCATCTGACGTTTCAGTCGCTTCGGATTCACTTGAGGATAGTGCACCCATAACCTCAGGTCCAGCTATCCCGTCTACAGTAAGTCCCTCGTCTTCTTGAAATTCTTCAACGGCATCTTCTGTAATCTGACCATAAATACCATCCAAGTTATATGAATAATAACCGAGAGATTCCAGTTCTGTTTGTAGTGCCGTAACAGCCTCGCCACGGTCCCCGATCAGAACATTGATTGATGAATTAGCTGAATCGCTTTGCTTCACGTCATTTGAATCGACCTTAGCAAATGCCCCTTCACTTAAGACCGAAGAAAAGATCATCGCGGCCACCAAAGTAGATGAAGCAATATATTTTCGTGCGGTTAATCTAGATTTGTTCATGTAAATTCCTCCTACCGATTCTAGCTGAAGTTTAGCAACTTGATAGATAAATAAAAATTAAAGATATGTAACTACTAGCAACCTATATGCCGTGTGATTGTCACACTTCTTCGAGCCGATTCACCTAGTCTAACAGAAAAGTTCGATCATAAGGTTTCACTCCGATTAAGCCTGAATGATAACTTTTACAAAAAGCATTTCTAGTGTTACTAGATGTGACATCATTCAATTAAATGTGAGAACCATCACATTCTTCCCTGCAATAATGAAATATAATAAAAGAGACAAATACCCCTATAGGTAATTAAAAAGGAGACGATCATATGAGTAAGAAAATTGTAATTGTTGGTGGCGTAGCTGGTGGCTCAACAGCGGCAGCTCGTTTGAGGAGATTAGATGAAACCGCAGAAATTGTTATGTTTGATAAAGGTGAGTATATTTCTTACGCCAACTGTGGGCTCCCTTACTATATAGGTGGAACGATTGAAGACCGCAAGAAACTACTCGTCCAAACACCAGAAGGTATGACAGCAAGGTATAACTTTGATATTCGTACATTGAGCGAAGTTACACGAATTGATCGTGCAAAAAAATCCATCTTTGTGCACGATTTAAAATCCGGTCAAACTTACGAGGAAACGTATGATCAACTAATTCTTTCACCAGGAGCACGTCCGATTGTGCCACCGATCCCTGGTCTTAATGAAGCAAAGGCACTCTTTACTCTTCGAAATATTCCTAATACCGATCGGATCAAATCATATGTTGATGAAGAGAAACCATCACAAGCTGTTGTTATAGGCGGTGGCTTTATCGGGGTTGAAATGGCTGAAAACTTGAGCGACCTTGGCATGAACGTCACACTAATTGAAATGGCAAATCAAATCATGCCGCCGCTCGATTATGAAATGGCCGCGATCGTTCACAAGCACCTTAGAGATAAAGGGATTAACTTGATTTTAAATGACGGAGTAAAGGCGTTTGAAGGGAATGGAACGAAAGTACTCACCCAAAACGGAAAAGAGATTGATACGGACCTGATCATTTTGTCAATCGGTGTCCGACCTGAAAATGAACTCGCTGTCCATGCCGGTTTATCTGTAGGTACGCGAGGCGGAATTCAAGTAGACGAATACCTCCAAACGAGTGATCCTTCCATTTATGCGATTGGTGATGCCATTGAAGTAAAATGTTATATTAATAAGCAACCAAACATGATTCCTTTAGCATGGCCAGCAAACAGACAGGGACGCCTCGTTGCTGATAACATTTACGGCAAAAATACACCTTATAAAGGGACACTCGGGACTTCCATTGCCAAAGTATTTGACTATACCGTTGCAACGACTGGTAATAATGAGAAAACCTTAAAAAGCCTTGGGATTGCTTATGAAGTTGTACACGTTCACCCAGGTTCACACGCCGGATATTATCCAAACGCCTCCCCTATTGCCTTGAAGCTTATTTTTGATAAAGAAACCGGAAAGATCTTCGGTGCTCAAGCAGTCGGTAAGGATGGCGTAGATAAGCGAATCGATGTCATCGCCACCGCGATTAAAGGAGGCCTAACCGTTCTCGATCTCCCTGACTTAGAACTCGCCTACGCCCCTCCTTACTCTTCAGCGAAAGATCCGGTAAATATGGCGGGATATGTAGCAAGTAACATCTTCGAAGGCATGATTGAAACCGTTCAGTGGCATGAGATTGATGCAATCGTGGCAAATGGGTGTACGCTTATTGATGTGCGAAATCCATCAGAATTCAAGAATGGGTTTATTAAAGGAGCTATTAATCTTCCAGTGGATGAATTACGGAGTAAGATTCATGAACTGCCGCAGGTTGAAAAGATTTATGTTCATTGTCAGGTTGGACTACGAGGGTATATTGCGACACGTATTCTAATGGAGAATGGGTTTGAGGTGGTTAATCTTGATGGGGGGTATCGGACTTATGAGCTAGTTAGAGGAGAGATTGCATCAAGAATAGTAATTTAGTTCATTTCTTGAGATTAAAACAAGCAAACTTCTATTGCATCTGTCATCAATAGTACTGTTCTTATGATACAGACTACTCATACACTCTTCTAATATAAATATGATCATTATAAAAAGCGGCATTTCCTATTCAATTTTGATGGGGTATGCAGCTTTAAATATATTTCAATTACAATTCATTTCTTATATTCTAGTATGAATTACGAAAACCTTCGCAGTTATTCTGAAAAAATCAAAAATAAAACCCCTCAACACAACCGTGTCGAGGGGTCATTCTTATATCTTAGTAAGTCGTCATATACTGTTCGCGTTCCCAAGGGTGTACTTGCGTACGGAACATATCCCATTCGATCTCTTTTGCTTCGATGAAGTGCTCGGCTGCGTGCTCGCCTAGTGCTTTCATCATCACTTCGTCTTTCTTAAGAAGTTCAAGCGCATCGTGTAGTGTTGCTGGAAGGTCTGTGATGCCTTCTTCAACGCGTTCTTGCTTATCCATCACGTAGATGTTGCGCTCTGTTGGAGCTGGTGGCGTCATTTTGTTCTTGATGCCGTCAAGTCCAGCTGCAAGTAGTGCTGCCATTGCAAGGTACGGGTTCGCAGATGGATCTACGCTACGTACTTCGATACGTGTGCTGATTCCGCGGGAAGCAGGAACACGGATAAGCGGGCTACGGTTACGAAGAGACCATGCTACGTAGCAAGGAGCTTCGTATCCAGGAACAAGACGCTTGTAAGAGTTGATCGTCGGGTTCGTGATTGCTGTGAACGCTTCAGCGTGCTTCATAGTTCCAGCGATGAATTGACGTGCTGTTTCGCTTAAGCCAAGCTCATCTTTCGGCTCGTAGAATGCATTTACTCCGTCTTTGAAGAGGGACATGTTGGCATGCATACCCGATCCGTTAACACCGAATAGTGGCTTCGGCATGAACGTTGCGTGTAGGCCGTGCTGACGAGCGATCGTTTTAACCGCTAGCTTGAACGTCTGGATGTTGTCACACGTTGTTAGTGCATCAGCATATTTAAAGTCGATTTCGTGCTGTCCAGGAGCTACTTCATGGTGAGATGCTTCAATTTCAAAGCCCATGTCTTCAAGCTCAAGAACGATATCACGACGGCAGTTTTCACCAAGGTCTGTTGGCGCTAGGTCGAAGTATCCGCCTTTGTCGTTTAGTTCAAGCGTTGGTTCACCGTTTTCGTCCATTTTGAATAGGAAGAATTCTGGCTCTGGTCCAATGTTGAAGTCTGAGAAACCAAGCTCTTCCATTTCTTTTAGAACGCGTTTTAGAACTGAACGAGGATCCCCTTCGAATGGCGTACCATCCGGGCTGTAGATGTCACAAATAAGACGAGCTACCCTTCCTTTTTCAGATGACCATGGGAAGACTACCCATGAATCTAGATCCGGGTAAAGATACATATCAGACTCTTCAATACGTACAAAGCCTTCGATTGAAGAACCGTCAAACATCATTTTATTATCAAGAGCTTTCTCAAGCTGATCAACCGGAATTTCAACGTTCTTAATAATTCCTAGTAGGTCAGTAAACTGCAAGCGAATGAACTTAACGTTCTCGTCCTGCGCCATTTTCTTAATATCGTCTGCTGTAAATTTGTTCGACATGTAAAATGAATCCTCCTTAAGAAATAAAAAGATTTTAGTGAATCCGCTAGAATACCTGTACGAGTTTATGTGTGCTTTCCTTATGCTCGACTCGTCAAATGAGTACATTTCGAAGCAATTCAAAAATTCAGAATCGCATTAACATTCGAAATTGCCACTCCCTTCTTCACTTACACTCATCATACACGAACATTCACGTTATCGTGTTAAAGTGCGTGAGGTAATCTCACATGCTTTTTAGAACAAAAAAAGGCAGGGAATAAATCCCTACCTAAATAACCTATGAGACAGTAATCAAACCTTTATTCAATAAATCATCTACGGCACGAAGCACGCTAATTTTCACATGTTCAAAGGTGAGCCCACCTTGAACGTACGCAACGTACGGAGCTCTGAGTGGTCCGTCAGCTGACAATTCAAGACTAGCCCCTTGAATAAACGTACCCGCTGCCATAATCACGTCATCCTCATACCCTGGCATATAAGCGGGTTCCGGACGAACGTGCGCATTCACCGGAGAAGCCGCCTGAATCGCCTGACAAAATGCGATCATTCGCTCTCTATCATCAAACTGAACCGATTGAATGAGGTCCGTTCGCTTGCTGTTCCAGTGTGGCGTTGTATTAAATCCAGCTTCTTCAAGTAGGGCTGAGCTATACACAGCGCCTTTTACCGCTTGCCCAACCGTGTGCGGAGCAAGGAATATCCCCTGGTACATTTCTTGTAGAGAATAAAGCGAAGCGCCAACTTCTCGTCCGATCCCAGGGGACGTTAAGCGATAGCCGCAAAGCTCTATCAAGTCTTCTCTCCCTACAAGGTAACCACCAGTTTTGACGATACCTGCGCCAGGGTTTTTAATTAATGATCCTGCAATGAGATCTGCCCCAATGTGACAAGGCTCCTGCTCTTCCACGAACTCGCCGTAGCAGTTATCAACGAAAACGATAACGTCTTCCTTGATTGATTTTACGAAAGCAATCATCTCTTCGATTTCAGAGATCGTAAACGATGGTCGGTTCGCATAGCCTTTCGAGCGCTGAATGCCAATCATTTTTGTTTGGGCTGTGATCGCGTTTCGAACAGCATCATAATCCACTGCTTCATCCAATAATGGAATCGCTTGATAGCCAATGTGAAAGTCTTTCAATGAACCATTACCTTCTCCACGTGTGCCAACGATTTCTTCTAACGTATCGTACGGTGCACCTGTTATATAGAGAAGATCATCGTTTGGACGCAGTACGCCAAATAAGGCAGTTGAAATCGCATGCGTACCAGAGACGATTTGCGGGCGAACGAGCCCCGCTTCTCCTCCGAAAACATCGGCATAAAGCTTTTCAAGCGTATCTCTGCCATCATCGTCATAGCCGTAGCCTGTAGATGGAGTAAAATGAAAGTCGCTAATGCGATTTTTGTGAAAGGCCTCGAGAACGCGGTACTGGTTCGCTTCAACGCGCTCATCGATTTCTTTTAATGCTGGCTGGATTTTCTCTTCCGCTTTCTGCGATAGCGATTTTAGTTCTTCTTGATGTGTAAAATTCATAAACATAGTCTTCTACTCCTAATCGTTGTTCCACTCGTTAATGATACGTTCGTATAAATGCGCTGGGGCATATCCCTTACATCTGTAATGATCCTTCTCTTCATCCCACTCTCGTTCGATTAAAACGGTGTTTCGCTGCAAGTAAGCTAGTTTGTCACCTTGATCGGCGTTAATCGAAATCGAGAAGTATTCCATTTGCTTTAAGACTTCGCTCTGCAAACGGTCGTTCAATCGCTTCAAATCAGCTTGCTTTAGAGCTGAGATGAGAATTTGCTCATTGACGCTGCTTTGAACAGACGGATCGGCGCGATCAATTTTATTAAATACGGTGAGCACTGGAATGTGAGATGCTTTCAAATCCTTTAATAGCTTTAACACGATTTCTTCATGACGCTCCCTGTCAGGATGCGAGGCATCAATGACGTGAAGAATCAAATCCGCTTCTGTTGCTTCTTCAAGCGTTGATTTAAACGAAGCGACAAGCGTTGTCGGAAGATCCTGTATAAATCCTACCGTGTCTGTTAGAAGGACGTTGTAGCCATTCGGAAGCTTCAGCTGCCTCGTCATCGGATCAAGCGTTGCGAAAAGCTTGTCCTCTTCATATGAATCGGCATTTGTTAGGCGATTGAAAATGGTCGATTTCCCTGCGTTCGTATATCCAACTAGCGCCACTTGTAACGTTTCATTGCGCTTTCGTCGCGCACGGTATTGATCACGGTGCTTAACCGTATTGTCAAGCTGACGCTTCAGATCCGTGATGCGGTTACGGATGTAACGACGATCTGTCTCAAGCTTCGTTTCACCTGGACCTCTTGTCCCGATACCGCCTCCAAGCCTTGATAAGGACGTTCCCTGTCCTGCAAGGCGCGGCAGCATATATTGAAGCTGAGCGAGCTCAACCTGAAGCATACCTTCTCGTGATCTCGCTCGCTGTGCGAAAATATCTAAGATGAGCTGTGTTCGATCAATCACACGTGCGTCTAACGCTTCTGATAAATTCCGAAGCTGACTTGGTGAGAGCTCACTATTGAAAATAACGATTGTTGCTTCTTTTTCTTCAATTAAGGAAGCTAGCTCCTCGACTTTCCCTTTCCCTATAAAGGTCGCCGAATGTATGCGCTCCCGCTTTTGTGAGAGCGTGCCTTCCACGACACCGCCTGCGGTTTTAGTTAGTGCCGCCAGTTCATCCATCGTATATGCAAACTGTTCATCTGTTTGGTTTTGAAGCTGAATCCCGATTAGAATCGCTGGTTCAGCTGCTTCAATTCTTTCTTTATTCAAATGTACGTTCCCTGCCTTTATCAATCAGTCTGTTCTCATCATACCAGATGCGCATTTAATCTTCTATAGGGATGTCTTCTGGTAAAAGAAGCTCAAGTGCCGATCGATCAATGACGTCTGCTTGTAGCAAACGAACCGCCTGTTTTCGAATCGCTTTTTCAATGATATTTCGAACAAACCGACCGTTGCTAAACGCATTTGTTTCCCGCTCACGCTTTTTGATAAAGCTCTGCTTTAATTTCCACTCTGTCTCTCTTGAGAACCGATACTGTCTTTCTGCCGCCATCTTCTTTGCGATCTCAAGAAGTTGTTCATTTGAATAATCTGGAAAATCAATCACAAGTGGAAAACGAGACGGAAGCCCTGGGTTTAGCGAAAGGAAGTGCTCCATTTCATCTGAATAGCCAGCAAGAATGAGGATAAAATCTTTATGATGATCTTCCATTGCCTTCACAAGCGTATCAATGGCTTCTTTTCCAAAGTCCTTTTCGCCCCCACGGGCAAGCGAATACGCTTCATCAATAAAAAGAATGCCGCCTTTTGCTTTCTTGACAAGCTCTCTCGTTTTTTGAGCGGTATGGCCAATATATTCTCCGACAAGATCCGCTCGCTCGACTTCGATCAGGTGCCCCTTTGAAAGAACGTTCATCTCAAGGAAAAGCGTTCCTAACAGGCGGGCAACCGTTGTTTTCCCAGTCCCCGGGTTTCCTTTGAACATCATGTGAAGGGCCTGCGTATTTTGTTTTAACCCGTTTTCCTCTCTACACTTGTTTACATAGAGCCACGCATAGACTTCTTTTAACAAATACTTCATTTCCTTTAACCCGATTAACTGTTCCATCTCCTGTTGAATCCGTTCAAGCGGCATATGCTTTTTCGTTGCTTCACTAAGCGCGGCATCCGCCGTATCCTGAAGAACTTCCGTTTGACGGAGGACGATATTAATTTGACCTTTACGCTGCGTTACGGATTGCTGCACGATGCTCACCTCGCTTTAATCTCACACGATAGTATACGCACTGAGCCCAAATCCGTGACAAACGCCCAAAAGAAAAACACTCTTTTCGAGTGTTTAACTAATCCCGATCCGTTCAACAAAGGATTCAGGAATATTAATTTTCGGTTCGCCCTTCTTCGCGTCATAGGATCTATAGTGTGTAAGGACTTCACCGTTCTCCACGACATCGATTTCAAGCACGTGGCGATCTGAGCGTTCGAGCATCTTCATGAATATATCGCCTTCACTTAGCGTATATAAAACAAAACGACTTCGTAAATAAGTGATTTCCTTCTTCTGCACTTCCGGAAGATCAGTAAAGACTTCATAAAAGCGCTGCATGGAAGCAACGTGTTTTCCTTTTCCTGCCGCTTTCGTCACACTAACAATCTGCTCTGCTTTATCCATGATTTTCTCGACAATTTTATTCATCTGTTGCCTCCATTATCATTTGATTTCTGGGAGGTTTCGTACTTCACTCATCATTTCAGCGCCACATAACGGACATGCTGGTGTATCAGAGAACGAGTAATCAGCTCGCATCCAGCCAGCACAATCTCCACCCGAACAAGACCAGACGTCTGTATCTACTTCTGGAATAGGCTCTTGCTGCTGTTTTGAAAAAAAGGCCATGTCTAACCGCTCCTTTTCGATTTGGTTATCAATAGTATTTCCAATAATCCCAAAAACATGTAACCCTTTGTAAAACAGAATGTTCAAAGATTTTGTTATAATGGAACAAAATGAGAGGTGATTATCGAATGGAGCTTTTCAACCAGCCACTTCCAGACTTCTTGGAAGAGTATCTTCAGTCACTCGAACGGAAGGGACGCAAGGCGTCTACGCTAAAGCGCTATCGCTATGACCTTGTCGATTTCACCATCTGGTATCGCACCATCCATCGCAAGGTAGATTTCGAAAACTTTCGCAATCTGACGACGGAACAGCTACAGGAATACATTCGCTACCTGCATCTGGAACGCCACTATTCCGAACGAACGTTAAAAAGAATCATGACTGTATTGAATCAAGTATATCGCTATTATATGTCATTAAATCGAACTAAGACCAATCCTATGAAAGAAGTCGTCCTGCCAACAAATGGTGACGCAGGCTATATCGAGACCGACTTTCTTCAGGAGGAAGAATCACAAAAGCTCCTTGATACGATTGTATCTCTCACTGATTTAACGGACAATCAGCTTAGAGCACGTGAATTTCTGATCGACCGAAACTTAATCATCGCACGCCTCTTTCTAAACTATGGCCTCACGCTTCAAGAGCTATGCGCGCTATCGATGAAAGACATCTCTTTTGAGCAAAATGAACTCGGTGTCACTTCCGCTTCAGGAAAAAGAACGGTCCACCTTACTCCGGAGCATAAGAAAATTTTATTCGATTACTATCACACGATTCCAGCGCCTGTGAGACCGAGGCTTCATAGCGATGATCCGCTCTTCGTCTCATTTGACTTTCAGCGACAAACGTACCGCTGGAGTTATGAAGTCGACCGTCCTAAACGGTTAACGGAAATCGCCGTTCAGAAAATGATTCGCCTTGAAGTACAGAGAGCCGGACTTCGAAAAGGCGTATCCGCACAGCATATGCGACGAACGTGCGTCATTAAAGCTATTGAAAATGATCTTTCAGTTGATCAGCTTCGCATGCAGTTTGGGTTAAAGGCAGATCTAACACTGAAGCGGTACTTCGATTATATCGAGAAAAAGCAAATCTCATCTTAACGAAAGGCTCTGTTAGCTCAATTAACAGAGCCTTTAAATATGAAAAAGTCCCCCATCCTGCATCAATCAGAACGAGGGCCTTTGTGTTTACTTGTCAGATTCAAAATTTATTTCAACTGATCGCTGTGGAGCGAAAGTAGAAATCGCATGTTTGTAAATCAATTGTTGCTTGCCATCGGACTCAAGGATAATCGTAAAATTATCAAATCCTTTGATCGTCCCTTTCAGCTGGAATCCGTTAAGCAGGTACACCGTTACAAAAACGTTGTCTTTTCTTAATTGGTTTAGAAATTGATCCTGGATGTTAATTTGCTGCTTCATTGTCAGTCCTCCTCTTTTTCTCTAAAGGCATTCCCTAACTACATTTCTAGCTATCTGCTAACTTTCCTGCAACAACTTTCAAGATTTCTTGAATTTTTTCTTCGCGGTGTTCTGTCATATCGTACCAGTCCATCGCCATTTGGTGACGAAACCACGTTAGTTGACGCTTCGCATACCTTCTTGAATTCTGTTTTAACTCCATGATCGCATCTTCTAACGAAACGCGATCTTCCAAATAACGATAGATTTCTTTGTAACCAATCGCCTGCACAGATTGACAGTTCCGTACACCTTCATCATAGAGACTTTGCGCTTCTTCAAGCAGCCCTGCTTCTACCATCAGATCGACACGTTGATTAATGCGTTCATATAGGACATCCCGATCCATCGTAAGACCCACATTCACAAGATTGTAAGGAGACTGTTCTGGTAACGCATCTTTAGAAGCAGAGACTGGTTCACCCGTCACGTGATAGACTTCTAATGCTCGAACCACTCTTCTCACATTGTTTGGATGAATCGTTTCATAGCTAACAGGATCAACGTCTTTTAAGCGCTCATGAAATGCGATAGGTCCTTCTTTATCAGCCATCTGTTCAAGCTGCTCGCGATACTCAGAGTCTTCTTTAGCTTCGGAAAAAGCATACTGATGAGTAACGGATTTCACGTAAAGGCCTGTACCACCAGCGATAATCGGCACCTTCCCCCGACGATTAATATCCGTCACAAGCTCCGTTGCAAGCTTCTGAAATTCCGCTGCCGAAAAGCTTTCTGTAGGCTGCTTGATATCAATGAGATAATGAGGGATGCCCTCCATTTCATCTTCTGTTACTTTCGCCGTTCCGATATCCATACCGCGGTAAATTTGCATCGAGTCGCCGCTAATGATTTCACCGTCGAGCACTTTCGCAAGCTCAATGCTCGTCTTTGTTTTCCCTACGGCTGTCGGACCGAGAACGGTCACTAGTTTTTCTTTATTCATGATTCTCACGCACTTTCCTGCATACTTTTCTCATTGTGCTCGTTACATTACTCTCTTAAACATCTTCTCCATCTCATACGTGGAGTAATGAATGATAATCGGACGACCGTGTGGACACGTGTACGGATCAATGGACTGCCTAAGCGTTTCAAGAAGCGTGAACACTTCATCATCACGTAAATGACGGTTCGCTTTAATGGATTTCTTACACGACATCATAATCGCCGCTTCCTCACGCAGCTTCTTCACGTCGATCCGACGATTATCAACGACCTCCTGAATCAATTCTTCAATCGTATTTTGTTCAGCTCCTTTGGGGAACCAAACGGGATGAGCGCTGACCATATAGCTATTCGGTCCAAATGATTCTAAGAAAACGCCAACCTTCGCAAGGTCATCAATTCGACTATCAATAATCGCCGACTCGGATGTGTTGTATTCTAGTGTAATCGGAACGAGAAGCTCCTGTACAACCGGATCAATCTCGCCGACTTTCTCACGATAAAATTCATACTTTATTCGCTCCTGTGCCGCATGCTGATCAATAATATACAGCCCATTCTCATTCTGAGCAAGGATATATGTTCCGTGCATTTGACCAATCGGATAAAGCGGAGGAATACGTGAATCACTGTTCGTTTCCTTCACGTAGTCCATCGCCATCTCTAGCTCGTCCCGCTTTTCTGGTTCTCTAGAATGTGTTGAAGCGTCACTTGGTCTCGGCTCATAATGCTCTGCTTGGATCTCTTCCTTCACGCTAAAAGGTTGAGGAAATGATTCGGTCTGTTCATCCGAATGCTCCACTTTTCTTTCAGGAGTCCATTCACGTCTAATCGGCACTTCCTCAGGCTCTTTATTACGAACCTCATGTTGAAAATGAAATGCTGGCTGCTCAGTCTCGGGCTCCTTTTGCTTCGGTGGAGTTTGCTCCGGGATGAGTTCAATCTTCTTGAAGATGCCTTTAATCGCATTTTCAATCGCGAGTGCGAGATCCTGTTCCTTACTAATGCGCGCTTCCAATTTAGATGGATGGACGTTCACATCAATAAGCGTAGGATTCATTTTAATATGAAGAACGACAATCGGATAACGACCGATCGGAAGAAGCGTATGGTATCCCTGCTGAATCCCTTTTGTAATCGTAAAGTTCTTGATGTAGCGCCCGTTGATGACAAGCGAGATATACTGCCTTGACGCACGTGTTAACTCTGGCTTCGCTGCATAGCCACTGACAGAAAAATCAATTGTTTCTGCCTGTAGTGGAAGCATTTTGCGTGCTGTATTATACCCATATATCGCTGCGATTACTTGAAGCAGATCACCATTTCCTGTCGTGGACAGAAGCTTCTTCCCGTTATGAAAGAAGCGAAACGCAATATCCGGATGAGCCATTGCCTGACGGTTAATCACGTCAGCCACATTCGCAAGCTCCGTATGAACGGTTTTCATGTGTTTTAAGCGAGCTGGTGTATTGTAGAATAAGCCCGTGATGGTCATTTCCGTTCCTTTTCGACTATCCGTTGCTTTAAATTCCGCTACTTTACCCGCTTCAATTTTGACATACGTTCCAGCCGCTTCTCCTGTTGAGGTTTTTAACTCTAAGTGAGACACCGCTGCAATACTCGGAAGAGCTTCCCCGCGGAAGCCGAGCGTTTCAATCTGAAACAAGTCCCGTTCATTTTTGATTTTACTCGTCGCATGACGGAAGAAAGCGAGCTTGCAATCTTCCTCATCCATTCCACTTCCGTTATCAACGATGCGAATTTTGGAAAGACCGCCCTCTTCAATTTCAATTGTGATTTCACTGCTTTCTGCATCAATTGCATTCTCCACTAGTTCCTTCACAACAGAGGCCGGTCTTTCCACCACTTCACCGGCAGCTATTTTGTTTGAAAGCTGATCATCAAGCTGTACGATCTTTCCCATCTTCCTCACCCTTTCTCTACGACTTTAACTGCTTCTTTAATTCATATAGTGTATTGATCGCGTCCATCGGCGTCATTTCCATAATATCCACAGACTTCAAGCGATCTAGAATCGCTTTCTCACCGGACGATCGTGCTGGCTTCTTCTTTTCCTCTGCTTGATCAAAGAAAGCAAGCTGCGCATCATCTTCTTTGACTTCGACCGTTTCTTTTTTCTCTACAGGGATTTTTGGAGCGCCAGGCTCTGCCTCAAACTCAGCTAATATCGCTTCTGCACGCTGAATGAGCGCATCAGGTAAATTGGCAAGCTGCGCCACGTGAATACCGTAACTTTTATCAGCGGATCCATCATGAACGCGATGAAGGAAAACAACTCTCCCCTTCTCTTCAACCGCTTTAACGTGAACATTTTTTACGCGATCAAGGTCTTCTTCAAGCGTTGTTAGCTCATGATAGTGCGTTGAGAACAGTGTCTTTGCTCTTACTTCACTATGCACATATTCAATAATTGACTGCGCAAGCGCCATGCCGTCATACGTTGACGTTCCGCGACCAATCTCATCAAGTAATATCAAGCTATCTTGCGTAGCACGCGTAATGGCGTAGTTCGCTTCAAGCATTTCCACCATAAACGTACTTTGACCAGCTGCAAGGTCATCTGCTGCACCGATTCGCGTAAAGATTTGATCAAATACAGGGAGCACAGCGGATTCCGCTGGTACGAAGCAACCGATCTGCCCAAGGATCGAAATCAAGGCGAGCTGGCGCATGTACGTACTTTTACCACTCATGTTAGGACCTGTAATTAAGAGGATTTCACGATCGCGATCCATCATCACGTCGTTTGCCACATACTCTCGGCCTTTTAACATTTTCTCAACGACTGGGTGACGTCCACCTTCAACAGCCACTTTACGTTCTTTGGAGAAGACTGGCTTAGTGAAGCGATTTTCTTCACTTACAACCGCGAACGATTGAAGCACGTCGAGCTCACTAATTTTCCTCGCAAGCTGCTGAAGCTCAGGAATGTAAGTCTTCACTTCTTCACGCAAGTTCGCAAACAAGCTATATTCGAGATCAACAATCTTTTCTTCCGCTTCCAAAATGAGCGTTTCCTTCTCTTTTAGTTCAGGGGTAATAAAACGCTCCGCATTAGACAGCGTCTGTTTCCGCTCATAACGACCTTCTGGAAGGTTCGGAAGGTTTGATCTTGTTACTTCGATATAATAACCAAAGACTTTGTTGTAGCCAATTTTAAGAGATTTAATCCCCGTACGCTCTCGCTCCTGCATTTGGAGGGCCGCAATCCAGTCTTTGCCGTTCCGACTCGCATCGCGGTATTTATCAAGATCCGCATGATAGCCGTCTCGAATCATTTGACCTTCTTTCACAGAAAGAGGCGGGTTATCTTCAATCGCCGCCTGTAGAAGCTGAACGAGATCATCACATGGGAGGATTTCCTCCGCAAGCTCATTCGCATATGGGTTATCAAGAGATCCCACTGCCTGCTTGATTTCTGGAATTTTCTCTAGCGATTTTCGCAACTGTACGAGATCACGAGCGTTTAGGTTTCCAAACGCCACTTTCCCTGCAAGTCGCTCAAGGTCATAGACGCCCTGAAGCTGTTCACGAATCGTCTCACGTTCAAAGAACTGCTTCATTAACGTCTCGACAAGCTCCTGTCGCTTCTCAATTTCTCGCTGCTGTAAGAGCGGGCGCTCAACCCACTGCTTTAGTAATCGTCCGCCCATTGCTGTTACTGAACTATCAAGGAACCAGACGAGAGAGCCTGTCCGCTTTTTATCTCGAATCGTCTCCACTAGCTCGAGGTTTCGTTTAGAATTCACATCAAGTTTCATATATTGGGAAACGTGATAGTGACGAAGCGGCTGAAGATGATCCATTGAGCGCTTTTGTGTACGAATCAAATATTGAAGAAGTCGGCCAAACACCTGAAGAAGCTTCGGCTGATCGATATGGTCACTTAACTTCTGCAGCGATTCTGGAATCGTCACATCATCTTCAATCGATACGGTAACGGTCATTCGCTCTTGAATCGCTGTAGAAAGTGCCTCACTATCACTCGCAAGAATGACTTCGCGCGGGGCCAGATTCGAGAGCTCACCGATTACTTCATGATGATCGCCAGCTAAAATTGTTGCCATCGATTCACCTGTCGTTAAATCATTCGCCGCAAGCGCATAAGTCTCATCATCAAATACGGAGATGGCCACAATGTAGTTATTTTCCTTTTCTTTAATTAAATGGTCCGACATCACCGTACCTGGCGTAATAAGCTGAACGACTTCTCTTCGAACGACGCCTTTCGCCTGTTTCGGATCTTCTGTTTGTTCACAAATCGCAATCTTATAACCTTTTGTCACTAGCTGTGATATATAGTTTTCAGCAGCATGATAAGGCACACCACACATCGGAATGCGGTCTTCTCCCCCACCATCTCTGCTCGTTAATGTAATCTCCAATTCCTTCGAAGCGCGCATCGCATCCTCGAAGAACATCTCATAAAAGTCGCCTAAACGAAAAAATAAAAAGGCATCCTGGTACTCTGCCTTAATCCGTAAATATTGTTCCATCATCGGGGTATATCGAGCCATGTTTCTTCTCCACCAATCTTAAATCTATTCAAATAACAGTATAGCATATCAGAAAAGCGGAGTGTGCCTGTTTAAATCCGTAGGGCGTTGGAATCCCTGAGAATGAGACATTTTATGTCTCAATCGAAGGGGTGAAACGACCGAAGGATTTGGCACACGCAGCTAGACAAGAAAAGCGGAGTGTGCCTGTTTAAATCCGTAGGACGTTGGAATCCCTGAGAATGAGACGTTTTGTGTTTCAATCGAAGGGGTGAAACGACAAATTGGCGGTTAGACTCTATAAGCTCTTAATGACAAAATAAAAACCAGGAAGAAGGATTGCTTCTCCCTGGACGCACTATTCCTCTAGATCACCAATTAAAAAGTTCGGATCCAAATCTTCAAACTCTTCATCGTCTACATCATAATCCCAATCGTCATCATCGTCTCCGCAGCCATCCGGATTAACGTATACGCAAATTTTCGTTTCGCCAATCACTTCTACAAGAAACTCTCTTTCCACTTGAACAATGACCTTATGACCGCTCGGTGCAATAGTAGCTTCGAGACAGTTAGGCTCCTGTATCGCTTTTGCAACCACTTCTTCAGCAACACAGTCTTTGTCTTTGTAGCGAAGAGGAATTTCTTCATGATATTTGACTGTTTCTGTTACGACTTCTGTTTTCGTATTATGGCTGTAAGAGTACCAGATATTAATGTCATAAGAACCTTCCACCTGTACAACGTCACCACGCTTCTTCGCAGTGAATTGATTGTTAATAATCCAGCAACCCAGAATACTAGAAGGCTTATGGTTTGGTGTTACTGTGTTTGTATCCTGTGTGAATTTACGCCCTTTTCCGCAAACAGCTTTGGCGAATATCTCTCTGTAATTATATTCCTCTGACATCGATCATACCTCCTCTTCCAATCTTCATTCTCATCCTATGCAAGACAAACGACCAGTGTTCCTCTTTTTTTACTTCAACACGAAATAACATGACCAACACCATAAAATAAATGTTTTCTTATATATAAAGGCTGTTCCACTATCAGTCTATGTCTCGAATGTCCAATGCTTTACAACCTTTTCGTATTTTTCTTAAAAAAGTATGGTATGTGAAAAATATATAAAGAAATAAGTTAAGCCTAGGAGGCGTTTTATCCTCTCAGGCTTAACTTATCTACAATCTCTAATAGACGTTCACTGTCTTCTGATAATACTCCTTCTGATAACCGTGCCCCCGCAATAATCGGAGCCCACTCCATGATTTCCCCTTTTGATAAGCCGCTTTTTATGCAATAGAGCTGTAAATACAGTTCCGCTAATTCGCTTGAAAATTGCGTATACAATAGATACGTTCTGTAAACATCTGCTCGGCTATCCCCAGCGCTAGCATCCACCCAATCAATAATCGTTACTTGATCGTCCATAATCAGATTAAATAGATGAAAATCACCGTGACAAAGCTGCTTCTTAACTGGCATTTCACTCAATTTGAGGAATAACGCTGTTTTTTGAGATTGACTTAATCGATCCGCTGCACCTATTTGGCGTGTTAGCTTTTCGGTCATCGGTTCAAATGAGTCGGCGCTGATCCGATGAATGCTTTGTTGAATGTCAATGGACATCTCCATATAGTGCTGTGCTAGATTCCTATTTTCTAAAAGTAGCTCACCTAACGTGCGACCGCTGATTTTTTCCATCATGATTGCCTGTCTACCATCTATTTTCGTTACCTCAATGACTTTCGGTACCGGAAGTCCTTTTGATAAAGCGTAACGTTGCTTCTCAGCTTCATAGAAAGAGGTTCCTTCTGGAAGGTCTTCACGAAACACTTTCACAATTTTCTCTTGAACGATGTAAATTTTCGCTGTATTTCCAGCAGCGATTGGATGACCAAGCTCCATGTCGCTACTCCTCTCTTTTTGAATTTCTCGAACGAGCAAATCTCATCCGGCACATGGACCACTGAAGTGTGGATTGTTGAATCTCATCAAAGATATCCCACAGGTGATCAACAAACGTTACTTCTACCTGACGACGGAATAGCTCCTGAATGGGGTGATCTATCTCAATCTTATTCAGTGGAACTTGGGTGGTTTCGCTTACATAATAGCCAGCATTCTCGTCTTGGAGCTTAAAATGCATCGCATCGAACTCATACAAATAGAGTTTAGTTCGAGTCATCGTTTCAAACCAGCTATTTTCAAGGACGATCACATGCTGACAACTCGAAGATAGATATGTTTGCTTATCTGCATCTGAAGTATTTGGCCCGACGTGAAAGCAAACGCGCGGACAATTCCGTGGTGTTAAAAAGTTAGGTAAACAAATTTCGTTAACGGCCCAAACGAGTCCTATTGATTGGTCAAGATCTTTACGCGTAGGAATCCTTGGGTGAAATTTTTGAATATCGTCTTCTTCACTTACATGAAAAATACGCACACCATTGCCTCCTCTAGGATTCAGCTATTCAGGCTATAACGCCATTACCCTTTCGCTATTAAAATACATAGAAACTCTTCCGTTTGAATAAATAGCTTATGTAGTCTCTTTGTTCACTTTAACATAATTATCCAATATAATAAGTGACTATTTCAAAAAACAGTTTGCATCCAATAAAAAAAGCCTTCCAATAAACCATTGGAAGGCTTTCGTATTCATATTAAATGATGAACATATGGAAGCTATTACTTACAACCAGGTCCCTGCTGACTTGAGCCAGTAGTTCCTTCAAGTACGTTTCCACCAGTTGATTCGATAATTTCATCTGTTACCGTGTTAGAAATCGTATTTGCTACAAGTTGAAGAAGATCATTCACATCCGACTGCGAGCGCTTGAATTCCTGTACGACAGGAATTTCATCAAGCTGCTGCATGAGTTTGTCAATACGCTCATCCTTCTCCTTCAATGCTTCATGCTTGCTGTAGTGCTGAAGATTAACCGCTTCTTTTTGCTCTAGTTTAATACGAGCAATCAGACTTTGAACCTTTTTATTTTCGTTAATCTTTTCTTCTGCACGTTTGAAGAAATCAACTTCTTCTGTTTCAGATACGAGCTTCGCAAGATCTTTTGCTTTTGCAATTACTTCCATTCTTGATATCATTATGCATTCACCTCAGCCGTTTTTTCGATGTATTCTCCATCAAGTGACCACGTTTTTGCTTTTGTGATTTTCACCTGAACAATTTGACCAACTAACGATTTAGGACCTCTAAAGTTTACTACTTTGTTCTTACTCGTATAGCCAGAAAGAACGTCTGCATTTTTCTTACTTTCCCCTTCAACTAGCACTTCTACGATCTGTCCTTCAAAAACAGCGTTGTTTTTGGCAGCCATTTCATTCACAAGGGCATTCAAGCGCTGAAGGCGTTCTTTCTTCACTTCCATTGGGACGTTATCTTTCATTTTAGCAGCTGGTGTACCATCACGCTGGGAGTAAATGAACGTATACGCACTGTCATACTCTACTTCCTTCACAAGCTCCATCGTTTCTTCGAATTGCTCATCCGTTTCATTAGGGAACCCTACGATGATATCTGTTGTAAAGGTTGCGTTAGGCATAACCTTTTTAATTTTACTAACTAGTTCTAAATACGTTTCACGTGTGTAGCGACGGTTCATTAATTTCAGAACTTCATTGCTTCCACTTTGCACAGGAAGGTGAATATGATCAACTAAGTTACCACCCTGACCGAGCACTTCCACAAGACGATCATCAAAGTCACGTGGATGGCTCGTCGTGAAGCGAACTCTTGGAATATCAATCTTATGAATCTCGTTCATAAGATCACCAAGTCCATACTCAATGTCTTCTAAATCTTTCCCGTAGGCGTTTACATTCTGTCCGAGAAGCGTCACTTCTTTATAGCCTTTAGCAGCTAAATGGCGTACTTCTTGAATAATATCTTCAGGGCGCCGGCTTCTTTCTTTCCCTCGTGTATAAGGAACAATGCAATATGTACAGAATTTATCACAGCCGTACATGATATTAACCCATGCTTTGATTTCACCTTTTCTCGTTCTAGGAAGGTTCTCAATAATGTCGCCTTCTTTAGACCATACTTCCATTACCATTTCTTTACCGAAGACAGCTTGCTCCATCAGTTCTGGAAGACGGTGAATGTTATGTGTTCCAAAGATTAAATCAACAAATTGATGCTTCTGCATAATACGGTTTACGACAGATTCTTCCTGTGACATACACCCGCATACGCCAATGATTAAATCGGGATTTTCCATTTTTAACGGTTTTAGATGACCGAGCTCACCAAATACTTTGTTTTCCGCATTTTCACGAATCGCACACGTATTTAGGAGAACAACATCCGCCTCTGTGACTTCCGTTGTAGCTTCAAATCCCATTTCTTCAAAAATTCCTGCCATTACTTCTGTATCGTGTTCATTCATTTGACATCCGTACGTACGAATCAAAAACTTTTTATCTTTCCCAAGGTTTTTAATATTCTCTGGAATTTCAAAATCATAATGAACGTTTACATTTTCTTTCCCTCTGCGCTTAGCATCTTTTAAGTTAGGTGCCTGGTACGTTGTCTGGAAATATTTCGCGAAATCTTCCGTTGTTTTCTCTGTTTTCTTTACATGGATTTGCGAATCCAGACGCTGTTGTTCATTCATGTCGTTCGACTCCTTTCTAATTAAAAAGGATGACCCTGCTATGAAAAAGAGCATAACGCTCCTAAACTTAGAAAAAACCTCGCTAATAGAAATCAATTCTATAAAAGCTTCGTTTTATACGTTATCCTTTATTGTCAATTAAGAAATGTGTAACTAATGGACATTCCTTTATTATAAGGGGTTCAGAGTATTTAATCAATAAAACCTGGAAAAAGGAGAAAGCCCAGGATAGATGAACTAACGCAGATGTGGGTACAAAATTATCCTAAAAAAAGAGAGGGATCGCTCCCCCTCCACCTTTCATTTATAAAATTCCAAGCTCTTTTCCAGACTTTTCAAATGCATCCAGTGCTTCTTGAAGATCTTCTTTGGAATGTTGAGCCGTTACGATCGTACGAACGCGGCCTTTTCCTTTAGCAACGGTAGGGAACGCGATGCCCTGCGCAAAAACGCCGTTCTCAAATAGTTTATCAGAGAATTTATGTGTGAGCGCTTCGTCACCTATGATGACAGGTGTTACTGGTGTCTCACTAATGCCTGTGTCAAAACCAAGTTCTTTCAAACCGGCTTTAAAGAATTTCGTGTTATCCCAAAGCTTCTCGATTAACTCCGGCTCTTCCACAAGAACGTCGATTGCTGCTGAGCAAGCAGCTGTTACAGCTGGAGGATGAGAAGTACTAAACAAGAATGGACGACCTTTATGGATCAGGTAATCGCGAAGTGTTTTTGTACTTGCAATGTAACCACCTAGAACGCCAATTGCTTTACTAAGCGTACCAACTTGGATGTGAACGCGTCCGTTTAAGCCGAAGTGGTCAACCGTACCGCGACCGTTCTCACCAAGTACACCACTCGCGTGAGCGTCATCAACCATCACAAGCGCATCATACTTTTCACAAAGCTCGACAATTTCAGTTAGCGGTGCAATGTTTCCGTCCATTGAGAAAACACCATCCGTCACAACAAGACGCGTACGATAATCTTGTGTTTCTTTCAGTGCGTTCTCAAGGTCTTCCATGTCCGTATGCTTGTAAATACGACGTCCCGCTTTTGTTAAGCGAATGCCGTCAATGATCGAAGCGTGGTTTAGTTCATCAGAAATCACGACGTCTTCTTTCGATAGGATCGCTGAAAGGACTGCTTGATTCGTTGCAAAACCTGATTGAAGAACGAGCGCCGCTTCTGTGTGCTTGAACTCAGCAAGCTTTTCTTCAAACTGTTCGTGCATTGAAAGCGTTCCTGCAATCGTTCGAACAGAACCTGTTCCTGCACCGTATTTTTCAACGGCTTCAATCGCTGCTTGTTTCATTTTCGGATGGTCCGTCAGTCCGAGATAGTTGTTTGATGACAGCTGAATGACGTTTTTTCCTTTAATCGTAACGCGTGACCCTTGAGCGGATTCAAGCGGAATTAAATTACGAAACACGCCTTCCTCTTGCATTTGATCAAGCTCTTCTTGGAGATATTCAAAACCTTTCATTGATCGGCCTCCTCATTATTATGTAATGGCTCAATTTGAGCCTTATGGATGTAATACTACCTTACCACATTTACCCTCGATCATTAATTCGAAGCCTTTTTCAAAGTCTTCAAGCGGGAAGTGATGTGTAATCATTGGCTCTACATCTACCTGACCTGACTGCAATAATCCAGAAACCTGGCGCCATGTTTCAAACATTTTTCTTCCCGTAATTCCTTGAACGGTAATCCCTTTGAAAACAATGTCATTTGTCACATCAATTTCAACTGGTCGCACCGGTAAACTTAGAATAGAAACGCGGCCACCGTTTGTCACCATTTTGAAGCCCTGGTTCATTGCAATCGGATGTCCTGACATCTCGCATACAACGTCAACGCCATGGCCATGTGTTAGCTCCTTCACAACTTGAAGAGGATCTTCATTTCGTGAATTAATGACGGTTGTTGCACCCATTTCTTTCGCAAGATCAAGGCGATAGTCATTTAAATCAAGTGCAATGACCTGTGATGCTCCAGCTGCTTTCGCTACACCTACAGCCATTATTCCGATTGGCCCACAGCCAATGATCGCTACGGTCTTTCCTGCTACATCTCCAGCGAGTACAGTATGTACTGCGTTCCCCATTGGCTCTTGAACAGAAGCGACATCGAATGAAAGAGACTCAGGATTTTTCCATATGTTTTGTGATGGAAGAGCCACATATTCCGCAAAACAGCCGTCCGTATCAACACCAATGATTTTCGTATTTTCGCAAATATGAAACTTCCCTGTTAAACATTGTGGACATTGATTGCAGACAATATGAGTTTCAGCTGAAACATGATCTCCAACCTCAAGGTTAGTTACGTTCTTACCTTTTTCTACAACCACTCCAGCAAATTCATGACCAAAAACATATGGAGGGTTTACGCGGCTCTGAGACCATTCATCCCACGTATAAATATGTACATCTGTTCCGCAAATCGATGTTGCTTTTACTTGAATTAATACTTCATTATCATTAATTTGTGGAATATCAACGGTTTGTAGCTGAGCACCCTTTGCACGTTCATGCTTTACAATCGCCTTCATTTTTCCTTCCACAGCGTACACCTCACTTTTCCGAAACATTCTCTAATCACTGTTATCACAACTATACTATCATTTATTATTTATCACGTAAAGGTGAACTGTCCTCCACACGCGGACAGTTATAGTTTTATTTATGGAATGGGATGACGACAAAATCCCCATAAAAAAACCCTTCTACACAGAAGGGTTCATGTTCGTATTACATAAATTCAGCCATTAATTCCGAGAACTTCTCCTTTGGAAGCGTTAGCTCCTGCTTGGATAAGGCATCTGCACTATATCCTCTTACGGACTCTTGATAAGAAGGACGATTAGGGTTGTGATAAATAAGACCTTTTACCAATCCGTCGTGCTCCATTAATGTTTGCATCGCCAACATTCGATTTTTCGGATCATATCCTTCGATATCACTCAAGCTAATGAGGTTTTGTTTAAACCAGTCATACGTATTAACTTTGTTAAACGTAACGCACGGGCTAAACACGTTAATTAAAGAGAAGCCTTTATGTTGAATTCCTTGCTCAATGATCGCTACAAGGTCCTTTAAATCTGTTGAAAAGCTTTGGGCCACAAAGCCACAGCCGCTTGAGAGCGCAAGTTCCATTATTGATAAAGAAGACTCAATGGAACCTGTAGGCGTACTTTTTGTTTTAAAGCCTTCTGCACTCGTTGGAGAGGTCTGTCCTTTTGTTAGACCATAAATTTGATTGTCCATCACGATATAGGTAATATCAATATTTCGTCGCATCGCATGAATGGTATGCCCCATACCGATTGCGAAGCCGTCCCCATCTCCGCCTGACGCAATAACCGTTAATTCTCGGTTTGCCATCTTCACGCCCTGTGCAATAGGAAGTGACCTGCCATGTATCCCATGAAAGCCATACGCGTTAATATACCCGCTTATACGACCAGAGCAACCAATGCCGGAAATTACAGCAAGATCATCTGGTTCAAGACCTACATTTGCTGCCGCGCGCTGAATGGCCGCTTGAACCGAGAAATCTCCACAGCCAGGACACCAGTTAGGTTTTACCTGATTCCGAAAATCTTTAAATGTGGCCATTCGCTAACATCTCCTTGCATTGTTGGTGGATGTCTCCAGGTAGAAATGGATTTCCATCGTATTTCAATAGACTTTCAATTTTCTCCCCATAACCTACATTCATTTTTACGAGACTTGCAAGCTGACCAGTCGCATTGTGTTCAATGACAATCACTTTCTTCGCAGCCTGTAACATTGGCTGAAGCTCATCTACAGGGAAAGGATGGACAAGTCGGATTTGCGCGTGGTTTACTTTTAATCCATCTGCTTCAAGTCTTGGCATTACTTCTTCAATACTTCCTCTTGTCGAATTAAAACCAACCAGAAGGACATCTGGCTCTTCATGCTGCTCCACTTTAAAAACAGGCTGTGGGAATGATAAATTGCTGATTTTACGAAGCCTCTTCTCCATTTGATCTTTTCGATTCTGCGGAACCTCAGATGGCTTTCCTGTCTCATCATGTTCTACTCCTGTGACATGAAAAATGCCATTTTTCGTGCCAGGAATCACGCGATTGGATATCCCATCATCAGTAACTTCAAAGCGTTTAAAATATGATTTATCTTCTCGCTCAGCGATTGCGTCATCACTTAACTTCCCTCGACGAATCTTGATTTTATTGTAATCGAGCGGTTCAACACTTTGTTTTCCTAATGATAATTGAAGATCAGATAGTAGAATGACCGGACACTGATATTCCTCAGCCAAATTGAATGCTTCAATCGCATCATAAAATGCTTCTTCCACGGTACTTGGCGCAATCACTATCTTAGGAATCTCTCCATGTGTGCCGTAAATCATCGCCAGTAAATCAGACTGTTCTTGTTTAGTAGGAAGTCCCGTACTCGGTCCCCCTCGCTGCGTATCAACGATCACAAGAGGCGTTTCAGTAATACCAGATAAGCCTATAGCCTCCATCATAAGGGATAAACCAGGTCCTGCAGATGCGGTTAACGTTCGAACGCCTGCGTAATTTGAACCAATCGCCATCGTTGCAGCCGCAATTTCATCTTCCGTCTGCACGACCGTCCCACCAAACTCTGGCAGCTTCTTAATTAAGTACTCCATGATTTCTGATGCTGGCGTAATTGGGTATGCAGCCATTAACCTTGCCCCTCCCGCCAGGGCACCAAGCGCGATCGCATCATTTCCAATCATGAACATACGATGCTTTCCATCCGCTTTCTTTAACGAAAGCGTTTGAACACGATTACCCGCGGATTCATTGTAAGCATCAGCGCCACGCTGAATCGCCTCCATGTTATTGTTCACAACTTTTTCGCCTTTACGGCCAAATATCTCTTCGACGACAGCTTGATACGTCGCAGTATCAATTCCTAACGCCGCGCTTGTTGCGCCAATTGCCACCATATTCTTCATCAGTGATGTTCCTAGTTCAGTTGCGATTTCAGTAAAGGGAATGATCACGAGCGTCGCCTGACAATTCTCAGGCTTCACTGGCTTGAATTTGGCATCACCGATAATAATTCCTTTACTATGAAGCTCATGAGCATTTACATCAATTGTTTCCTGATCAAACGCAATAAGCATGTCAAGGTCATCTGAGACCGCTCGAACTTCTTTCGTACTAACACGGATCTTATTATTCGTATGCCCGCCTTTGATACGGGACGAGAAATGCCGGTAACCATACAAGTAGTAGCCAAGTCGATTTAATGCAATCGCAAATATTTCTCCTGTACTATCTATTCCTTCACCCTGCTGTCCTCCAACTTTCCACGAAAGTTGTTCGATCATAACGTCCCACCCTTTCTAATCTAGTACCTGAAACCGCTTGCTTATATTACTAGTTCGAAATAGGATGATAATTCCCTGCTCACGAAGCTCACAATTACTAAATTCTTACTTACTCAGGTAGTCTAGCCATAAAGTTTTCACCTAAAAAGCCATTTACTTGGTCATCATTGTAATAGCGATGTAGTTCCTCAATAAGTCGAGGATAGTCGCTGTAGCATGTTAAACCTTTCGGAACTTGATCAATTCCATCAAAATCAGAGCCAAGTCCAATATTCTCCGCGCCACCGAGGCTACAGATGTGTTCAATATGATGGATAATATCCGAAACACTTGCATTCCGATCATTTCGTAGAAACTTAGGCACAAACGTCACGCCGATCAAGGAATTCTGTTCAATTAGCGCCGATAACTGTTGATTATCCAAGTTTCTTGGATGGGTGCAAATGGCTTTGGCATTCGAGTGAGAGGCGATGACGTAGCGTCCTTGCTCTAACACATCCCAAAATGCTCGGACTGAAAGATGCGAAACATCCGTCCAAACCCGATGCTGGTTATGTAAATCGACAACGCTTCTTCCAAAATCAGTTAGTCCTGCGCCCCTTGATTCAAGAATACCGTCTGCTGTTGCATTCCCATAATTCCACGTTAATCCAACCGATCGTACACCAAGTCGAATGAGCGTTTTAAGCCTTGTTGCTTCACTCCCTATTGCATCTACGCCTTCTAGCGTGAGCATCGCTCCTATTTTCCCATCAGGAAGCTGCTCTGCCTCTTTTTTGGAATAAACCGCAACAACATCCTCATATGGCTTGATAACCTTCTCATGGAAAATCTCAACCATTTCAAGAGCACAATCAAATTTAGCGGAAGCTGGCACGCTTTCTGGAACATAGATCGCAAAGAGCTGTAGCTTTGCTCCTGCCCTTCTCATTTGCTCAAGGTTTGTATGGAGTCCTTCCCCATTTTCAAAGGAAAGCGATGGATTTAACCACATTTTACATAATACGTCACAGTGTGCATCTACTATATTCATCAAGATCCCCCTTCATTCTTCTGCGTTTCAAATTAAAGTATAAAAAACCTGTTTGTAAAAACAAACAGGTTTTTCTGACGGAATGATTTAGCGAGGCTCTACAATGAGCTTAATTGCGGTACGCTCTTCACCATCAATTAAAATATCGGTGAAAGCAGGGATACAAATGAGGTCAACGCCACTAGGTGCTACAAACCCTCTTGCGATGGCTACTGCTTTAACAGCCTGATTTAATGCACCTGCTCCAATCGCTTGAATCTCGGCATTACCGCGTTCCCGAAGGACGCCCGCAAGTGCACCAGCTACAGAATTAGGATTGGATTTTGCTGAAACTTTTAATATATCCATTATAGCCCCTCCTTAATTTGATCATCCATTACCACTCTAGACTATATTCCTTGTAAGAAGCTTGTATTCCTGCTGTTTCCGTCATCTTTTCAAAACGTTTTAATCATAGAATGGATGGTCGTCATTGATCGCAATCCGTTGAATCTTTGTTGCCTTACCAGTTTTTGGATCTAGTGTTAAAAAGACCCCACTAAGTTGTTCCCGACCTTTTGTTACTTCAAACCTTACAGGCATTGTCGTAAGGAACTTCTTAATTACCGCTTCACGCTCCATACCAAGAATACCATCGTAAGGACCTGTCATTCCTGCATCTGTCATATAAGCCGTTCCACCTGGCAAGATGCGCTCATCAGCTGTTTGAACATGAGTATGTGTTCCAACGACTGCCGTCACTCTGCCATCAAGATACCAGCCCATCGCCTGTTTTTCACTCGTTGTTTCTGCATGAAAATCAACAAAAATGACCGGTGTTCTCTCTCTCATCTCTTCAATCAGTTCATCCGCTTTACGGAACGGATCATCCATCGCAGGAAGAAATGTTCTTCCCTGCAAGTTAATGACACCTACTTCAACACCATTAATGTTCACAATCGTTGAACCGTTTCCTGGCGTTCCTTCTGGGAAGTTAGCAGGTCTGACGAGTTTAGGAGCACGATCGATAAATTCAAAAATTTCACGGTTGTCCCATGTATGATTACCCATCGTAATGACTTGTGCGCCTGACTCAAGAAAGCCACGGTAGATCTTCTCTGTAATGCCGCGACCACTTGCCGCATTCTCGCCATTCACAATCGTAAAAGTAGGTTTGTATTTTTTCTTTAAGCGAGGTAAATAAGTAGAAATCATATTGCGTCCTGGAGAGCCAACAACGTCTCCAATAAAAAGTATATTCATTATAATGCTCCAATCTCTTAGTTCATTCTTTATCAGTTTATCAAAAGAAAGTATGATTCGTAAGTTTTAGGTGAAATTAAATAAAGCGATGCACGCGGCATCGCTTTATTTTGCATACTCAACTGCCCTTGTTTCACGGATGACCGTGACCTTAATGTGCCCAGGGTAGTCCAGTTCATTTTCAATTTTCTTCGTAATTTCTCGTGCGAGACGATATGATGAAACGTCATCAACAAGATCAGGCTTAACCATGATCCTGATTTCTCGGCCAGCTTGAATCGCGAATGATTTCTCAACGCCTTCAAACGACTCTGAAATTTCCTCAAGTTTCTCAAGACGGCGAATATACGTCTCAAGTGTTTCACGACGCGCTCCCGGACGTGCAGCTGACAATGCATCGGCTGCTGCCACAAGCGTTGAAATTACTGATGTTGCTTCCGTATCACCATGGTGAGATGCGATTGCATTTATAACAACCGGATGCTCTTTATACTTCGTCGCAAGCTCAACGCCAATTTCAACGTGGCTACCTTCGACTTCGTGGTCAATCGCTTTACCAAGATCATGAAGGAGACCAGCGCGACGTGCTAACTGTACGTCTTCTCCAAGCTCTGCGGCCATAAGACCCGTTAGATAAGCAACTTCCATGGAATGCTTCAAGACATTCTGTCCATAACTTGTACGGAATTTCAAACGGCCCAGGATCTTAATAAGATCCGGGTGGAGTCCGTGAACTCCAATTTCAAATGTGGATTGTTCTCCAACTTCGCGAATGTATTCATCCACTTCCCTGCGTGATTTCTCAACCATTTCTTCAATTCGTGCAGGGTGAATTCTTCCATCCTGTACGAGCTTATCCAGGGCATTACGAGCAATTTCTCTTCGTATCGGATCAAAACCTGACAGAATAACTGCCTCAGGTGTATCATCGATAATCAAGTCAATCCCCGTTAACGTTTCAAGAGTTCGAATGTTTCGGCCTTCACGACCGATGATTCGACCTTTCATCTCATCATTAGGCAGGTTTACAACGGAAACCGTTGTTTCTGCAACATGATCCGCTGCACAGCGCTGAATCGCAAGCGAAAGTACTTCTCTCGCTTTCTTATCAGCTTCTTCTTTCGCATAGTTCTCGCGCTCTTTCACCATCTGCGCCAGCTCATGCTCAAGCTCCTGCTCACTTTCACGGAAGATGATTTGCTTCGCTTCTTCCCTTGTTAAACCGGAAATTCGCTGAAGCTCGTGTTGTTGCTCTTGAAGCAACTCCTCCACTTTGCCTTCCATCTCTTCAATTTGCCGTTGTTTTTTGGTGAGAGAGTCCTCTCTTCTTTCGAGGGAATCCTCTTTTTTGTCAAGAGTCTCACTTTTGCGATCAAGGACCTCTTCTTTTTGTACCAAACGATTCTCTTGTTTTTGTAACTCATTTCTGCGTTCACGAATTTCACGCTCAGCTTCAACACGAAGATTATGATTCTCGTCCTTCGCTTCAAGCATAGCTTCCTTCTTCAAAGCTTCAGCGTCGTTTTTACCTTCTTTGATAATCCGTTGCGCTTCCATTTCTGCACTGGAGATTTTCGCTTCAGCAATCGTTTTGCGAACAAGAAATCCAACAACTGCTCCGACGACTGCAGAGACCAGCATAGTGGAGATGATGATCACTATATCCATCGAACTCACCTCCTCCTGCTATCAACTTGTTGGTTTGCTGTCATGTTAATTCTTAGTACCACTTGCAAAATTTCAATCCAGCACATTTCATCTGTTAAGAATAAAGTATAATTCTACTAGAAAATTATAATTATACAATTAATATTGTATCTTTCAGAGTAAAGGTTGTCAAGAGAGCACATCAGGGCAAAATCCCTTCAAATTACTCATTATTGCTCTTTTTTTCGCCTTGAACTCTTAGTGAAAATGCCTTGATTGAGGGGGCATTCACTGCCTGATCATGGAAAATCAGCTTTCTATGTCAGTACAACGTTTCGTATCGAAAGACTATGTAAGTAGATAAAAAGCCGGCCATTATGACCGACTTTCTATCAAGCGTCTTATTCTTCTTCAGGTAGAAGCGTGTCTTTACCTGCAGCTGATTCATCTATCTGCTTATCTGCATCTAGATTGTGATGAGCGCGAATACGCCCTTCAATTTCAGCTTCCATTGCTGGGTTTTCTTTCAAGAATTGCTTTGCATTTTCACGGCCCTGCCCAAGACGTTCGCCTTCGAATGAGAACCATGCGCCGCTCTTCTGAACGATTTCAAGGTTTGAACCAATATCAAGGATCTCACCTTGCTTGGAAATCCCTTCTCCGTACATAATGTCAACTTCTGCCTGTTTAAACGGCGGAGCGACCTTGTTCTTTACAACTTTAATACGCGTTTTGTTACCGACCATATCGTTACCCTGCTTCAGCGTTTCAGCACGACGAACTTCTAAACGAACAGATGAATAGAACTTCAGCGCACGTCCGCCTGGAGTTGTTTCTGGGTTCCCGAACATAACCCCAACTTTTTCACGAATCTGGTTAATAAAGACCGCGGTAGTTTTGGATTTATTAATCGCACCTGAAAGCTTACGAAGCGCTTGAGACATTAGACGCGCCTGCAAACCAACGTGCGCATCTCCCATTTCACCTTCGATTTCTGCCTTTGGTACAAGAGCAGCTACGGAGTCAACTACAACCATATCAACTGCACCGCTTCGTACGAGCGCTTCCGCAATTTCTAGGGCTTGTTCTCCTGTATCAGGTTGAGAAAGTAGTAGCTCATCGATGTTAACACCAAGCTTTTCTGCATAAACCGGATCCAGAGCGTGCTCAGCATCAATAAAAGCAGCCTGGCCACCGTTACGCTGTACTTCTGCGATAGCGTGAAGGGCAACTGTTGTTTTACCAGAAGATTCCGGGCCGTATACTTCGATAACACGACCTCTTGGATAACCACCCACACCAAGAGCAATATCAAGAGCCAGTGAACCAGTTGATACTGTAGAGACTCTTTGCTCAGCTTGTTCGCCGAGTTTCATGATTGAACCTTTACCGAATTGTTTTTCTATTTGTCTAAGTGCCATATCTAAGGCAGCTTTACGATCACTCACGAATGAATTCCTCCTCGTTATTAAACTATCACTATCATATCTCTTTTTAGGTGATTTGCCAATAGAAAACCGAACATTTATTCGTCTTTTTTTATTTTCTACCCTATTGACTTTTCACGTCCCGATTATTATAACTTGATAAAAAAAGAAAGAAGAACGATCAGCCCCTGTAGTGAAGCTGATCGTTCTATTTTATACTCTGCTTTTTTGTGGTTTAGCTGGTTCAAGGTGGATTGATTTACCATCAATACCGCCAGCTCGAAGCGCTTCATAGACGAATGGTGCAACGTCTTCGTGCACTTCAAAGAACGAGAATTTCTCAAAAATATCAATGCGGCCAACAGACTCTGTATCAACGCCAGCCATCACAGAAAGCTCACTTAAAAGTTTCTTTGGATGTAGATCAATATTACGACCTACATTTAAGAAGAAACGAACCATTCCATTCTGACCGCCTGTTTCACCAAAGTTATATTCGGAAGGGGTCGTGTTCTGTTTCTGCTGAATGGCGTTCTCAAGGAAAGCTTGAACAAGATCTTCTGCGTTATATTTAGCTAAAAGAAGCTCCGTTGTTTCACGAGCAGTCGAATCAGACTTTTGCTTCTTCAATTGCTTTTCAACAGATTTTACAATGTTATCAAGATCAACCGTTTCATCCTGAAGCGGCTCAGCAGATAGGTTCAATTTGATTTTTGATTCAATGGATTGAAGGAAACGCATGTCTTTAGGCGTTACGAGCGTTAACGCAATTCCTTTGTTCCCAGCGCGACCTGTACGTCCAATACGGTGAACATAGCGTTCTGGGTCCTCAGGTATATCATAGTTGATCACGTGACTAACGTGAGCAACGTCAATTCCACGAGCTGCGATATCTGTTGCAACAAGGAAATTCACTTGAGATTTTCTAAAGAGATTCATTACCTTCGAACGCTGCTGTTGCGTTAAATCGCCGTGAAGTTCTTCTGCTCGATAGCCACGCTTTTTCAATGACTCTGTTACTTGAGCTGCCCCTTTTTTTGTCTTGGTAAAAATAATGCCGAGGCGAATGTCTTCACTTTCGATGACGCGACAAAGCGTATCGAATTTATCACTTTCAAATGTTCTGTAATAAACCTGCTCTACCGTATCCGCTGTTATATCTCCTTTAGAAACGGAAATCGTCAGTGGATTCTTCAAATATTTGCTGGAGAGCTTACGGATTGGCGCAGGAATTGTAGCTGAGAATAAGAGCGACTGGCGATTAGCCGGCAGCTGCTTGAAAATAAGTTCAATGTCATCAATAAAGCCCATATCAAGCATTTCATCTGCTTCATCTAAAATAGCTGTATGAACGTTATCTGTGCGAAGTGTTTTACGTTTCAAGTGATCGAGCATGCGTCCTGGTGTTCCTACAACTATGTTAACGCCTCTCTTTAATGCACGGATTTGATGATAGATTGGCTCCCCACCGTAAACGGCAAGAACATTTAACCCTTTGTATTTAGAAAGCTTCTGAAGCTCAGTCGCAACCTGCATAGCAAGCTCACGTGTTGGTGTGAGAATGATGGCTTCAGGTCCTCCGATTTTTTTCACTTTTTCAATAACAGGAATACCAAAAGCAGCTGTTTTTCCTGTACCGGTCTGTGCCTGACCGATCATATCTCTACCTTCTAAAATTGGTTCAAGTGCTTTCTCCTGAATCGGGGTCGCTTCTTTGAAACCAAGTTCGAGCACAGCTTTTCTAACTTCATTTGACAATGCAAAGTCTTCAAAATTCTTCATACGTACGTTATTCACCTTTCTAACTTCAATAATGTATTCAATCCATGATTCACAGTGCGTTTACGGATGGCGTGACGGTTCCCTGCAAGATTGAGGGCGACCACTTTCTCACCAGATGGTGCTGCAACACCAATAAACACTGTTCCAGGTTCTTTCCCTTCACTAGGATCTGGACCTGCAACACCCGTGAAACTGATGCCGACATCGGTTTTGTATCTCTTTTTTACGCTTCTAGCGAGTTCAATTGCACATTGTTCGCTTACGGCACCGTATGCTTCTAGTGTCTCATTTGATACGCCGATCTCGCGCTTTACTTCGTTAGAGTAACACACAACCCCACCATAGAAAAGTGATG
The DNA here is from genome assembly GCF_030547345.1 of Anaerobacillus sp. 1_MG-2023. Classification (NCBI taxonomy): domain Bacteria; kingdom Bacillati; phylum Bacillota; class Bacilli; order Caryophanales; family Bacillaceae; genus Anaerobacillus; species Anaerobacillus sp. 1_MG-2023. The sequence continues at coordinate 181,163 of NZ_JAUORD010000003.1, read as the reverse complement.
ACGCTCCAGGGAGATCCGTTATTTCCTGACTAAACATACCGCCTGTAAGGCTTTCTGCTGTTGATATAGACCAATCACGGTCGCTAAGAAGTGAGAAGACTTCTTTTGCGAGTGTTGTCTCTCCATAGCCATATAAATAGGAGCCTACACGTGCATCGATTAATTTTTCTGTTTCATCAATTAACTTATCCGCTTCTTGTTTAGTGTCGGCTTTAGCTGTTAATCGAAGCGTAACTTCCCATTCCCCAGCTAGCGGGGCAATCGTCGGGTTCGTTTGCTGATCAATCAAATCTTCTAGCTCTGTTTCAAGCCTTGACTCTCCAATACCAAAGAATCGAAGCACGCGGGATACAATCGTATCACCTTGCTTCAACTGACCAAGTAAATAGGGTTCAGCATAGTTCGTGAACATTGGATAGAGCTCTTTAGGTGGTCCTGGAAAAAGCATATATGTGTGGTTGTTAGCCGTAACAGCCATACCCGGGGCCATACCATTGTCGTTACGAAGCACTGTAGCTCCGTCTAACACGAGCGCTTGCTTGCGATTATTCTCTGACATGGGAGCGCCCGTTTTTTTATAGTAATCCTGGATATTTTCCATTGCTTCTTCGTTATAGACTAATTTTTTATTTAAAGTACTAGCAATCGTCTCTTTCGTTAGATCATCTTTAGTAGGTCCAAGGCCACCTGTGAAAATCAACAAATCAGAGCGAGACTCTGCAACTTCAATAACTTGTTTTAATCGTTCACTGTTATCACCGACGGCTGTATGGTAAAAAACATTAATACCAAGATCAGCCAAACGAGTTGAGATGAATTTTGCATTTGTGTTGGCGATTTGTCCAAGTAGTAACTCTGAACCGATTCCAATAATTTCTGCATTCATTTTGTAACCATCCCTTCTATCCGAAGCAAGGTGTTTCCTTGTTTCCATAGCTCATAATTTCTCTACCCCCATTATACATTGGTTTACCTTTAACGTATAAGGAAGCGCCTTGAAAACAATGGGGAAATTACCTATTCGATCGCTTATTCGCTTATTAAAGAGGTTTCAAAAGGGAACAGATTAATCTGTTCCCCGAGGGTGTTAACGTGATTTAAGTAGTACCTGACGATTTTTAGAAAAGTAATCCCATCCAGAATAAACTGTAATAATAAGTGCTGCCCATAGCGAAATCGTTGCAAAAGGAAAGCCAATCGCTTCGAATGGCACATTTTCAATTAACAAAGCAATGATCGCAATTATTTGGATCCATGTTTTTAACTTACCGAGGTTGCTTGCCGCTAGTACTTCTCCTTCTGAAGAAGCAACTAGCCTAAGCCCTGTGACCGCAAATTCACGACTAAGAATAACCACAACAATCCACGCTGGCGCAGCACCGAGCTCAACAAGCGAGACAAAGGCTGACGTAACGAGCAGTTTATCAGCCAGAGGATCAAGAAATTTCCCAAGATTCGTGACAAGGTTATGCTTTCTAGCTATGTAGCCGTCAATCCAATCGGTTACCGAGGCGAAAATAAAGATCGCTGTAGCAACTAAATGGGAATTTAACAAGACAGCTCCCGCTATTTCTGTTTCACCAAGCGGTAAGGGCGCTAGAAGAAAAATTAGAAATACAGGAATTAAAAAAATGCGCGATACTGTAATTTTATTAGGCAAATTCAAGTGTGTTCCTCCTAAATGTCATTTAACCTATCAGATCATGTGATAAGGGGTAGCCACTTTCTTCAACAGTTTTCATTAGCTGTAAGATGCGTACCAATTCCCCTCACTAAATCGTATTCTATTCTAACACTGTTTCTTTCATGCAGAAAGGAAAACTTCACCATTACCAATCGTAAGAAAAGGAGTCATCTAATCAAGATGACTCCTTTAACTTACTCGGCTTTTTTGAAATTGAACGTCACATTTTGAACAACAGGTTCTTTCGGAATCTTAATCTTTTCCCCGTTTACAAACACAGCGACATTTGGCGAACTCCCTAAACGAAGTGTTGCTGAAGCTTCACTTGATAAGTCTTCCGTCACGTCTTTCCCTTTGGCAAGACTTTCGTATACGTACTTCTTATCACTAGCGCCAGTTAGAGCGACCCAACTACTGCCTGATGCTTCTAACTTCACTTCAAACTTCTCTGCATTCGTAATCTCATACGTAGAACGATCAGCGCTGCTGTCTACCTTCTTAATTTCCATTTCAGGGGCAGGCTCTTCTTCAGGTTCTTCAGCAGGCTCTTCTTTTTCCTTTTCTTCATCTTCTTTCGTTTCCTCTTCAGGTTTCTCAGAAGATGCATCGTTTCCAGAGTCGCTCACTTCATCTGAATCTGGTGCACTGCCGCTGTTCTCATCGCTAGAAATTTGTTCCTCCGCCTGGTTCGTTGTAGCATTCTGGTTTGTCGTTTGATCACCGCTTTGGACAACATACCAGATCAATGCTGCCACGCCTACTATCAACAAAATGACAAGTATAGACGGAAATACGGAAGACCATTTGGAAGAAGCTGATGAAGATTTGCTTGGCTGAGATGGCCTTCTCATTTTCCTTGGTGGTAAACTCTCCGGCACATCTGCACTTGCTTTAGGGATCTCTGAAGCATATTCCTCAAGAAATTCCTCTCCGTTAAAGCCAACTGCTTCCGCATAGTTTTTAATAAATGCACGCGTATAAAAATTACCTGGAAGCAGTTCGTAATTTCCTTCTTCAATCGCATGAAGATAGCGTTTCTGAATCTTTGTAATGGACTGAATTTCCTCGATTGATAATCCCTTATCGTTTCGAGCCTCTTTCAGACGTTGACCTAGCTCTGTCAATGAAAAACACCTACCAATTAGTTAAAGTCTAAGCTTGAAAATCCAGAAGATTGATTTTCAATTACCTGATATGTAATTTCTTGTTCCGGATCGTCTCGCAATTCAATTATATAATCAAAATCGTTCATCGTATACTCTGTTTCTTGAACAAATATATCAGGATGCTCGACAACCTTTGTTGCTGGTAGCCTCATAATATCACGAAGCACCTGCCAGTGCCGTTCAGACGCTCGTCTCGCAGATACAATCCCATCAATTAAAAAAATATGATCACTGTTTAATTCATCGTCAGCGACTTGCGTTCGAACCGTTTGTTTCAACATCGTTGAAGATAAAAACACCCAACGCTTGTTCGCACAAACACTTGAAGCAACGATGGACTCAGTTTTGCCAACACGCGGCATCCCTCTTATTCCAACAAGCTTATGACCATCTTGTTTAAAAATTTCCGCTAGAAAATCAACAAGTAGTCCAAGCTCGTCTCGAATAAAACGAAACGTTTTCTTGTCATCCGCATCACGCTGTATGTACCTACCATGCCGAACAGCTAGACGATCTCGCAATTTCGGTTCTCGCATCTTTGTTACAGTAATATTGTCCATTGTATTTAGAATAGATTCCAAACGCTCAATTTGCTGTATTTCATCAACCAGAAGAAGCAAGCCTCTTCGCATATCATCGACACCATTAATCGTAATAATGTTAATGCCGAGCATTCCTAATAAGGACGCCACGTCTCCAAGAAGACCCGGTCTGTTTTTATGAATTTCATATTCAAGATACCATTCCTTCTTCTCCATATGCCAACTCCTTTAGCCACAAATTTCCTATGTTCCTTTAATCATAAATGATTTTCATAAAGGTTAAAAGAGATGAATCGGGATTTTATTTACTTTTCTTACATCATTTGTTCCATTTCATAGAAAAAGAAGGGTGTATAGACACCCTCCTTCTGTAAAAAAATCATTTATCTTTCGTTTTGAACGAGCTTAACCATCATATTTGCGATCGCATGCTGTTCTTCTTCGCTAGCTACATGCCATAAGTCAGCAAGAAGCTGTTCTTGATCATTTTTAGCTTTTACTCCATCAGCAAGGTATCCGCCGATCTGGTAAGCAACATCTGAGACAACTTCATGAGAAAGTCCTTGCTGTTCGCCCTGATTTAAGCGATCGTGCAAGAACCCTTTCCACGATTCAAAATTATCTAGTACAGACATCTATATCCCTCCTTTATCAAGTCATCATCTATATGTTGTCTCGAAGGAAAGGACATTATGCATCGTTTTCTACAGCCAGGCACCATCAACTGAAATAATTTGTCCGCTTATGTAAGAAGCTTGATCGGAATCTAAAAAAGTAATAAGCGATGCCACTTCCTCAGGCTGTCCAGGTCGCCCCATTGGAATGTCATCGACTAATAATTGTTCGTCCTCTCCTGTCAAACGCGCATTCATTTCAGTTGTAATATAGCCAGGTGCCACAGCATTCACTCGAATTCCGCTCGGCCCTAACTCTTTCGCAAGACCCTTTACAAACGCATTTAGTCCGCCTTTAACTGAGGAATAGACAACTTCACATGATGCGCCTGTTAATCCAAACACAGAAGAAACAACAATAATTGAACCGCTTTTCTTTCGAACCATTTCATTGATAAAGTGCTTTGCAAGCTTAATGGACGAGGTTAATTGCAGCTGAATCATCGCTTCAATTTCTGTATCCGACATATCGGTCAATAAGCCAAAAAAACTGTTGCCAGCGTTTAGAATAAGGGTGTCGACACCCTGTACTTTCTCTGTTAAGTGACGCGCTCCATCCTTACTAGCTAAATCCGCCTGTACTGGAAATAGATTCGCCTCCGGATAAGCTGCCTTTATTTCAAGAATCGAACGTTCATTTTTGTGATAATGAGCGTATACGCGCTCACCTTTTTGAATATATGCAGCAGCAATGGCCTTACCAATCCCGCCGCTCGCCCCGGTTATTAAAACATCTTTCACTAAGTATCTCCCTTTCTTTAAACTCATCTCATCACTAATTTTCAATTTAAAGATCAGTGAAAAAGCACCCAGTTGGGTGCTTTCTAGGATTTTGGAACGACCTGACATACTGTAAATGATTCTTCAGCAAAGTGCCCCTTAACCGCCTCTTCAATGTCTTTCGCTGTAATAGACTCAAGCATTGGAACAACTTCAAATAAATCCATATCATTAAAGCGATAGCGTGTGAACTGATTCGCAATAAACTCTGGAGAATTTAATGCTCGTAAGAAACTACCGATCTTTTTCTTACGAATTCGCTCGAGCTGATCCGTATCAACTGACTCATTCTTAAACGATTGAATCATTGAAAACAAACGATCAGCTAGCTCATCTGGTGAGCTTGTATTGCTTCCTAAGATGGAGAAACCGAACTTCTCTTCTTCTGTAAAATCATACGAAAAGCTCTGATCAATAAGTCCTTCATTATAAAGCTTCTCGTAATTCTCCGAGCTCTGTCCGAACATTAAATCAAGCGCAAGATTAATGGAAAGCTCGTGCTTCAGAAGATCCTCCCCCTGACGCCCTGGATTTGGTTCTTTAAATCCAACGAGGCACTTCGCCACTTGTACAGACATCGGAAGAACTTTCTTCTTCTCTGCCACCTTTTGAGGTTCCTCATCAAAAAATCGTTCAATCGGTGGCTGATCTTTGTAAGATTTCGCCGCCTGATTTTTCTCTACAAAGGACATGATTTCATTCGGTTCGACGGCACCAACAACGAATAGCACCATATTTGATGGATGATAGAACGTTTCATAGCACGTATATAAAGATTCCTTCGTGATTTTGGCGATGGATTCGATTGTCCCAGCAATATCAATTTTAACAGGATGATGATGGAACATATTTTCAATCACACCAAAATACGCGCGCCAGTCGGAATTGTCATTATACATTTCAATTTCCTGACCGATAATCCCCTTTTCCTTTTCAACACTTTGGTCACTAAAGTACGGATCTTGAACAAAATTAACAAGTGTTTCAAGGTTTTGCATCACGTTCTGTGTTGTTGAAAACAAGTAGGCCGTGCGTGTAAACGACGTAAAGGCATTTGATGAAGCACCTTGTTTACTAAAATCTTGAAACACATCACGATCTTCCTTCTCAAACATTTTGTGCTCAAGGAAGTGAGCAATGCCATCGGGAACTTGAACATTCTCCGAACCGTTTAATGGTACGAAATGATTATCAACCGAACCATATTTTGTCGTAAACGTTGCATAAGTTTTGTTAAAACCTTTTTTCGGAAGGACATAAACATCAAGTCCGTTGTCCATCGTTTGGTGGTAAAGAGTCTCTTGTAGTTGGTTAAATGGAATAGTTTTCATGATTAAGCCTCCTCGCCTTTTAAGAAATAAACGGTATCAAGCTTAACCTTATCCGCAACTGCTAAAATGTCCTCTTTGGTTACAGCTTCGACTCCGTCGAGCCACTCCTCAATGGTGCGTAGCTTTTGAGAAACGACACCATGGTAAAGAAGTTCCACCATGCCCTTCGCATCATCGACGGTTTCAAGCAGCTGATTACGAATCATTGTTTTCGTTTGCTTCATTTCTTCTTCATTAAATTCGCCATTTCTCATCGCTGTAAGCTGTTCTTTAATGATATCAACCGTTTTCTTATAGTTTTTAAATTCAATTCCTGACATCACGATAATTAAACCTTTGTGGCTTTCATAACGTGAAGCTGCATAATAAGCGAGACTTTCCTTCTCGCGCACGTTTCGGAACAGCTTAGAATGCGAGAAACCTCCAAACATGCCGTTAAACACTTGAAGAGCAAAATATTCATCGTCAGCATACCCAACGCCTGAACGAAAGCCCATGTGAAGCTTTCCTTGCTTAATTTCCTGTGTTTCTAAAATTTCTTTCTCTTCTACATCAAGTGACGCTTTTTGTGTCGCCTCAGAGCCACGATCAGTCCGTTCTTTAAAAGGAAATAGTTCCTTAACGACCTCTTCAGCATGAACTCCCTCTAAATTGCCAACTAAATAAAGATCAATCTCATCTTCAGCACAAACTTTTTGGTAGAAATCATAAAGGGATTTAGCTGTTACACGATCGACTTCTTCTTTCTCCCCATATACATGAAGTCCAAACGCTTCGTTTGGAAACATTTCTTGCGTAAGTCTCATATTAGCAAAACGCATCTTATCATCATAAATAGACTGAATGCGCTGTTTCATCGTACGCTTCTCTTTATCCACAATAGAAGAATCAAAACTAGTTCCATCCGTTTTTGGATTCATGATTACTTCTGAAAGGAGAGAAAGAGCTTTTTTGAACAAAGGTTCATCTTCCGAAAGGAACTTCTCATTCGCAAAATCCATCCTGAACGTCATAATATGAAAATCGCCCTTCTTAGCAAGATCCACACCAAGCGTTGCACCATAAAGCTTCTCAAGCTCAGTCCTCACTGCTTTAGACGAAGGATAATTCTCCGTCCCGCTTTGCAACACATGAGGCAAAAGAGCCCTCTCCGTTACCGTTTCTTCAGTCAAACGCGCCTTAAATTGAACCACTACCGTTGTTGTTTTATATTTATCCGTTTGTATCCTATGTAGCGTCAAACCGCCGCACGAGGTTTTCTCATGAGGGATAATAGCCATTGACCTCACTCCTTTTTAAAATCCATTAACTACCATCAGAGGAAACTGAAACTTACCCCCTTTATACCATAGTATGTGTAATAGTGTAAGCAATTAGTACTTTTAAAAGAAAAGCGGAAGTGAGCGGTTAGACACGCCAGGCACTGGAGCCCTATAACTCGAACACGGTCTTTGTGTTCGAGTTATAGGGCGAAGTGACCAAGTGTCTGCTCACTGCAGCTGGACACGAAAAGCGAAGCGGGCCCGATTAAATCCGCAGGATGTTGGAGCCCATGAGATTGAGACGCTCTTTGTCTCATTCGATTGGGTGAAACAGCCGGAGGATTTGGCCTGCGCAGCTAGACACGAAAAGCGAAGACGAGCGTTTAGAAACGGAGATATTGGAGCTCTTGAACTAGAACACGCTTTTTGTGTTCTGGTGTAAGAGCGAAATATCGCAGTTTCTGCGAGTCGCAGCTAGACACGAAAAGCGGAAGCCTCCGTTTAGACCCGGCAGGCACTGGAGCCTTTCAAAATGAACACGGTCTTTGTGTTCAGGTTGAAAGGTGAAGTGACCGAGGGTCTGGAGGCTGCAGCTAGACACGAAAAGCGAAGACGAACGTTTAAAAACAAAGATTAATATCCCAGAACCACCTCCCCCCAAAAAAACCTACCCATACGAAAAAGCTCTCCGTTTTCACGAAGAGCTTTCCCTGACCGTTATCGCTTTCCTTTCTCATACGGTTCGCCAATCGCTTTTGGCGCATCCGCTCGTCCAACTAGACCTGCAAGGGCAAGAATAGTTAAAACATAAGGAGAGATTAGAAGATAAACTTCTGGAATTTCTTTCAAACCAGGAATCTGCTGCCCAGTAATACTGAGCGACTGAGCAAGACCGAAGAAAAGGGCTGCTCCCATTGCGCCAAGCGGATGCCACTTCCCAAAGATCATAGCAGCAAGTGCCATAAAACCTTGTCCAGAAATGGTTGCGTGGCTAAAGTTACCGGCAATCGATGTCGCATAAACTGCACCACCAAGACCAGCAAACCCACCACTTAGCATAACCGCTACATAGCGCATTTTTGTCACGTTGATTCCCATCGTATCAGCGGCCATCGGGTGCTCCCCAACAGAGCGAAGACGAAGCCCAAACGGCGTTTTATAGAGAACCCACCATACGACGAATGCTAGCACGATCGCAATGTATGACGTATAATACGCACTTGAGAAAAACAATGGTCCAATAAACGGAATGTCACTTAAGAAAGGCACATCCGTTTTATAAATACGTTCCTGAATAATTGGCGTTTGACCAGCGTCAAAGATTTTCTTCACAAGGAAGATTGCAAGACCAGCAGCTAGGAAGTTAAGGGCAACGCCACTTACAACCTGATCAGCTTTAAGCGAAATACTTGCAACAGCATGAAGCAAGGAGAACAGCATTCCAACGATAATCGCTACAACAAGTGAAAACCAAGGTGAAGCTGCCCCCATTCCCCACTGTTCGCCTAGAATTGTAAATAACGCACCCGTGAAAGCCCCCATTAGCATTAAGCCTTCTAGTCCAATGTTAACGACACCTGACCGTTCACTGAATACTCCACCAAGAGCAGTGAAAATCAGGGGAGCTGCTGAAAAAATAGCGGCAGGAATAATGAGCTGAAGAATCTGCATGAAATCCATTAAATTTTCCCCCTTTTGCTCACCCTGTTGCTGATCCAGTGAATCAAGTAACTGGATGCGACAAAGAAAATAATCATCGCAATCACGATTTCTACTAACTGTGTTGGTACTTGTGCCACAGATTGCATGTTGAGAGCTCCAATTTTCAGTCCGCCAAATAACGCAGAAGCAAGAACAACACCTAGTGCACCATTTGCACCAAGAAGCGCAACTGCGATTCCGTCAAATCCAACTCCTGTAAAGTCAGCCATAACGGTCATATAGCCGTATGTGCCAAGCCCTTCCATTGCCCCAGCTGCTCCTGCAAAAGCCCCGGAGATAACCATAGAAAGGACAATGTTGCGTTGAACATTAATTCCTGCATATTCTGAAGCATATTTATTAAAACCAACAGAGCGAAGTTCGTACCCTGTCGTCGTTTTCCAAAGAAGGAACCACATAATAATTGCTCCGATAATCGCCACTACAAAACCATAATGAAGACGTGAAAAATCCGTAATCGATTCTAGAAACGGAGATTGCAACGAAGCCGATGCATTAATTTGATCCGTTCGCTCGCCAGGAGCAAGTAAATACGTACGAATAATCGCGTTCACAACATGAAGGGCTACATAGTTCATCATGATCGTCGTAATAACTTCATGTACATGATATTTAGCTTTCAAGAAACCAGGTACAAATGCCCAGAGAGCTCCGGCAAGACCTGCCGCTAAAATAGCGAGTGGAATGTGAACAATAGGACTTAGTCCTTCAAACTGTAAACCAATATAAACCGATGCAAGCCACCCAACTAATAGTTGGCCTTCTACTCCGATATTAAACAGCCCTGTACGGAAAGCAAACGCAACCGCTAGACCAGACAAAATAAGCGGCGTCATTTGCCGAACGGTTTCACCCATTACATACGTATTGGAGAATATCCCGTTAAACAATGCGGCGTAAGCAACAATCGGGTTGTATCCACTAACAAGCATAATAATACCGCCAACGAGTAATCCTAGTGCTACTGAAAGCAACGGCACTGTAATGCCAGACCACTTCCCTTTTAATAACTTCATGAAGTCTCACCAGCCTTTTTGCTCTTTGCACCAGCCATCAAAAGTCCAAGCTCTTGCTCAGTAGTTTCTTCTGGCTTGACGATCGCCACTATTTTCCCTTCATAAATAACCGCAATACGGTCACTCACATTCATAATTTCTTCAAGTTCGAAGGAAATAAGAAGAACTGCTTTACCATTGTCACGTTCTTCTACTAATTTAGAGTGAATAAATTCAATCGCACCTACATCAAGTCCACGTGTAGGCTGTGCCGCAATCAATAGATTGGGACTTCGATCGATTTCACGTGCGATAATGGCCTTCTGCTGGTTCCCACCAGAAAGCGCACGAGCAGGCGTCATCTCACTTGGGGTTCGCACATCATACTCTTTAATCAATGATTTGGCCTTATCCATAATGGTTGAAAAATTTAAAATGCCATTTCTAGAGAAGGGTCTTTTATAATAGGTCTGAAGAACCATATTTTCGCCAATCGAAAAATCTAACACAAGCCCATGCTTATGCCTATCCTGTGGAATATGAGCAATACCGCTTTCCGTTACACGACGCGGTTTCCAATTTGTTATGTTTTTTCCGCTAAGCTTGATACTTCCAGATTTTGATTTACGTAATCCTGTGATCGACTCAATTAATTCTGATTGTCCATTACCATCTACTCCTGCAATTCCGACAATTTCCCCTGCACGGACAGTTAAGTTCATACCGTTTACAACTGGTACTTTACGTGCATCTTCCACTACAAGGTTACTGATCTCAAGTGTTGCATTAGAAGGCTCTGAAGGCTTTTTCTGAATTGAAAAGTTTACTTCACGTCCGACCATCATAGAAGCTAATTCATCCTGATTCGTATTCGCAACATCAACAGTACCGATCCCGACACCTCGACGAATAACAGTACAACGATCACTTACTTCCATAATTTCTTTCAGTTTGTGTGTAATCAGAATGATTGATTTCCCTTCAGAAATCAGCTTTTTCATAATTGTGATAAGTTCTTTAATCTCCTGAGGAGTTAACACTGCAGTAGGCTCGTCAAAAATTAAGATGTCTGCTCCACGGTATAGCGTTTTTAGAATTTCCACACGCTGCTGCATACCTACGGATATTTCTTCAATCTTCGCATTTGGATCGACTGCAAGGCCATATTGCTTTGAAATAGCTTCTACATCTTTAGCAGCCTGCTTAAGGTTAACCTGACCTTTAGCAGTTGGCTCATTCCCAAGAATAATGTTCTCCGTTACGGTGAATTTTTCAACAAGCATAAAGTGCTGGTGAACCATTCCAATTCCGAGTTCATTCGCTACATTTGGATCTGTAATATTAACTTTCTTACCGCGAACGTGTATTTCGCCTTTTTCAGGCTGATAAAGCCCAAATAAAACATTCATCAAGGTTGATTTCCCTGCACCATTTTCACCAAGAAGGGCATGGATTTCCCCTTTTTTTAGCTGCAACGTTATATTGTCATTTGCCACAATCCCAGGAAATTCTTTACGGATATTTCTCATTTCAATGACGTATTCCATGTAGATGCCACTCCCTTATCCAAAGCATGAAACAAAGGCTAGTCTATGAAAATACTAGCCTTCGTCCCATATTTGGCTATAATGTAGGTGAGATTTCTAGAAATCCATCACGCTCAGAAAACGTAATGGACGATCTCTTATAGAGAGCTTTCGAATTCTTTGTACTCATCGTCAGTACTTGGAACTTCCAATTCGCCGCTCTGAATTTTCTCTTTATACTCTTCTACTTTTTGTAGTGCTTCTTCAGATACATTTTCTTGTGATTCAGCAATACCTACGCCATCTTCTTCAAGACCAAACTCTGTAACTTTTCCTCCTGGGAAGTCGCCATCCATTGTTTGCTTGGAAACTTCAATAACTGCTGTATCCACACGCTTCACCATAGAAGTTAGCGTTACGTTCTCAGGCATTCCTTCTTCATGCTGATCACGGTCAACACCGATAACCCAAACTTTTTCACCGTTTTTCGCACGGTTCTTCGCTTCAGTGAATACGCCATTTCCTGTTCCGCCAGCTGCATGATAAATGATATCCGCACCTTTATCATAAAGAGTACCTGCAATAGCCTGTCCTACTTCTGCTGCGTTGAAATCATCCGCATATTGTGTGAAGATTTCAGCATCAGGATTAACGGATTTTACTCCTGCTTTAAAGCCGCTCTCAAACTTCTTGATTAATTCAGAATCAACTCCACCGATAAAACCAACTTTATCAGTTTCAGATTGCATTCCAGCGATAACTCCTACTAAGAATGAACCCTGGTGCTCTTTGAAAGTAATACTTGCTACGTTCTCCATCGGCTCGCCATCTTCCGTTACAGCTACACTATCAACAAGAGCAAGCTGAGAATCTGGCTTTTGTGTTGCAATTGTTTGAATATCTTGTTGCATAAGGAATCCGATTCCGAAGATCAAATTATAATCTTCACGAATTAAGCCTGAGAGGTTTGGTTGGTAGTCACTTGCTGCAGTTGACTGAACATATTTAAAACCTTTGTCTTTCTCAAGTCCATTATCTTTTCCAAACTGCTGAAGACCTTCCCAAGCAGATTGGTTAAATGATTTATCATCCACACCGCCTGTATCAGTTACCATCGCAACTTTAAAGTCGCTGCTTTCGCCTTCACTGCTTCCGCCGCCAGAACTTTCATTGTTCGTATCTCCCGTTCCACAAGCTGACAAAAGCGTACCTGCAGCTAATACAGCTGACAACATAAATCCGTACTTCTTCTTCATCTTAATCCCCCTAATGTTTTTTAAACGCCGCCCGCTCTCTCTTCTCTCTATCGAGCTATGCTTTGTTTGGTCGCGTTTTCATTGCCCATTAAAAAATAATATGGATGAGAAACGGCTCTGAAACACGCATGAAATATTTTTGAAAAAATAGTCATATTTCGACAATAACTATACCATTTTCAAGGAGATAAAGGAATAGTTTTTTGAAAAAAAGCCCGATTACCAATATTTAAAATGATAGAATTTCTAACACAACCGACCATTTCTTTTCATTTTCCTCATTCCTATTTAACGTCGTCGGATAAAAATACGTAAAAAAAGAAGCACAACCCTTAACTGGATTGTGCTTCTTCCCCTTTACTAACGAGAACTTCACGAGGTTTACTGCCCTCATAAGGTCCTACGACACCTCGAGCTTCCATAGCATCTATTAATCTTGCTGCTCGGGTGTAACCTATTCGAAATCGTCGTTGTAGCATCGATACCGAAGCTGTTTGCATCTCGGTTATCAATTGAACAGCGTCATCATATAAATCATCATCTACTTCCGGCTGAGCTTCCTCAGGCTTATCTGTTGGTATCATTTCTTCCTGATACTGGGCTTTTTGCTGGGCAATGACAAAGTCAACGAGTTCTTCTACTTCCTCATCCGATAAGAAGGCACCTTGAACTCGCTTTGGTTTATTCGCCCCTACAGGAAGGAATAGCATATCCCCTTTACCTAACAATTTCTCTGCTCCACCCATATCAAGAATTGTTCTTGAGTCTGTCATGGACGAAACGCTAAAGGCAATACGTGATGGAATATTGGCTTTAATCACCCCAGTGATAACGTCAACTGACGGGCGCTGTGTCGCAATGATCAAATGTATTCCCGCTGCTCGGGCCATCTGTGCGAGCCTTGTAATCGCATCCTCTACATCGCTTGACGCTACCATCATTAAATCAGCTAGCTCATCCACAATAACAACAATATACGGTAGTGAAGGCTGCTTCGCCTCTGACGTTTCATTATGACGCTTTATATGATTGTTATACCCTTCGATATTCCGCGTACCAGTATGAGAGAATAGCTCATAACGACGCTCCATTTCACTCACAACCTTTTTCAAAGCCTGTGAAGCTTTCTTCGGATCCGTTACGACTGGTGCTAGAAGATGTGGTATGCCATTGTATACGTTAAGTTCAACCATCTTAGGATCAATCATCATCATTTTAACTTCATGAGGCTTGGCCTTCATCATAATGCTTGCAATAATACCGTTGATACACACACTTTTTCCGCTTCCTGTTGCTCCTGCAACAAGTAGATGGGGCATCTTAGATAAATCGGAAACAACTGCTTCACCAGAAATATCTCTTCCGAAACCAATAGATACTTTCGATTCGTGCGATTGGTATTCTTTTGATTCCAATACTTCCCTCAATGTAACCATCGCGACTTCAGAATTCGGTACTTCGATCCCTATCGCAGATTTACCTGGGATCGGCGCTTCAATACGTAGGTCCCGTGCAGCAAGAGCTAGTGCCAGGTCATCTGTTAAGTTTACAATTTTACTTACTTTCACACCTGTATCAGGATATACCTCATATTTCGTTACCGCTGGACCAAGATGAACCTTCATTACTTTGGCTTTTACCCCAAAGCTCTCAAACGTCTTTTCTAATTTACGAGCGTTTGCGGAAATTTGCTGACGTTCATTATCCTGTGACACCTTCTTAGGAGGCTGCAGTAAAGATAAAGATGGAAGACGATAATCTTTGTTTTCTAGCTCGCCAACCGTTAGCGACTGAATTGGGGTTCCATCTGCTGCTTCCTTAACAGGTTCACCACCTTTACTTTCTTCTGTCTCCTTCTCCACAGGCGCTTCTGACTGTGTTGGATAAGCACTTTCAGTAAAGGTTCGAATCTCTGGCTCAAATGGCGCCTCTTCTTCTGATTCATCCTTACTTGTTTGGGAGACGTCATATGTTTCCTCAGGCTCCATTGATGCTTCTTGTTCTCTTAATGCAGCCCGCTGTTCTCTCTTTTCTCTTCTTGAATTTTTACTTTCTGATAGAAGTGATTTCGCTTCATCATATGTGTTTAAGACAAAACCTTTAACCCAGGCAAGGGCTTTACCTAGTACATCACTAAACGATTTACCCGTAATCAATACAAAAGATAGTAAAATCAATAGAAAGGCCATTAGCTGCGTTCCTGTTGCATCAAAAAGTCTGTAGCAAAAGGCGAAGAGAAGCGCACCGATCATGCCCCCGCCAAGCGGGCTAGTTTCTGATGGGTCGCTAACGTCCATTCGGAAGAGTTCATATGTATTAGCAATAACCGATGGACTATCCCATTGGCCCTGACGAGAAAGTGTCTCAAATAAGCCAACGTGACTCAATAACAGAAATGAAATGCCAAGTAAATAAAATCCTGCTAATCTTCTTGTCCAAAAGGCAGGGAGCTTCCTCTTTACAATTAAATAACCTGCGAATATCACAAGGCCTGCGATAATTAATCCATACCATTCACCTGCAAAAAAGCGAAACATATGATAAATCGCTCGTCCAACTACTCCCATTTTCAAAACACCTAGAACGGTAAAAGCCAGAACTGTTAAACCGATAAATTCAACTTTGACTTGGGATTGCCAGGCGGCCTGTTTCTTTGTTGTCTTTTTTCTTTTTCGTTTTGCCATTATCTCACCTCTATACAAGCCATAGCTGGTGAAAAAAGCAGCCATTTCAGGCTGCTTTTTGTTCACCAATCTATTCCTAGTATACCACATCTTCCCGTGGTCCTATAGGCTCTATTTCAGTGGAGAAGTGGATAGCGCTAACATTTGACCAGGCTGTGTTGAATCATTGAGATAGTCCATAGGATCTGTGCTAAGTACCTGCACTACCCTACACTCTGTCAGTGACGTTCGCTCGACTAGAAGCTGAACTCCGTTCCATTCGATGATCTTCTGCTGTTCATACACACTCTGATCAGGAGGGAATACTGCTTCATTTGGTAGGATGGTATAAAGAATCATTGGACAAGATCTCCTTCCTGCTCTCCCTTATATTCTTCCATTAATTCATTTAGCTTCTTCATTGCTGGACCAACAGCCCCAACTTCATCGATCAAACCATAGCTCACAGCATCTTCACCCACTACGTTTGTTCCGATATCTCTCGTTAAATTTCCCCTTGAAAACATAAGCTCTTTGAATTTATCTTCTGTAATATTCGAGTGCCTTGTCACAAAGCTAACAACTCGCTCCTGCATTTTATCGAGATATTCAAACGTTTGCGGCACGCCGATAACAAGACCTGTTAGTCGAACAGGATGAATCGTCATTGTTGCCGTTTCTGCGACAAACGAATAATTTGCAGCAACCGCTATTGGCACTCCAATTGAATGTCCACCACCAAGGACAATCGAAACAGAAGGTTTCGAAAGGGAAGCAATCATTTCAGAAATAGCAAGTCCTGCTTCTACGTCTCCCCCTACTGTATTAAGAAGGATCAGCACACCTTCAATCTTAGGGTTTTGTTCGATTGCCACAATTTGTGGGATAAGATGCTCGTACTTTGTTGTTTTATTTTGTGGTGGTAGCTGCACATGTCCTTCAATTTGTCCGATAATTGTTAAACAATGAATATTAGATTGATCCATCGTTGGCACATTCGTTTGGCCAAGCTGCTGAATTTTATCAACTAGCGAAGATTTTGATTGGTCGTCTTTTTTAGGTTCAGGATCCTGACCTGGGTTTTCATTGCGATATTCACTGTTCATACTGGTACCCCTTCCTTACTCTGGTACTAGTAGTATGAACGAGAGGCGATTTTACCATTCATGAGATAATATGAAAAAAACGAACTTAAAAGTGCTTACACTTTTAGAAAATATCCATGCAAATAAAAAACGGATGCATAAGCATCCGTTCTAACGTTATTTATTAAGCGCAGCGGCTAGTGATGAGCGCTCCTCTGCTGTTAGAGGAATCATCGGTAGACGTACACTTCCCACATCCATACCCTTTAGCTGAAGAGCTGTTTTAACTGGAGATGGGCTTGGTGCTTTAAAGAGTTCATTCATAATTGGCAGGATTTTTTGATGAATCGCTGCCGCTTCTTTTACTTCCCCAGATTGATAAGCAGAGATCATCTGTTGCATTTCATTTCCAAGAACGTGTGACGCAACAGAAATGACGCCATCCCCGCCGATAGAAAGAATCGGTAAAGTTAAGCCGTCATCTCCACTATAAACAGAGAAAGACTCTTCTGTGCGCGTAATAATATCTGTAATTTGGTCAAGATCTCCACTTGCTTCTTTAACAGAAACAATGTTGTTGATCTTAGAAAGCTCAACAATTGTGTCAGCTGTCATATTCACGACAGAACGACCAGGAATGTTATATATCATTACTGGAAGCTTTGTTGACTCTGCGATCGCTTTGAAATGCTCATAAAGACCTTTTTGACCAGGCTTGCTGTAATAAGGGGCTACGATCATAATCGCATCCACGCCGGCAGCTTCTGCCTTTTTTGTTAACTCGATCGATGCGTGTGTGTTATTACTGCCTGTTCCTGCAATAATTGGCACGCGCCCATCAGCGATTTTAACAGAATGCTTAAAGAGCGCCACTTTTTCTTCTGAAGAAAGCGTTGGCGATTCGCCAGTTGTTCCCGCTACAACAAGACCTTCTGTTCCATTATTAATTAAATAGTTGATCAATTGCTCTGTCTTCGCAAAATCCACGTACCCTTTGCGATCGAAAGGGGTGACCATTGCGGTTAGTACTTTGCCAAAATTCATTTCTTTCACTCCTTGCCTATCACTTAAAGCTGATCCATCATCTGTTCCACTTCTTGCCCCGGCTCGAGATGAAGATGGAATGTTTCGTGCAGCGCATTAACAGCGGCTGAAAGATCAGTCTGTCTCACAAGAACCCAAATCGTTGTATGAGAATCAGCTGATTGTAAAATATCAATGTTTTCTCGCGCAAGTGATTCCACAATCTTTGCTGTTACGCCAGGAACACCACTCATACCAGCTCCAACCGCAGATACTTTCGCACAATTCTCGATGACTTCAGGCTCGTAGCCCATTTCATTTAGCGTTGCAACGGCTCTGTCGGTCATTTCCTCCATAACCGTATAAACAACACCTGTTAAGCTAATGTTGATGAAATCAACGCTAATCCCCTCACGCGCCATAGCTTTAAAAACGCGTGACTGAAGATCATATTGTCCTTCTTTCGCATACACTTTAATTTGGGTTACGCCGTTTACATGAGCTATACCCGTAATTAAACGATCTATCACCTGTTCACCAGTCGTTTTTCCTGTAGCAGACGTGACGAGCGTACCAGTCGAAGAAGAATAAGTTGACCGAATTCGGAGCGGTATCTTCGCCTGCATGGCAATTTCAACGGCACGAGGGTGAATAACCTTCGCCCCTTGGTAAGCCATATTACAAACTTCGTTATATGTCACGATGGAAAGAGGACGTGCGTTCTCAACAATTCTTGGATCAGCTGTCATAATACCTTCTACATCAGTAAAGATATCTACCCATTCAGCTGAAAGTGCAGCACCAAGTGCAGCTGCTGACGTATCGCTTCCACCTCGACCAAGAGTCGTTACATCGCCGTCTTTTGTGACGCCCTGGAAGCCTGTCACAACGACAACATCCATCATTTTCAGCTCTTCTAGTAGTCGCTCCGACTTCATTTCAAGAATTCTTGCTTTGCTATGCTCAGCCGTTGTCATGAAACCTGCCTGACCTCCGGTGTAAGCTGTGGCTCTCAACCCTTCGCTTAAGAGGAGATTTGAGAATATGACAGAAGAAATACTCTCACCACAAGATACAAGAAGATCATATTCTCTTGAAGTGACCTTCCGTTCTCGATCGCCAATGAGGCCAAGGAGAGTGTCAGTCGCGTATGGATCACCTTTACGACCCATTGCTGAAACGACGACGACAACTTTATATCCATCGCTCACTGCATCTTTAATATGGTTTACAGCTCTCAGTCTGCCGTCTTCACTTTTCAATGAAGTACCGCCAAACTTCTGCACGATGACTTTCATTTAGAACACCTTCTTATGTCTATTTCAATATATTTAGGGCTGCAAGGCTTTCAGCAATTTGAACAGAATTCCACGCTGCCCCCTTCAGTAGATTATCAGAGACAATCCACATATGGAAGCCATTTTTTTGATTTAGATCTTTTCGAATACGACCAACAAAAACGTCCGATTTCCCAACAGCATCAACAGGCATCGGATAAACCTGGTTTGCAGGGTCATCTTTAAGCGTTACACCAGGTGCGTTACTCAATAGTTCTTTCATATCTTCTACTGTTACATCATCCTGACCAATTTCAACATAGACTGATTCAGCATGACCTGTTTCAATTGGTAGTCGCACACAAGTAGCTGCAACATGAAGCTCTGCATCATGCATGATTTTCTTCGTTTCATTTATCATTTTCATTTCTTCATAAGTAAATCCGTTGTCTTCAAATACATCGATTTGTGGGATGGCATTGAAAGCGATCGGATAGTGCTGTTTATCACCTTTAACAGGCAAAATTTGTGGCTCGTAGTCCTCACCATTTAGCACCGCTTTAGACTGCTCTTTCATTTCAGTAACCGCATTTGCGCCTGCACCTGAAACAGCTTGATAAGTAGAAACAATAATTTTAGTAAGGCCATATGTTTGTTTCAGCGGCTCAAGAGCTGCGACCATTTGAATGGTTGAGCAGTTTGGGTTTGCAATAATCCCTTTATGATCATTCAAATCCCCTTCATTCACTTCTGGTACAACAAGAGGTACTTCTGGATCCATACGGAATGCACTTGTGTTATCTACAACAATCGCTCCGTGTTTAACTGCTTCTGGAGCAAGGGCTTTTGATACACTGCCACCAGCGCTAAATAACGCAAGCTGAACTCCTTCAAATGCTTCAGGAGTGGCTTCTTTTACCGTTACTTCCTGACCCTTAAACATTACTTTTTTACCAGCAGAACGTGATGATGAAAGGAGCGTTAAGGTCGATATCGGAAAATCTCGTTCCTCTAGTGTTTTGATCATTTGTTGTCCGACTGCGCCTGTTGCTCCAACTACTGCTACATGATATTTTTTCCCGCTCATGACTTATTCTCCTCCCATATTCCATTCAAAATCCATCACAACAGAAGGAGAAACCGAGGTTTCTCCCCATTCCTGGTGATTTTATTCTCTATTCTATCATAAACCTATCTTAAAGAAAGATAAATCAATTGGCTAATCCAAATACCTTTCGATCAAAACCGGCTGAAGCTGTCTGCCAAGAAGTGCTTTTTCAACTGTTTCCCTTAAAGATGGCATCCGTGCAACGAGTGAATTTGGTTTTTTAACTGGATCATCCTGACCAAATGGAATGAAATAAATATTCTTCGTCGACATTAATCTTAAGATATTTGTACCATTTAATCCTAGCCCATCGTTAGTAGAAATGCCTAACACAACTGGTTTTTCATTACGTAAAGTTGCTTTTGCCCCCATCAATACAGGAGACTCAGTCATCGCATTCGCAAATTTACTAATAGAATTCCCTGTTATTGGAGCGATAACCATACAATCAAGTGGCGTTTTGGGACCAAATGGCTCAGCCTTTACAATCGAATTAACTGCTTCATTACCTGTTATATCCTCAATACGAGCGATCCAATTTTCTCCATCGCCAAACCGAGTATTCGTATTCATGACTGTATGGGAAACAAATGGCGTCACCTTTGCACCTAGTTGAACAAGTTCTTCTATTTGTGGAACGACCGCATCATACGTACAGTGAGAACCAGTTAACCCAAAACCAATGTGCATACCTTTCAAACTCATGGAGTGTTCTCCTTTCCATTCTGAGACCTCTCAATTAACAGCTGTGTTAGAACATTAGCGATGATTTTTCCGGCCGTTTTTGGAGCCACAATACCAGGCAGGCCTGGCGCAAGAAGAGCTTTAATTCCTCTTTTTTCTGCGTATCGAAAATCAGTACCTCCTGGCTTAGAAGCAAGGTCAATCACGAGCGTGTGAGACGGCATTTTGGCAATAACTTGTGATGTGACGATTTGTGCTGGGATTGTATTAATACATACATCCAAATGGGATACCTGGTTCACGAGATCAGATAAATGAAACGGTTTTAATCCCATCTCCGAAATTCTCGCGATATGCTCTGGTTTTCTAGCCCCAACACTAACATTTGCCCCTAATGCATTAAATGTTCTGGCAACTGACATCCCCACTCGACCGAGACCTAGAACCGCAATATTTGATTGATGAATGGTAATATCCGTATGCTGAATAACCATCATAACAGTACCTTCAACAGTCGGAATAGAATTATAAATGGCCACATCATCTCGTTCGAATAAGCGAACTAACGTTCTAGATGCTTCAGCCACCATCTCATTTAGACAGCTGTTACTGATTCCGCTATATACCGTACAATGGGCTGGCGTTTGTTTAAGTTGATCTGCTGTTAACACTACTTTTTCATTTGAGAAGATCGTTTCAACTTCTCCTTCGATCGTTGTTCCACTGACTGGAAGGACAATTGCATCAAGGGTCGTTAGCTTCACTTCATCCAATGTGCATTTCGTTGCACCTGTAAAGCCATGATCAAGCTGATCGAATCCGATTAAATATAAATCGGCATTCAATTCGGTTAACTTTCGAATAATTTCAAGCTGGCGGGCATCACCGCCAATAACAGCGATATGTTGATTCGTTAGCATCGTTCCTCCCCTTTCCTTTTCCACGTCTTACTACGGGGATTATTGTAATTTCTCAACATTCTATGTGGTGTATGCCCGCTTGGTGAATCAAGAAGTGTACCAGTTTTAAGCCTTTTGATGATTTTGCAAAATGATCATATCTCTTCCAATCGTTTCTATGTGCTCCCATGGAATCGTAATTTCTTGTTCTTTGCGTTTTAACCCCATCCAGGATGATTTCGGAATGATCAATTCTTTTAATAACCCTGTTTTTTCATCAAACAATAGATCAGTTTGCCCAAGTACACCAAGCTTCCGCCCTTTTTCTATATCAATAAGCTCCTTACCGCTAAGCTGACTTAATCTCATCGTATGCCCCCTTTAAACAAATTGATGAAAGTCCTATCGAAAATCACTATCTAATAATACGTTCACGTTATATACCATAGTCTATGAGTAGTTTATTAAAGGAAGACATGAAAAAAACCCGCCTTATGATTCGACGGGTTAGCGTCCTTAGGATTTCATACCACCTGGTAATTGACCGTTTGGACTAATAAGCGAACATGAAAATTCATCAGTAAACATCGAATGGATCATACCGTTTACATTCTCATGATTAACGCTCTCAATATTCGTAATAATATCATCGAGTGAACGATGTTGGTTTAATAGTAACTCATTCTTACCGTTTCGGCTCATACGGCTGTTTGTACTTTCAAGACTGAGCATCAAGTTACCTTTTAGCTGCTCTTTGCAATTCTTCAACTCTTTCGTTGTAATGCCATCACGCTTAAATTCCGTTAAAGTCTTCTGGATAGTCTCATATAAGCGATCCAGCTGGTTCTGAGCGGTACCTGCATAGATCGTTAATAACCCACTATCCTGATAAGCAGAATGATAAGAAAAGACTGAGTAAGCAAGTCCTTGATCTTCACGAACATCCTGGAAAAGACGACTACTCATGCTTCCACCAAGCACATTGTTCATCACAATGAGACTATAAATATCATCTGTACCAAACGGAAGTCCAGCGTACCCAAGACATAAATGGGCTTGCTCCGTTTCCTTCTGGCGAGCGATTTGTCCTGAATGGAATTTCGGAGCGAGTACTTCAGGTTTTCCAGCAGGAGTTTCCCAGTGTTCAAATGCACTCTCTACTTTGTGCATGAACGATTCATCAATATTTCCTGCAATCGACACCACAATATTATCCGGTGTGTAATGAGTTTGCATGTAATCACGAAGCGTGTCACCTGAGAATCCTTTTAACGTCTCTTCTGTTCCAAGGATCGGCATCGCAAGCTCATGATCACCATAACTTGCCTGACTCAGCATGTCATGTACAATATCATCTGGGGTATCTTCATACATTTTGATTTCTTCGTGTACAACATTCTTTTCTTTCGCAAGCTCTCCAGCTTCAAATGTTGAATGGAAAAACATATCAGTTAATACATCAAGAGCATAATCTGCGTGCTCATCAAGAACTTTTGCATAATAACACGTGTACTCTTTTGATGTAAACGCATTAACTTGACCGCCAATGCTATCAAAGGATTCCGCAATATCTTTTGCACTGCGCTTATCCGTTCCTTTAAAAAACATATGTTCAAGGAAATGTGAAACACCATTTAATTCTTTCGGTTCAAAACGAGAACCAGTTCCAATCCAAATTCCGATAGCAACTGAACGGACTGTTGGAATATTTTCTAGTACTACTCTGACACCATTTTTACAAGTTACTTTATTTATCAAACCTGTTCCTCCTGTATCGAGCCATTATGTTTCGTCATACTCCAAAAACACTATATCATTAATGAAGAAAGGACACAATTTTATCATCTTTTCTCAAGTCGTTTAGAATCTAACACTTGTGAAACTGTCCCAAGCTGGTAACCTCTCTTTTCTACGCCGCGAATTAACGCTTCAAGACTTTGTTCTGTCGGTTCTGTTGGATGCATGAGTATCAGAGCACCCGCGTGTACATTTTGGAGCACCCTCTCTGTCAGTACTTGTGGTGCAGGTTTTTTCCAGTCCACAGTATCAACAGACCAGAGCACTGTTTGCATCCCAAGCTGATCAGCAATTTGAACGGCGTTATTCGCGTAGCTTCCGCTTGGTGGTGCGAAAACGACAGGTTGTTTATCTATTGTTGCTTCAATAACTTGATTTGTATCTTCAAGCTCTTTACGGATAGCAGCGTCGCTTAGCTGTTTCAAATCAGGATGAGAATAGGCGTGATTTCCGATTTCATGTCCTTCTTCATCAAGCATACGAACGATATCAGGGTTTTTCTTTGCCCATGAGCCATCAAGAAAAAAAGTACCATGAACGCTATGTTTCTTAAGCTGTTGCAACATATCAGGTAAATATTCCTCTCCCCAAGCGACGTTTATCATAAAGGCGACCATCGGCTTCTTAGGATTACCCTTATAGACTGCAGTAGGCTCAAGATCATCCAACTGAACATCAGGCTTCACTTCTTTTTTTACGATTAGATTCTCATCAAACGCCTTCCCCTTCATTTTTTCATAGGAAGCTTCTGCATCAATTATCAGACCATTATAGCCTGGGATTCCTTTCCAAACACGATCGATTACAGCATTAATTGGAGGTATATCCATGCTTTCCTTCGCATCAGCAATCTCGTCATATAGTGGACTTCCATTCACGTTCAAGGTAGCTTGTTCTTTCAAATCACTTAAATACATTGATGTGTAGGGGTTCTGAAGTGAACCTGCTGCTACGCCTAAGATCATAATAAACACAATAAATTGGATCCAGGATTTCTTCATTCATCTGCCCCCTTTTGTAAAAAAGGTATGTTTAATGGGCAAGCTCTAGAACTTACGTAAAACAAATCGTTGCCAAAAAACAAAGGTTTTCATTAGGTGAAATCAACGCCGGTCACATTTATCAAAATGAAAGGAGACAGTATAAACCAACAAAAATCAGCAAAAAAAAATGAATTCGGCCTCAGCCGAATTCATTAGCTCTTTTGACTTTGTTCTTCACGTTCACGCTGTTCTTTCAAAATCTCTTTACGAGAAAGGTTAACGCGTCCTTGCTTATCGATTTCTTTCACTTTAACCATGATTTCATCACCGATTGAAACAACGTCTTCTACTTTGTTTGTACGTTCTTCAGCTAGTTCAGAAATGTGAACCAGACCTTCTTTCCCAGCAAATAGCTCAACGAATGCTCCAAATTTCTCAACTCGTTTCACTTTACCAAGATAAGTTGTGCCAACTTCCACTTCTCTAACAAGATCTTCGATCATTTTCTTCGCTTTTGCGTTCATTTCTTGCTCAGTAGAAGAAATAAAGACCGAACCATCCTGCTCAATATCAATTTTTACGCCAGTTTCTTCAATGATCTTATTGATGATTTTACCGCTTGGTCCAATAACGTCGCGGATTTTATCTGGTTTAATTGACATTGTAAGAATCTTAGGTGCGTATGCAGAAAGCTCAGTACGAGGCTCGTTGATCGCACTCATCATGTTTTCAAGAATGGCGAGACGACCGTTTTTCGCCTGCTCAAGAGCCTGACGAAGGATGTCTTCGTTAATTCCAGAAATTTTAATATCCATTTGAAGAGCTGTTACGCCTTGCTTTGTTCCAGCAACTTTAAAGTCCATGTCACCAAGAGCATCTTCCATGCCTTGAATATCTGTAAGAACTGTTACATCCTCGCCATCACTTACAAGTCCCATTGCAATACCTGCAACTGGTGCTTTGATCGGCACACCTGCATCCATCATCGCTAGCGTACTAGCACAAATACTTGCTTGTGAAGTAGAGCCATTTGATTCAAGAACTTCAGATACAAGACGAATCGTATATGGGAAATCCTTCTCAGTTGGAATAACCTTCTCAAGTGCACGCTCACCAAGGGCACCGTGACCAATCTCACGACGACCAGGTCCACGCATTGGTCCAGTTTCGCCGACGCTGTATTTCGGGAAGTTATAGTGATGCATGAATCGCTTAGATTCTTCTGTACCAAGACCATCGAGAATCTGAACGTCTCCTAGTGCACCAAGAGTACAAATGCTAAGTGCCTGGGTTTGTCCACGAGTAAACAATCCAGATCCGTGTGTTCTTGGTAGAATTCCTACTTCAGAATCAAGTGGACGAATCTCATCAACGCCACGACCATCAGGTCTTACTTTATCTTTTAGAATTAAACGACGAACTTCTTGCTTAACAAAGCTATTTAGAATTGATTTCACTTCATCGGCACTATACTCTTCGTTTTCTTCATATGCTTCAGTTGCACGCGTCATTACAGCATCAATTGCTTCCTGCCTAGCATGCTTCTCAATCACTTTTACAGCTTCTTTAATGTCAGATAAGTACTGCTCACTAAGAGCTGCTTCAAGCGTTTTATCTGCAGTCTTAAGAACAACTTCGCGCTTTTCTTTTCCAGTAGCTTCAATGATCTCTTCCTGGAATGAAATTAGTCGCTTAATTTCTTGGTGACCAAAAAGAATACCCTCAAGCATGATTTCTTCAGGAACTTCTTCAGCTCCAGCTTCAACCATGTTAATTGCATCTTTCGTACCTGCAACTGTTAGGTGAATATCACTCTGTTCAAGCTGCTCAACGTTAGGGTTTGCAATAAACTCCCCATCAACGCGTCCAACGATAACGCCAGCAATTGGACCATCAAATGGAAGGTCACTAATACCAAGCGCTAGAGATGAACCGAACATTGCTGCCATCTCAGAAGAGCAGTTTTGATCAACGCTCATCACTGTACTGACAACTTGAACTTCATTACGGAAACCATCAGGGAATAATGGACGGATCGGGCGATCAATTAAACGACTCGCAAGAATCGCTTTTTCACTCGGACGTCCTTCGCGCTTGATGAATCCTCCAGGAATTTTACCTACTGCATATAATCGTTCTTCATAATTAACCGTTAGTGGGAAAAACGGAAGGTCTTTCGGCTCTTTAGAACCAGTAACCGTTGCTAGTACGGCTGTATCGCCGTAACGGATCAATG
The DNA here is from genome assembly GCF_030547345.1 of Anaerobacillus sp. 1_MG-2023. Taxonomy (NCBI): domain Bacteria; kingdom Bacillati; phylum Bacillota; class Bacilli; order Caryophanales; family Bacillaceae; genus Anaerobacillus; species Anaerobacillus sp. 1_MG-2023. The sequence goes on along the minus strand of NZ_JAUORD010000003.1, from coordinate 154,470 downwards.
CTGCACCGCTCGCCTGTTTAGCCAGTTGACCAATTTCAACTGACAACTCGCGACCAGCCCAATCGATTGAAAACACTTGCTTATCTTGTGCCATTAATGTGAGAACTCCTCTCATCCAATAAAATCATTTCTTTTATTATACCCTAACCTTTTTGCTTCTAAAAAGAAAGGAAGAAATCTATGTATTTTTAACCTAATAAAAAAGCGGGAAAACATCCCGCTTTTCTGAATCATTATCGACGTAGACCAAGTTCTTTGATAAGTTCGCGGTAACGAGTAACGTCTTTGTTACGAAGATACGTTAAAAGATTACGGCGTTTACCAACCATCTTAAGAAGACCGCGACGAGAGTGGTGGTCTTTCTTGTGGAAACGTAGATGATCGTTCAAATTGTTGATTTCCTCAGTAAGGACAGCGATTTGAACCTCTGGAGAACCAGTATCATTCTCGTGAGTTTTGAACTTAGTGATAAGTTCTTGCTTACGTTCTTGTGTGATTGCCATCCGTTTCACCTCCTTAATTTCTAATCCCCTGATACCGCGCAAACGTCGGTGACTCGATAGCCCAGTATAGGTTGTGTACTTGTCGTACAGATATTAGATTACAGGTTTTTGTTCTAAAATGCAAGGGAAATCTATTTCAGTATTTCTCTTGCATTTTTCGCATCCTGACCTATTTGGGCAATTAAGTCATCAACAGAAGAGAATTTAACCTCTCCACGAATCTTTTGATGGAATTCAACCTCTACAGACGATCCATACAAATTGCCACTGTAATCAAATACGTGAACTTCCAGTGACGGCTGATCAGGTTTTTCGTCATAGAAGGTTGGTTTATATCCAACATTGCATACACCACTCATCCAGCTACCTTCCGTTTTCATACGCACTGCATAAACACCTGTAGCTGGCACGAGATACTCGTCTTTAAGATCGACGTTGGCCGTTGGGAAGCCAATTGTGCGGCCGCGCTGATCTCCTTGAACAACAGTGCCCTTCACCGTGTAGTTCCGACCTAGAACGGCTTTCACGTCCTGGACAGCCCCTTCACGAATATATGAACGAATTAAAGTAGAGCTTACTTTCTCGTCATGTTGAGATACTTTATCAATCACCGTTTGACTAAACTGGTTTCGGGCATGAAATGGAAGGGAGTCCATCGTTCCTCTTCCTTTACTTCCATATGTAAAATCAAACCCTGCTACAACGTGAACAACTGATAAGGCAATAATATAATCATCAACAAATTGCTGAGGTGTTAATCCTGCAATCGTAGTATCAAATTTCACGATATAAAGAACGTCAATTCCAAGCTGCTCAATAAGCTCAATTTTATCATCAAGTGGTGTAATGGCTTCTGTTTGAGGTGTAGACTTCCCCAAAACGACTGATGGATGGGGATAAAACGTCATAACTGCTGACTCTACGCCTTTATCATCAGCAATTTCTTTCGCAGTCGAAATCACTTTCTGATGGCCTCGATGAATGCCATCAAAATATCCAAGCGCCATGACGGCAGGATGTTCAGATTTTAACTGATGAGGATGCGATAAATAAATTGTTTTCAACGGTTTCACCTTCTAACTTCATCTCGAAAACACTTTTTCAGGCTTCATTAAGCCCGGCTTCTCAGGATGTTTTTGATAGATTGCAATTGCTTCTCCGTCCCTATTGTACATAACAAGTCTATTCTCTGTCATCTCTTCCAACTGAGGAAGCACAGCGCCATTTTGAAGCTTCTCTTCTAGCGCAGAATCAACAGTATAGGATGGCATAGCAGAAAGAGCGTATTCCATAGGAAAAAGAGATAGCGTTTCCTCTTCTATCATCTGTTTTATCTGATCAAATGTCAAACATTCTTCTAGTTTAAATGGGCCGGACGCTGTCCGAATCAGAGACGACATGTGAGCTGGAAAACCTAGCTTTTCTCCAATATCAACCGCAAGTGTTCGAATATATGTCCCCTTACTGCACGTGGCACGTACAGGGATAGAGATCGCTCCTTCTTCAAGCGTAACCTCTCCAATTAACTCTAGGTTATGGATCGTTACCTTTCTAGATGGACGATCCACCACTTCTCCTTTAAAAGCATACTCATAAAGACGTTTACCGTTAATTTTGACAGCAGAATACATTGGGGGAACTTGCTCGATCTCACCTCGAAACGCAGCAAGTGCTTCTTCTATATCGTTAGTTGAAGGCAGTTTGTCTACTTTCTTTTCTTCCACTTTCTCTCCAGACGCATCTTCCGTCGTCGTTGAAAACCCTAGTGTAATCACTGCTTCATACGTTTTAGAAAAATCCGTCATATACTGGGCTACTTTAGTTGCTCTGCCGATACATAGTGGTAAAACGCCTGTTACATCTGGATCCAAAGTTCCTGTGTGACCAACTTTTTTTGTCATTAATAGCTTTCTAGTAACTGCTACACAATCATGAGACGTCATTCCGGCTGGTTTCTTGAGTGGTAATATGCCGTTCATTGTTTTCCTCCTTTCAATATGATGACATAGAGAAAGGATAGACATTCCTGCCTATCCCTTCGTTTCTACTCATCCGCTTGATTTAAATCTGCAAGAAGTCGTTCAATTTTGTTACCATAATCGATCGATTCATCAAATTCAAAATAGATTTCCGGTGTTTTGCGAAGACGAATGCGTTTCCCTATTTCAGAACGAATAAATCCAGTTGCTTTCGCAAGACCATTCAGGGTAGCTTCTTTCTTCTCTTCATCACCAAGGACAGTAATAAATACCGTTGCTTGCTGTAGATCATTCGTAACTTCAACAGCTGTTACTGTAACGAAACCTACGCGCGGGTCTTTAATCTTCCTGCTGATTATATCACCAAGTTCTTTCTTCATCTGTTCACCAACACGATTTGCGCGAACATTACTCATCGTTACACCTCGTTTCTTTCCTAAAGCCACTCATAAGTTGCTCGAGTGAGTTCGATATCAGGACGTGAATCAATCAATGAGACGGCACGCTGGAGCTCACGCTCGCATGCCGTTTTGCTTGAAGCCGTTGTAACAATACCAATAACGGTATGTTGCCATAAATCCTGGCTGTCAAGCTCAGAAACAGAGAGATTATAATGCTTCAGACGGCTAATAACCGACTGAAGCACAGATCTTTTTTCCTTCAAGGATTGCGCATCATAAATGATGCATTCACATTCTACATATCCAATCACTTAGGCTTTACTTCAACCATAATATACGCTTCAATGATGTCGCCTTCTTTAACGTCATTGAATTTTGCAAGCGTAATACCACATTCGTACCCTTTAGCCACTTCTTTCGCATCGTCTTTGAAGCGTTTCAATGTATCCACTTCACCTTCGAATACGACAATTCCGTCACGGATGACACGAACGCCAGAATTACGAGTGATTTTACCTTCTGTTACGTAAGATCCTGCAATTGTACCTACTTTAGAAACTTTAAATGTTTCACGTACTTCAGCTTGACCAATCACTTTTTCTTCATAAACTGGATCAAGCATTCCTTTCATTGCAGATTCAATCTCTTCAATCGCTGTATAGATCACGCGATGCAAGCGAATTTCTACTTGCTCAGAATCAGCTACTTTCTTCGCATTTGAATCTGGACGTACGTTAAATCCGATAATGATCGCATTAGAAGCAGATGCAAGGATAATATCTGACTCTGTGATTGCACCAACAGCTGTGTGAATAATGTTAATCTTAACACCTTCTACTTCAATCTTCTGAAGTGAGCCAGCAAGTGCTTCAACAGATCCCTGTACGTCAGCTTTCACGATAATGTTGATATCTTTCACATCGCCCTGCTGAATCTTTTCGAATAAATCATCCAAATTCATTTTAGAAGATTCTTTACGCTGAGCTTCAATTTGCTGCTGATTACGTGCTTCACCAACTTGACGTGCTGTCTTCTCGTCTTCAAATGCTACAAAGCGATCTCCAGCATTTGGTACGTCACTTAAACCAGTCACTTCTACAGGAGTAGAAGGTGCAGCTGTTTCAACACGCTTACCAAGATCGTTGACCATAGCACGAACACGACCAAATGTGTTACCGACTACAACTGGGTCACCGACTTTAAGCGTACCTTCTTGAACAAGAAGTGTTGCGACTGGGCCGCGTCCTTTATCTAGCTGTGCTTCAATTACTGTACCTGTAGCAAGCTTATTAGGGTTTGCTTTAAACTCTTCTACTTCTGAAATCAAGAGAATTGTTTCGAGAAGATTATCAATTCCTTCACGCTTAATGGCAGAAAGGTTAACGAAAATTGTATCGCCACCCCATGCTTCAGAAACAAGTTCATACTCTGTTAGTTCCTGCATCACGCGATCAGGGTTTGCTCCTTCTTTATCCATCTTATTAACAGCAACGATAATTGGCACTTCCGCTGCCTTCGCATGGTTAATAGCTTCAACCGTTTGTGGCATAACGCCATCGTCTGCTGCAACTACTAGAACCGTGATATCCGTTACTTTTGCACCACGTGCACGCATTGTTGTAAATGCCGCGTGTCCAGGAGTATCAAGGAACGTAATTTTTTTGTTATTTTCTTCGATCTGGTAAGCACCGATGTGCTGCGTAATACCACCAGCTTCACCCTGTGTTACTTTTGTATCACGGATTCCGTCTAGTAGCGTTGTTTTACCATGGTCAACGTGCCCCATAATTGTAACGACTGCAGGACGTTCAACAAGCTTTCCGTCCTCATCTTCACTTGTGTAATTATCAAGATCCGTTACTTCAAATAGCTCTTCTTCTTCTACTTTTACGCCATAATCATCACAGATAAGTTCCATTGTATCTTTATCTAGTTCCTGATTAATGGTTGCCATAACACCAAGACCCATTAACTTCTTAATCAATTCAGAAGCATCTTTACCTAGCTTTTCAGCAAGCTGTCCAACTGTTAATGAACCAATGAAGGTTACTTTAGAAGGCAATCTTCTTGGAGCAGCTGTGTTTTTAGGTGGCTGTCCTTTACCACGGCGGTTTGGACGACGTCCACCGCGACGGTTATTTGGTGCGCTTTTACTATTCTTTTGATTTGCATTTGCTTTTGGGTTGTTTCGATTGTTTTTATTTTCCATACTGTTTTTGTCGCTTCCCTTTTTGGATTGTTTCGAATCGTTATTAAGCTTATCAATGGCCTGATCATCAATCACAGACATATGATTGTTTACCGTAATATTCATGCTTTTTAACTTTTCGATAACATCCTTACTAGTAGTATTATGTTCTTTTGCATATTCATGAATTCGCATCTTACTCATACGATCACCCCCGAGTTATTGATCGAGCATTGCGTGTAGCTTCTTCGCAAACCCTGCATCAGTAACGGCTATCGTGACTCGTTGAACTTTGCCAATTGCATGTCCAAGCTCATAGCGCCCTGTTACAAAACATACTGGGACTTTATAAGTAGTTGCTTTATCCGTTATTTTCTTTCTTGTGTTATCAGATGCGTCGCTCGCAACTAATACGAGTCTTGCGCTCTTGCGCTGAATTTCCTTCACCACAAGTTCTTCTCCAGACACGACTTTGCCAGCGCGCTGAGCGAGTCCTAACAGTGACTCCCAATTCTTATTCTTCATTTAATTTGACCGCGATTCTGCGAGGTCAGCATAAATATCTTCCGTCACTTCTGCTTTTAGATGAGCCGCTAAAGAATTTCGCTTCTTAGCAAGTACGAAACACTCTTCTTTGTTGCAAAGGTATGCGCCCCGTCCATTCTTTTTACCCGTTTGGTCGATCGATATAACCCCTTCAGGCGAACGAACGATTCGAACGAGCTCTTTTTTAGGCTTCATTTCTTGACAGGCGACACATTTCCGCATCGGAATTTTACGTTTTTGCACGATGGACACCTCTCCTGATCTTGCTTAATCTAGCTCAGAATCTTCCGCGTCATTCTCTTCGAATAGAGGAGCTTCATCAGCACTATAGATGCCAAGCTCTTCCGCTTCAGATTGACTCTTAATATCAATTTTCCACCCAGTCAGCTTCGCAGCAAGGCGTGCGTTTTGACCACGCTTCCCGATTGCAAGTGAAAGCTGATAGTCAGGTACGATAACCTGAGTCATTTTATTTTCTTCGTCTACATTTACTTTAAGTACTTTTGAAGGACTTAGTGCATTTGCTACGTATGCAACTATGTCTTCAGACCAGCTTACGATGTCAATTTTCTCACCTTTAAGCTCATTAACAATCGCTTGTACACGCTGACCACGCTGTCCTACACATGAGCCAACCGGATCAACTTCAGGATCTTCTGCGTGAACCGCAATCTTAGAACGATCCCCAGCTTCTCGCGAAATGGACTTTACTTCAACCGTTCCATCGAATATTTCAGGTACTTCAAGTTCAAATAAACGCTTAAGAAGACCAGGATGAGTTCTCGAAACCATCACCTGTGGCCCTTTGGTTGTTTTTTCAACTTTTGTCACATATACCTTGATCCGATCATGGGAATGATACGTTTCGTTCGGCATTTGTTCACCGGCAGGGAGAAGTGCTTCGATACGACCGAGGTCAACATAAATAAAACGATGATCCTGACGCTGAACAATTCCTGTCATGATATCGTCTTCGCGTTCAATAAATTCGCTAAATATGATCCCACGTTCTGCTTCACGCACACGCTGAGTAACAACTTGCTTCGCTGTTTGAGCTGCGATACGACCGAAATTACGAGGCGTTACTTCAATTTCTACGATATCTTCTAATTCATATTGGCGATCAATGTCTTTCGCATCTTCAAGTGAGATCTCAAGACGAGCATCTTCCACTTCTTCTACGACATCTTTTCGAGCGAATACTCGGATCGAACCTGTATCCTGATTAAAGTCAACTCTAACGTTTTGCGCCTGATGGAAGTTTCGCTTATATGCTGAGATAAGCGCTGCTTCAATCGCCTCAACGATAATATCCTTGCTGATGCCCTTTTCTTTTTCAAGAATATTTAGCGCATCTAATAACTCACTACTCTTCATTTTTCATTCTCCCCTTTAATTAAAAAACAACCGCAAGCCTAGCGCTTGCTACTTTTTCATAAGGTAATTCTACCTTTTTAATTCTTGTTTTCACTCGCTGATCAATAACAACCACTTCTCCATCGAAGTCCGAAAGTACACCTTCAAAGCTCTTTTCGCCATTAAATGGTTCATAGGTTGTGACATAGACTTGCTTGCCAACTGCCTTCTCGAAGTCCGTACGTTTTTTGAGCGGACGTTCTGCACCAGGTGAAGAAACTTCAAGGAAGTATGGTTGTGTAATCGGATCATGTTTATCAAGCTGTTCACTTAGCTTTTCGCTAATTATCCCGCACTCCTCAATATCAACGCCTCGAGGAGAATCGATATAGACACGGAGAAACCAATTCTTGCCTTCTTGTGTGAATTCTATATCTACAAGTTCCAAGTTCATTTCATCTACTATTGGTTTTACTAGTTCTTCAGTAACCGTAATCACATTTTCGTTCATTGGTTGTCCTCCTTTCTGATCCTGTACAGCAGGGTCCCAATCGAAAACGAAAGAGTGGGATAGCCCCACTCTTCCGTCGCGTGTGTATTCACTAGTATTTCCACAATTACTATACCATACTCATATAACCAATTCAACAGAGAAGCGAAGGCGCCTCATTAGAATAAGCTGAGTTGATTAGCATCTGGAAGTCCTTCAAGACATCCATGATCATCCAAGTACTCAAGTACAGTCTTTGAAATCTTGCTTCGCTGCTGTAAATCCTCTTTTGATAAAAATTCACCGGCTTCTTTGGAGTTTTCAATATTGATCGCTGCGTTCGTCCCTACTCCCGGAAGAGAGTTAAATGGAGGAATGAGCGAATCTCCATCGACTACGAATTCAGCCGCTTTTGATCTATAAAGATCTACTTTCTGCATCCGGAGGCCACGTTCTGACATTTCAAGCGCAATCTCCATCACGGTTAATAGGTTTTTCTCTTTCGGTGAAGCATCAAGTCCCTTTTCATTGATTTCTTCGATTTTTGCGCGAATCGCGTTGGATCCTTTGGCCATCGTATCAATGTCAAAGTCATCGGCTCTTACGGTAAAGTATGCTGCATAGAAAAGAATTGGATGGTGAACTTTGAAGTAAGCGATCCGAACAGCCATTAACACATATGCTGCTGCGTGAGCTTTCGGGAACATATACTTGATCTTCAAGCACGAATCAATGTACCAGTCTGGCACATCATGTTTCTTCATTTCAGCTACCCACTCTTCTTGCAATCCTTTCCCTTTTCGCACAAACTCCATAATTTTAAATGCAAGGGACGGGTCAAGGCCTTTGTAGATCAAATAAACCATAATGTCATCACGACAACCAATTACTTCACTAAGGTTACAAGTACCAGCTTGAATCAATTCCTGTGCATTACCTAACCACACATCAGTACCGTGGGAAAGACCTGAAATCTGAACGAGCTCAGAAAATGTACTAGGTTTCGTATCTTCTAGCATTTGACGAACGAATCGTGTTCCGAATTCTGGGATTCCGTAAGTTCCTGTTTTACACATAATTTGATCCTGTGTCACTCCAAGTGATTCCGTTCCACTAAAGAGCTTCATCACTTCAGCGTCGTCTGTTGGGATGGTTTTCGGATCAATTCCACTTAAATCTTGAAGCATACGAATAACCGTAGGATCATCGTGCCCAAGTATATCAAGCTTCAATAGATTATCGTGGATCGAATGGAAATCAAAATGGGTGGTTTTCCATGCGGATGTTTTATCATCTGCTGGGAACTGAATAGGTGAAAAATCGTAAATGTCCATATAATCAGGTACTACGATAATACCACCCGGGTGCTGCCCAGAAGTACGTTTTACTCCTGTGCACCCCGAAACGAGACGATCAATTTCAGCCCCTCGATAGTGAAGGTCATGGTCTCCCATATACCCTTTTACATAACCGTACGCCGTCTTCTCAGCGACTGTACCGATTGTTCCTGCTCGGAATACATTGTCTTCTCCAAACAGTTCCTTCGTATAATTATGGGCTCGGGGCTGATATTCCCCTGAGAAGTTCAAATCAATATCGGGTACTTTATCACCTTTAAACCCAAGAAACGTCTCAAACGGTATATCATGTCCGTCTTTTGTAAGAGGTACATCGCAATCTTCGCATGATTTGTCTGGAAGATCGAACCCTGATCCTACAGAACCGTCATCAAAGAACTGTGACTTCTTACAAGATGGACAAACATAATGAGGTGGTAATGGGTTCACTTCAGTAATTTCAGTCATAGTGGCAACAAATGAAGACCCTACAGACCCACGTGAACCAACGAGATAGCCGTCGTTTAGTGACTTCTTAACTAGCTTATGAGAAATCAAGTAGATAACGGCGAATCCATGGCCAATAATACTTTTTAGTTCTTTTTCAAGTCTCTCTTCCACTATTGTTGGCAGTTCATCACCATAAATGCTTCGAGCCATGTTATAGCTCATCTCACGCATTTCTTCATCGGCACCTTCAATTCGAGGTGTGAATAGATCATCTTTGATCGGTTTAATATCATCGATCATGTCGGCTACTTGCTGTGGTTTTTGTACGACAATTTCCTTCGCTTTATCTGCCCCAAGAAAATGGAAGCAATCAAGCATTTCGTTCGTCGTTCTAAAATGAACCTGAGGTAACGTTTGGCGATTTAATGGGTTACCCGCCTGTGCTTTAATAAGAATTTTACGATAAATATGATCCTCTGGCTCGAGATAATGAACATTACCAGTAGCAACGACTGGCTTATTTAGCTTCTCACCAAGCTTTACAATCTTACCAATAATTTCACGCAACGCCATTTCATCTTGAACAAGTTCTTTCTCGATTAAATGCATGTAATTTTGTGGCGGCTGCACTTCCAGATAGTCATAAAATTTCGCGATGTCCTCCACTTCTTCAGGTGACTTTTGCATCATCCCTTCAAAAACTTCACCCTTGTCACAGCCTGAACCAATCAGCAGACCTTCGCGGTATTTCTCAAGCTTAGAACGAGGAATACGTGCAGTTCGGTAGAAGTAATCAATGTGAGAAAGGGAAACGAGCTTGAACAAGTTTTTTAAACCTACGTCATTTTGCGCCAATATGATCGTGTGCGATGGACGCGTACGTTGGAAACCAGTTTGCCCCATATTATCATTCAGCATATTATGGTTTGTAATTTCACGCTCAAGTGCATCTTTCACCAATTTCCACAATAAATACCCTGTTGCTTCCGCATCATAAATCGCTCTATGGTGCTGAGTAAGGTCGATATCAAACTTTTTACAAAGCGTATTTAAGCGATGGTTTCGCATTTCCGGATATAGAAAACGAGCAAGCTCAAGAGTATCAATTACTGGATTTGTTGCTTCTCCTAACCCAATATTACGTAACCCTACATTCAAGAAGCCCATATCAAAGCTAGCATTGTGAGCAACTAGAATATCATCTCCCATGAATTCGTGGAAGTCTTTTAAGACGTCTTCAATTTCAGGGGCGTTCATAACCATATCGTCTGTGATCCCCGTTAGTTCAATGGTTGTTGAGGATAAAGGATGATGCGGATTAGCAAATCGCTCAAACTTATCAACGATTTCTCCATCTTTCAATTTCACTGCTGCTAACTCGATAATTTTATTATAAACAGCCGAAAGTCCGGTTGTTTCCACGTCAAAAACAATATAAGTGCCCGTTTCAAGGTCACGATTAGCTTCATTGTAGGCCATCGGTACCCCATCATCGACAAGGTCTGCTTCTAAACCATAGATGACTTTTATATCGTTCTTTTGTCCTGCTGCATACGCATCGGGAAATGACTGTACAACATTATGATCCGTAATGGCGATAGCAGGATGTCCCCATTTGGCTGCTTGTGAAATCAGTTCACCTGTTGAGCTGACGGAGTCCATTTGACTCATTTGCGTGTGAGCATGTAGCTCAATACGCTTTTCATCCTCAGGCGCTTCATCTACACGTAGCTCTGGCTTAATCTCTGTCAAATCATTACCGATCATGACAAGGTCGCGCACAAATGTGTCGTTCTGAATCCCGCCGCGTACTTTCACCCATATTCCTTTTCTTACTGCTTCTAGAATTGGAACATCTTCTTTATCACGGGAGAACATCTTTACAAGGATTGAATCCGTGTAATCCGTTATTTTAAACGTTAATAGCGTTCGTCCACTTCTAAGCTCTTTCGTTTCAGCATGGAAGACATAACCTTGAACAGCAATGCGTCGTTCTTCGTCCTGAATAGTTTCGATTGGTACTGGATCTTCTTTGATCTTGTAACCAATGACAAGAGAATCTGGAACGTTTTTACTTGAAGATTTATCTGCCTTTTCTTTTTCAATCAAGGCTTCCATCATCTTAGATTGATCTTCTTGTTGTTTTTGTTCAACAAATTTTTGATAATCCTGTTCAGAAGCCTTAACTTCTACTTCAAGCACGTACTTCGGAAATCCAGCGTGCGTATAACACTCTGACAAAGGACCAGATAGCTTTCGTCTTGCGATTGCAGCTTCCGTTTCATTACGAACCGTTACAATAAGCTTATTTCCACTTATTTTAGGCGTTTGACTTTTCAATACAGCTGTTAGGGATGCGGAATGCTCTTTCATCAGTTCAGCGACATTGTCCCAGTACGCCATTGCTAATTCTTCATTTCCTCCACTATCTGTGGAGATTCCGTAAGTCACTGTAGCGATGTGCTTTAATCCATCTTGCAGACGACTGCGAAATAGTTCATATACATGAAACGGAAGAACGTCTGGAAAATGAAAGTCAAAATGCCATTTTCTCGTTTCTTTGTATACAGTTAATTTCGAAATGTACCCATCTCTAAAATAATCAACGAATTTATCAGGAATCGATATTTGTTGAAGGAGCAGTTGGAGACGTTCTTTTCTTATGTTTAAATCCTGGTCCATTCAATTGTTCCTCCTTCTTAAAAATGCGTAAAGGCAACGAAAAAAAAGGTGGAAGGTACCACTGGCACCTATCCACAATTTTAGTTCATTTGTGTTAAAAGCTGCTGGATTGTCTCGTTCAAGTTATCAACTGATACTTCAATTGACTCTCCAGTATCTCTTCGCTTCACTTCCACGATCTCATCGTTTGCTTTCTTACCAACGATTACGCGTAATGGAAGACCAACGAGATCCGCATCTTTAAACTTCACACCTGCACGCTCTTTTCGATCATCATATAGAACATCGTAACGCTCATTCTGTAGAGATTCATATAGACGATCTGATAGAGCTGTCTGATCAGCATCTTTCACGTTGATTGTAATCAAGTGAACATGAAATGGCGTTACAGCAAGAGGCCATTTCAGCCCATTGTCATCTGCATTTTGCTCAGCGATCGCTGCAAGCGTTCGTGAAACGCCGATCCCATAACAACCCATCATAATAGGCTTAGCTTTCCCACCTTCATCAAGATAAGATGCGCCCATTGTTTCACTATATTTAGTTCCTAGCTTAAACACCTGGCCAATTTCAATGCCTTCCGCAAAAACAATCGTTCCATTGCCATCTGGAGAAGGATCTCCTTCTTGAATAAAACGAAGGTCTTCATAACTTGTAACGGAAAGATCTCGATCTGGATTAACATTCTGATAAGCATGTTTACCACTAATTGATCCGTTGACGAGGGCTTTAACTGCATTGTCTGCAATAACCTTGCCGTTAAATTCTTTCACATCAACTTCTTCATTCAAGACTTCTACCATATCCGTTGCGAATAGGTGCTTAACCTTGATGTCATTTAATTCATGATCCCCTCTTACAAGAACAAGAACGGTCTCATCTTCTACCTTTATAAGAGAAGTGCGTATCTGGCGTTCTAACGAAGCCTCGCCCTCCCCTTTAGTTAAAGGTGCCTCTGGCTCGTCCGATTTCTGATACGCTACATGAACTTCTGCCATTTCAATATTCGCCGCGTAATCTGAAGAATCACTATATGCGATCGTATCTTCCCCAACGCTAGATAATGCCATAAATTCTTCTGTATCTTTACCACCCATTGCACCCGAATCAGCCACAACAGGACGGAAATTCAAGCCCAGGGTACTAAAGATTCGACTATAAGCACTATGCATATCATTGTAGGCTTCATCAAGCTGTTCTTCAGAAGAATGGAAAGAGTAGGCATCTTTCATAATAAACTCTCTTCCTCGAAGCAAACCAAAGCGTGGACGACGCTCATCACGATACTTTGTTTGAATTTGATAAAGAGTCACCGGCAGTTGCTTGTACGATTTCAACTCATCACGAACAAGACTTGTAATTAACTCTTCATGAGTAGCACCGAGAGCAAAAGGTCTACCGTGGCGATCCTTTAGTCTCATTAGCTCAGGACCGTAAACGTCCCATCGCCCCGTTTCCTGCCATAGCTCAGCAGGTTGAATCGCTGGCATCAATAATTCCTGTGCACCAGTTTCATCAAGCTCTTTTCGAATGACTTCTTCAATTTTTATTAGTACTTTCTTTCCTAATGGTAGGTATGAATAAATACCTGAAGCATTTTGACGTATAAAACCCGCTCTGACAAGGAGCTGATGACTTTTAATTTCGGCATCAGCTGGATTATCTCGAAGGGTTGGATTAAAATATTTAGATTGTTTCATCTACTGCACCTCATTTCATTCTTAAAACGGGTCCCGTGGCTCCTATAGGAAGAAGCGTTGGATATCATTCCATGTCACTACTAGCATGAGTAACATGAGAAACGAAAAGCCAATAAAGTGAACTAAGCTTTCCTTTTGCGGATCAATTGGCTTGCCACGTAACGCTTCCACACCGATGAATAGTAGTCTTCCTCCATCAAGCGCAGGAAGTGGCAATAAGTTAAAAATACCAAGGTTAATACTTAAGAAACCAGCCCATCTCATGAGAACATAGAGCCCTCCAGACGCAGCTTCTTCTGTGTAACTATAAATTCCTACTGGTCCTGAGAAAGCATCGATGGAAAGCTGCCCCGTTACAAGCTGGCCAAGTCCTACGAATATGGCCTTTCCGAATTCATACGTTGATGTAAAACCAAAAACGATAGAGTCTAAGAAATCCACTTGATATTCTGGGGATACCCCAATACGACCAACAGATTGATTTTCAGAAAGCTCTTGTTTTTCTGGAGTAATGGATAAAGAGACCGATTCACCTTCGCGATCTACTTTAAATCCTAGTTGATTATTTGCGTTATCCTGAATAATAGACGTCATCTTATTCCAGCCTGTTATTTCAGTCCCATTAATCTCAGTTATAACATCACCATTCATCATACCGGCTTGCTCAGCAGGACTACCTTCAACGACTTCCTTAACCTGGCTCGTTGGCGTCCCTTGTAATAAGCCTAGCGTGATAAAAATAACGATCGCAAGTAAGAAGTTCATTACTGGTCCAGCAAAAATAGCCAGGAAACGGTCCCAAAGCGACTTTGAACCGAATTGACGATCAAACGGCGCGATCTGAAACTCAGATCCATCCATCACATAATGAGATGTTTCATCAATTGAGAATACCGTAGCTGGTTCATCTTCGTCTTCGTATCCTTTAATATAAAGCCCACGCTCTAGGTCGGCTTCTTCAACCGTTACTTCTTTTAAATTAGGGTAAGCTGATTTTTGATTGATAACAATCTTTTCAACTTTATTTTGATCATTAAACAGAAGCCCAACACGCTGTCCAGGTTTCAATTCAATCATTTCAGGATCCTCGCCGGCCATTCGAACAAATCCACCGAGCGGCAGAAGTCTGATCGTATAAACCGTCTCACCTTTCTTGATTGTGAAAATTTTCGGTCCGAAGCCTATGGCGAATTCTCGGCACAAGATTCCTGCACGTTTTGCCAGGAGCAAGTGACCCAATTCATGGAAAAAGACAAGTGCTCCGAATATGATAATGATCGAAATCACAGTATTCATATCCACTTACCACCTTTATTTAATTAATGACTGAACTCGTAATCTTGTTTCAGAATCTACAGCAAGAATATCTTCAAGCGATGCATTTTGAACGATATTGTGGTTTTCCATCGCCTGTTCTACGAGCTCTTCGATCGTTAAGAAATCGATCTTTCCCTCCAGAAATGCTGCAACGGCCGTTTCGTTTGCCGCATTCATGACGGCTGGGAGTGAACCACCGGCGCGGCCAGCTTCATAAGCTAACTTTAATGCGCGGAAGCGGTCGTAATCAACCTTCTCAAAATGTAATTTACCAACTTCCCATAAGTTTAACCGTTTTGCATTTCTGATTTCAAGTCGATCAGGATAGCTAAGTGCATACTGAATTGGAATTCGCATATCCGGAGTACCTAGATGGGCCATGACACTACCGTCTATGTACTCTACCATCGAGTGAATAATACTTTCTTTATGAAGCAATACATCAATCTGATCATAAGGTGTACCAAACAGCCAGTGCGCTTCAATCACTTCAAGGCCTTTATTCATCATTGTAGCTGAATCAATGGTAATTTTAGCACCCATTGACCAGTTCGGATGATTTAAGGCATCATTCACACTAACTCCTACAAGTTCTTCACGTGTTTTATCACGGAAGCTTCCACCTGATGCTGTAAGAATGAGGCGCTCCATTTGATCTTGTTTTTCACCATTCAAGCATTGAAACAATGCTGAATGTTCGCTATCTACTGGCAGAAGGGCAGATCCATGTCGTTTGGCTGCCTCTGTTACGAGATGCCCAGCAGTTACAAGCGTTTCTTTATTTGCAATAGCAATCGTTTTTCCCTGTTCAATCGCTGAAAGGGTCGGAGAAAGTCCGATACTGCCGAGAATAGCATTTACAAGAACGGTTGAATCGTGATGACAGGCTACTTCTAGCAATCCTTCATCTCCATAGACAATCTTTGTCTTTCTTGAAATTGTTCTTCTGAGTGAGTCAGCATCTTCTTTCTTTTGAACAGATAATAGCTTTGGCTTAAATTCCTCTGCTATTTCCACCGCTTTTTGAACATTTTTCCCTACTGAAACAGCTACAAGGGAAAACATGTCAGGGTGCATTCTCACAATGTCGAGAGTCTGAATACCGATTGAACCAGATGCTCCCAATAAGCTTATTTTCTTCAAACGACCCGTTCCTCCAATCTACTCTGTTTCATCAAACCAGGTTAAGTAAATGCAGAAGAGGGAGAACGAATATTAGACTATCAAATCGATCAAGTATCCCTCCGTGCCCTGGCAAGATACTGCCTGAATCCTTCACTCCGTAATGACGCTTGAATGCTGATTCAACAAGGTCACCTATCTGTCCAAAAACAGAAGTTAGAACGGAGACGATCAAAACAACTATCATGGAATCATACACCGGATAAATCAATTGAAAAACAACGCCAACAAGAACTGCCATTACAACGCCGCCAACTGCACCTTCAACCGTTTTGTTTGGAGATATATGCGGCCATAGCTTTTTCCTTCCGAGCGATCGTCCTACAAAATATGCACCAGAGTCAGACGCCCATATAAGAAAAATAATGAAAAATAAATGAATCATACCATCTAAATTATTTTCTCCCAGGTACCGTGTCGCTGTAAAATAATAGAAACCTAGACCGACATATAATGAAGCCATCATAATAAATGAACTTTCATCAAAACTATACTTATTCTTCGTAAGGACAGTCATAGCAAGCAAAATAAGCAAACCGAAGAACAAGAGGTCAATCTTGGTGAATACAGACGACGTCAATGACGCAATCCAGTCGTCAGGCATAACAAGAATCCACGTTCCGACGATAGCAAGTAATCCAGGAAGTGAAACCAATGTGATTTTCTTCATTAGTAACAGTTCGACCATTCCAACAGTGGCAACAAGCGCCATCAAAATGATAAATGGCCAGTCTCCTACAATAATCATTCCTAACAAAAGGGCGCCAAAAATCACACCCGTAATAACACGTTGTTTCATTACGTTAATGTCCTCCTACACTTACACCCCGCCGTAACGTCTTCCTCTTCGCTGGTATTCCTGTACGGCCTCAATAAAATGGTGCTCTGTAAAATCAGGCCAAAGAACTTCCGTAAACCAAAGTTCCGTATAAGCTAACTGCCAGAGCATAAAGTTACTTAAGCGAATTTCTCCGCTTGTCCTTATTAATAAATCCGGGTCCGGGTACTGGCTACTGAGTAAATACGAAGAAATCTTCTCTTCCGTAATCTCTTCTTCCGTCAGTATCCCCTTTCTTACATCACTTAATAACCGCTGCATCGCTGTTTTCATTTCATGACGGCTACCATAGTTAAGCGCGAAGTTAAGAATGAGTCCGGTATTGTCCTTCGTCTCTTTCACTGCCTTGCTTATGGCTTTGAACGTATGGGGGGGCAGCTGTTCTCGTTCTCCCATAATTCTAACTTGAACGTTCTGCTCGATCAATTCTGGCAGGTGGCTAAGTAGAAATTGCTCAGGGAGCTTCATTAAAAAGTCTACTTCTTCCTTTGGTCGTTTCCAATTCTCGGTCGAAAAGGCATACAGGGTTAAATATTGAACACCCAGGTCATTCGCCTTTCTTACGATTTTTTTTACAACCTTAACGCCTTCACGGTGGCCAGCCACACGCGGGAGACCTCGCTTCTTCGCCCAGCGTCCATTGCCATCCATAATGATCGCAATATGTCCTGGGATATTTGCAGATGTGTTAATTTCTAAATGTTCCTCATCTTCATTCTTTCTCATCCAGTTCGAGAACTTCCCAAGCATTGCAAATCCTCCATTGTGTCACTTACTTAACAAAAAAACCCCCTGTGGGAAAAGAGGGTCCTTTTATTATCTTATTTTACATGTTATTGAATTAGACTTCCATGATTTCTTTTTCTTTATCAGTCGCAACACTGTCAGCTTCAGCTACATACTTGTCAGTAAGCTTTTGCACATCGTCATTGCCGCGGCGAAGCTCGTCTTCTGTAATATCGCCATCTTTTTCTTGTTTCTTTAACTCATCATTTGCATCTCGGCGAATGTTGCGAAGCACAACTTTGCCTTCTTCAGCATACTTCTTAACGAGTTTCACAAGATCTTTACGACGCTCTTCTGTTAGAGCTGGAATCGTTAGACGAATAACATTCCCATCATTAGAAGGTGTTAGGCCAAGATCTGATTTAAGAATTGCTTTTTCGATCTCGCCAATTGAAGTTTTATCATAAGGTTGGATTAGTAGCATACGTGCTTCCGGAACAGAAATACCAGCAAGCTGGTTAACTGGTGTTGGAGCACCGTAGTAGTCAACTTGAATTTTATCAAGTAGAGAAGCGTTTGCTCTTCCAGCTCTTAGTGTTGCTAGCTCACGCTTTAAGCTTGAGATTCCATTCTGCATACGTTCTTCAGCGTTTTTCAAGATTTCTTTCGTCATCTTAATTTCTCCCCTTTACAACTGTTCCAATTTCTTCGCCGCAAATGGCGCGCTTAATGTTTCCTTCTTCCATAATGGAAAAGACAACAAGTGGAATGTCATTATCCATACAAAGTGAAGAAGCTGTGGAGTCCATTACAGCTAAGCCTTCCTTAAGTACATCAAGGTAAGATAGGGTGTCATACTTCTTCGCAGTAGCGTCAACTGTAGGATCGGCTGTGTAAACCCCGTCTACGTTGTTCTTCGCCATTAAAATAACATCTGCTTCAATTTCTGCCGCACGCAATGCAGCAGTCGTATCTGTTGAGAAGTATGGATTACCAGTACCAGCCGCAAAAATGACAACGCGTTTTTTCTCAAGGTGTCGAATCGCTTTACGACGAATATATGGCTCAGCTACCTGCCTCATTTCAATTGAAGTTTGAACACGCGTCTCAACTCCAATATTCTCAAGGCTATCCTGCATTGCTAGTGAATTCATCACTGTTGCAAGCATCCCCATATAATCAGCAGTAGCACGGTCCATTCCCATCTCACTGCCTACTTTACCACGCCAGATGTTTCCTCCGCCAACGACGACAGCCACTTCCACACCCATTTCGTGAATTTCCTTCACTTGAGATGCGATTGACTGTACGATTGTCGGTGAAATCCCTTGACCTTCTCCACCCGACAAAGCTTCTCCGCTTAATTTTAACACAACGCGTTCATACTTGGCTCCGCTCATTTTAACCCTCCAGCATGTTTATCAGTATTTGTTCTTGAAAAATAGGGAACACAACGTGTTCCCTATCATTGTTTTACTTCTTCACTTGAGACATAACTTCTTCAGCGAAGTTATCTTCACGTTTCTCCATGCCTTCGCCAACTTCGTAGCGGATGAAGCCTTTTACAGTAGCGCCTTTAGATTCAACGTACTTACCAACTTTTTGATCAGTGTCTTTAACAAACGGCTGATCAACTAGAGAAATTTCTTCGAAGAATTTGTTGATACGGCCTTCTACCATTTTCTCAACAATTTTCTCTGGCTTACCTTCGTTAAGAGCCTGTTGCTTCAATACTTCGCGCTCACGTTCAACTTCTTCAGCTGGAACAGCATCACGAGATACGAAACGAGGGTTAACTGCTGCAGTGTGCATAGCAACGTCTTTCGCAACTTCTTCGTCAGTTGTGCCTTCAAGAAGTGTTAGAACACCAATGCGTCCACCCATGTGTAGGTATGCGCCGAATGCGTCAGCGTCAGTTTTCTCAATGATTTGGAAACGACGAAGAGAAATCTTCTCGCCGATTTTAGCGATTTTGTCGTTTAAGAATTCAGTAACGGTTTGTCCGTTTTCCATTTTGCTTTCAAGAGCTGCGTCCACAGACTCAGGATTCGTTTTAAGGAGGTGATGCGAAATATCATTGATTAGTGAAATGAAGCTTTCGTTCTTTGAAACGAAGTCAGTTTCAGAGTTGATTTCAGCAATTACTGCTTTGTTTCCTTCAACAGCGATCGTCGCAAGACCTTCAGCTGCTACGCGGTCAGCTTTCTTAGCTGCTTTAGAGATACCTTTCTCACGAAGCCAGTCGATTGCTTTGTCCATGTCACCGTCGTTTTCTGTTAGAGCTTTTTTGCAATCCATCATACCTGCACCAGTTTGTGCACGCAATTCTTTTACCATTTGAGCTGTTACTGCCATTAGTAATTCCTCCTTGAATTATGATATGTAATCATACCCTTTTGGGTTAAAAAAAGGTGATAAAGGGGTTAGAGTTCCCCTTTATCACCCCTTTGTGTTCTTATACAGATGTTTCTTCAGTTTCTACCGCTTCAACTTCTGCTTCTTCTTCTACTTTGCTAACTTCGATAACAGCGTCAGCCATTTTAGCAGTAAGAAGTTTCACAGCGCGGATTGCATCGTCGTTACCAGGGATAATATAGTCGATCTCATCTGGATCACAGTTTGTATCCACGATCGCAACGATTGGGATATTAAGCTTACGAGCCTCAGCAATAGCAATACGCTCTTTACGAGGATCGATTACGAACATTGCGTCTGGAACGCCGTTCATATCTTTAATACCACCAAGGAATCTTTCAAGGCGATCCATTTCTTTTTTAAGAAGCATAACTTCTTTCTTAGGTAGTACTTCAAAAGTACCGTCTTCTTGCATCTTCTCAAGGCTCTTCAGGCGGTTAATACGCTTTTGAATAGTTTCAAAGTTCGTAAGCGTTCCACCCAACCAGCGTTGGTTGATGTAGTATTGACCAGCACGGATCGCTTCATCCTTAACGGAATCTTGCGCTTGCTTTTTTGTACCTACGAAAAGAACTTTACCACCGTCCTGAGCGATGTCACGAACGAAGTTATAAGCTTCTTCGACTTTCTTCACTGTTTTTTGAAGATCGATAATATAGATACCGTTTCTTTCAGTGAAGATATAAGGTTTCATTTTCGGGTTCCAACGACGAGTCTGATGACCGAAGTGTACCCCAGCTTCAAGAAGCTGTTTCATAGAGATTACTGCCATGATTGTGTTCCTCCTAATGGTTTTTTTATCCTCCGCTTGCATCTATTTCGGAAAAAACTGCGTCTGCAGCACCACTTTCCAAATCAACAAGCGTGTGTGATTAACACCGTTGATTAATATATCATATCAAGTGACAAGTCGCAAGTTTAAATCTTAAATTCCATGAATGCCTATACAAACTCACTTTCATAGTAGACGTAAACGGTTCGAATTCATCTCCATCGTTTGCAAAAGGATTGTTGAAATCAGCAACATTCTATTAAAAAAGCTCCGAGAGTTCTCGGAGCTTTAGTTGAATTACTGTGTCTTTAGTTTTGAAAGCTCTACAAGGAATTTATCGTTAAGAACTTTAATGTAAGTTCCTTTCATTCCTAGAGAACGAGACTCAATAACACCAGCACTCTCAAGCTTACGAAGAGCGTTTACGATAACAGAGCGAGTGATGCCTACGCGGTCAGCAATTTTACTTGCAACAAGAAGTCCTTCATTGCCTTCAAGTTCTTCAAAGATGTGCTCGATTGCTTCAAGCTCACTATAAGAAAGAGAAGAAATCGCCATTTGTACAACCGCTTTGTTTCTTGCTTCTTCTTCAATTTCTTCCGCTTTTTCATGAAGAATTTCCATTCCTACTACTGTTGCGCCATATTCAGCTAATAGAAGATCATCATCTGAGAATGAATCGCTTAGACGTGAAAGGATGAGCGTACCAAGACGGCTTCCACCACCAACGATCGGTACAATTGTTGTAAGACCTTTTTCGAAGAGGTCGCGGTTTTCTACCGGGAAAGCTGTGTACTCGCTTGTGATATCAAGGTTTGAAGAAGTTTCTGCAATGTTGAACAGGTTTTGTGTATATTCTTCAGGGAACTGACGCTCAGAAAACATTTTCTTCATGCGTTCGTTTTCGATTTCTTGATTAATTGCGATTCCAAGCAGCTTACCTCTGCGGCTTACGACATATACGTTCGCCATAATGACGTCACGTAGTGTTTCGGCCATGTCTGTAAAGTTAACTGGCCCCTCAGATTTTTGTAGCATTCCATTAATTTTTCTTGTTTTTTCAAGTAAATTCATAGTTTTGTCCTCCTGCATGTATTATAGGATGTATTGGCTGAGGTCACGGTTCTTCGCAATAGAAGCTAACTTTTCCTCAACATACTCTGGTGTAATCGTGATGCTGTCTAGATTAATGTCCGGTGCTTCAAATGAAAGATCTTCAAGAAGCTTTTCTAAAATTGTGTGCAGTCTTCTTGCGCCAATGTTGTCAGTGTCCTGATTCACTTCGGTTGCAATCGTAGCAATTTTAAGAATAGCATCGTCAGAAAATTCAACTTTAATACCTTCTGTTTCTAATAATGCTGTGTATTGCTTCACAAGAGCATTATCAGGCTCTGTTAATATACGTCTAAAATCGTCTACGGTTAAACTTGATAACTCAACGCGGATTGGGAACCTGCCTTGCAGTTCAGGGATTAGATCAGATGGTTTCGACATGTGAAACGCCCCCGCGGCCATAAACAAAATATGGTCTGTTTTCACTGGACCGTACTTCGTTGTTACCGTTGAACCTTCTACGATTGGCAAAATGTCTCTTTGAACGCCCTCTCTGGATACATCAGCTGACTGCTGACTTTTCCCCGCGACCTTGTCAATTTCATCAATGAAGATGATACCCGATTGTTCCGTCTTTGAAACTGCATCCTGTGCGACTTCATCCATATCCACAAGTTTTGCTGCTTCATCCTGCGTTAAGACCTTTCGTGCTTCTGACACGGGAAGCTTACGTTTTTTCTTCTTTTTAGGCATGATATTTCCGAGCATATCCTGCATGTTCATACCCATTTGTTCCATGCCAGCTCCCTGGAACATGTCCATCATGGAATTGTTTTGTTCTTCCACTTCAACAGTGATCATCCGATCTTCGAGTTCACCTAGCGCAAGCTGTTGTGCTATTTGCTTTCGTCTTGAAGCAATCGACTGATCTTCTGAACTCGCCTGGGTATTTGTTTCTTCTTGCCCCTGATTACCAAATAACATTTCAAGCGGATTCTTGTATTGTGTCTGCTTCTTATTAGACGGTACGAGCAGTTCCACAATGCGTTTATTCGCATTCTCTTCCGCTCTGCCCTTCACCTGTTCCATTCGATCTTCTTTGACAAGTCTGATTGATGTTTCAACGAGATCGCGAACCATTGATTCCACGTCTCGGCCAACATAACCCACTTCAGTAAATTTCGTTGCTTCTACTTTAATAAAAGGAGCATTGACAAGACGAGCCAGTCGTCTCGCAATTTCTGTTTTACCAACACCTGTTGGCCCAATCATTAAAATATTTTTCGGATTCACTTCATCCCTCAGTTTATCGCTTAAAAGACCCCGACGGTAACGATTTCTCAATGCCACAGCAACAGCCTTTTTCGCGTCATTCTGACCAACAATATACTGATCAAGCTTTTCAACAATTTGTCTCGGTGTTAATGGATTAGACATACGATCTCCTCCAAAGATACAGTTTATATACTAAATGGTTTCTACGATAATTTGATCATTTGTGTACACGCAAATTTCTGATGCAATTTCCATAGAGGCCCGCGCAATTTCTTCAGCGGTTTTGTTATCACTGTATCGCTTAAGAGCTCTACCAGCTGAAAGTGCGTAGTTAGAACCTGAACCAATGGAAAGAATGCCATCATCAGGTTCGATTACTTCACCAGTACCTGAGATAAGCAGAAGCTCATCCTGATTCATAACGATTAACATGGCTTCAAGCTTTCTTAGTACGCGGTCACTGCGCCACTCTTTTGCGAGTTCAACAGCAGCACGCTGAAGGTTACCGCCGAATTCTTCCAGTTTGCTTTCGAATTTCTCAAAAAGAGTGAATGCATCCGCAACTGATCCTGCAAATCCAGCAATCACCTTCCCATGAAATAACCTTCTTACTTTCTTAGCCGTATGTTTCATGACTACGGCATTGCCAAATGTCACCTGGCCATCACCGGCCATTGCGCACTCCCCATTATGCTGTACTGCAAATATCGTCGTTGAATGAAAGTCTCCCATAAGTTCCTCCTCCCGAGCTATTTAGCTCTTGGGTGATGGTTCATGTATATATTTCGCAATCGATCTCCCGTCACATGGGTATAGATCTGAGTAGATGATAAATCGGAATGCCCTAAAAGCTCCTGAACAGATCGTAAGTCTGCCCCTTCATTCAGTAAATGTGTTGCGAATGTGTGTCTCATCACATGGGGACTTATATGTACATGCAGTGAAGCGTCTTTCACTATCTTATCTAAAATTGTTCGTACGCCTCTTGCTGTCACGCGACTACCTCTAAAGTTTAAAAACAGGGCTTTTGTCGGCTCTTTTCCGGACGAAGCGAGTTTTACTCGTCCATCCTCTAAATACTCTTTTATTGCATCTATAGCGAAACTACCAATTGGTACATATCTTTCCTTACGTCCCTTACCGATTACAAAAATAGTACCAATCGCGAAATCAATGTCTTCTAAATTAAGCGCAACGCATTCACTAACGCGAATACCACACCCGTACAATACTTCGAGCAAAGCTCTGTCTCTTTGACCAAGCGGCTTCGACGTATCGGGCGTATCAAACAATACATTGAGCTCTTTTTCATACAAAAATTGCGGAAGGCGCTTCTCTTGCTTCGGTAGTGAGCTCATTGTAAAAGGATTAACCTCAACGATGTTTTCACGTAAAAGGAATCGATATAAGCTTCGTAACGTTGAAATTTTTCTCGCTGCTGTTTTTCTTGCGTAACCTCGCTCGTGAAGCTCAGTCAAATAAATTCTGACATCTGCATAAGAAACAGCAGCAAAGACATCGATAGTCTGCTGCTTCATAAAAGACTTGAAATGTTCAATGTCCTGTAAGTAACCTGAGATCGTATGTGGTGAACAATTCTTCTCAATCTGAAGATACTCAGAAAATGATTGAATATGAGCTTGTTGGTTGTTATTCATCGTTATCACCTCAAAAGGCTTCTAAATCGTATCACAATTTAGAAGCCTTAGCAATAGGAATTTACAATCTTTTTACAAAATTCTGAATTGTTTCTAACGCTCGATTAGCGATCGTTTCATTACGCTCTTTCTTGCCTTTAATTCGCGTCTCAAGCGGTGGGAACAAACCAAAGTTAGCATTCATCGGTTGGAAGTTATCCGGATTAGCCGTCGTAATATAATTCGCTAAACTACCAAGCGCAGTTTCTTCAGGGAACACTAGCGGCTCTTCATCCTTCATTAGTCGAGCAGCGTTAAATCCAGCAATTAGTCCAGATGCTGCTGATTCTACGTACCCTTCCACACCTGTCATTTGACCTGCAAAGAATAGATTCTCGCGATCTTTGTATTGGTAAGTAGCTTTCAATAGGTTCGGTGAGTTAATAAACGTATTCCGGTGCATCACGCCATAACGTACGATGTCCGCGTTCTCAAGTCCAGGAATTAAGCGAATCACTTCTTTTTGTGGTCCCCATTTAAGGTGCGTTTGGAAACCAACAATGTTATACAGTGTACCAGAAGCATTATCCTGCCTAAGTTGAACGACAGCGTAAGGACGCTTTCCTGTTCTAGGATCTTCAAGACCTACAGGTTTAAGAGGACCAAACGTCATCGTCTTCTGCCCGCGCTGGGCCATTACTTCAATTGGCATGCATCCTTCGAAGAAAATTTCCTTCTCAAATTCTTTAAGCGGAACCGTTTCAGCTGAAATAAGTGCTTCATAGAACGTGTTAAATTCCTCTTCCGTCATTGGGCAGTTTAAATAAGCTGCCTCTCCCTTATCATAGCGTGACTTCTTATAAACTTTCTCCATATCAATACTTTCCGTTTCGATAATAGGAGCAGCAGCGTCATAGAAGTATAGGTACTCTTCTCCACTTAAAGCCTTTAACTGATCGGAAAGATCCTTAGAAGTTAGCGGACCTGTTGCAATAATTGTTGGGCCGTCAGGGATTTTAGTACATTCCTCTGAAAAGACCGTTACGTTTGGATGGTTTTTAACATTCTCCGTTACCTTCGCAGCGAATTCATGACGATCCACAGCCAGTGCACCACCAGCCGGAACGGCACACTCGTCAGCAGACTTAATGATAACTGAATCCATTCGACGCATTTCTTCCTTTAAAACGCCGACTGCATTTGTTAATGTATTCGCTCTTAGTGAGTTACTACATACTAGCTCAGCAAATTTATCGGTATGGTGAGCAGGCGTTTGCTTCTTAGGACGCATCTCATAGAGATGAACGTCCACTCCTTGCTTTGCAAGTTGCCACGCTGCTTCACTTCCAGCAAGTCCGGCACCGATTACCGTCACATGTTTACTCATTGCCATAACCCCTTACTAGTTTTCTTCTTCAACGAAATCGCAGTTTACGCATTTGATTTCTTTCTTTTTCTTCGTTTTCTTCTCGACAAGTAAATCACCGCATTTAGGACATGGTCTTTTGATTGGTTTATCCCATGAAAGAAAATCACATTCCGGAAAACGATCACAACCATAGAAAAGACGGTTCTTTTTACTTTTTCGCTCTACAACATTACCTTCTTTACACTTCGGACAGGTAACACCAACTTCTTTAAGGATTGGTTTTGTATTACGGCAATCAGGAAAGTTTGAGCAAGCCATGAATTTCCCATAGCGTCCCATTTTGATGACCATAGGTGAACCACACTTCTCGCAATCTTCTCCAGCGGGTTCATCTTTAATCTCGACTTCCTTCATTTCTTCCTCGGCTACCTTCAGCCGCTTTTCGAAGTTTTGATAAAATTCATTGATGACAGAAATCCATTCTGCATCGCCATCCTCAATTTTGTCAAGATCATTTTCTAATCCCGCAGTGAATTCAATGTTGATGATATCCTGGAAGAACTCCAAAATCAGCTCTAATACAATTTCACCGAGCTCAGTTGGCACAAATTTCTTATCTTCTAACGCCACATACCCTCGACGTTGAATCGTATCAAGCGTAGGAGCGTAAGTAGAAGGGCGCCCTATACCGAGCTCTTCCATTGTTTTAACGAGGCGAGCTTCTGAATATCTCGGCGGCGGCTGTGTGAAGTGCTGAGATGGATCAATTTCTGATGTAGAAACATCCATGCCTTCTTCAAGGTCAGGAAGCATTTTATCTTCTTCCTTTTTATTGTCGTCGTTTCCTTCAACGTACACCTTCATAAACCCTTTAAATTTCACTTTAGAACCAGTCGCACGGAAGATCGTTCCGTTGTTCTCAAGATCTACACTCATCGTGTCCATAATAGCCGGTGCCATCTGACTGGCTACAAAACGCTCCCAGATGAGCTTGTATAAACGAAGCTGATCGCGCTTTAAGTAAGCCTTCATCTCGGAAGGATCACGCATAACAGATGTCGGTCGAACCGCTTCGTGAGCATCTTGTGATTTACCTGACTGCTTCTTAGCAGGCTTTTTACCCGATAAGTATGTGTCTCCATATTTACCTTGAATGTATTCCTTCGCTTCATCCTTCGCTGTTTCAGAGATGCGTGTTGAGTCAGTTCTCATGTACGTAATTAAACCGACTGTACCTTGTTTACCAATCGCAATCCCCTCGTAAAGCTGCTGAGCAAGCATCATTGTTTTCTTCGCTCGGAAGTTTAACTTTCTTGCTGCTTCTTGTTGAAGAGAAGATGTTGTAAATGAGAGGGCTGGGTTTCGCTTACGTTCTTTCTTTTGAACGGATTTGATCTCAAACTGATCCCCTTCAATGCGCTTTAACACGTTGTCGACGTCTTCACGTGATTGAAGATCTGTTTTCTTTCCATCTACTCCGTAAAAACCAGCTTCGAATTGCTCTCCATCTTTTTCGAAAGAAGCTTTGATTTTCCAATATTCTTCTGCCTGGAAATTCTGAATCTCTTTCTCTCTTTCAATAATAAGGCGAACTGCAACGGATTGAACTCGTCCAGCACTTAGGCCTTTCTTCACTTTTTTCCATAATAATGGACTGATGTTATACCCAACAAGTCGGTCAAGTACTCGACGCGCTTGCTGTGCATCCACTAAATCCATGTTAATTGGTCTCGGCTGCTTGAAAGCATCCTTTACCGCATCTTTTGTAATTTCGTTAAATACGACCCTGCATTCCGTTTGCTCATCAATCTTCAAACTGTGAGCTAGATGCCACGCAATCGCTTCCCCTTCGCGATCGGGGTCAGCTGCGAGATAGACTTTCTTCGCTTTTTTGGCTGCATCTTTAATTTCCTTAAGGACAGGGCCTTTCCCGCGTATTGTTATATATTTAGGAGCATAGTTGTTTTCCACATCAACGCCCATCTGACTTCTTGGCAGGTCAATGACATGACCTAATGAGGCTTTCACCTGATATTTCTTTCCTAAATATTTTTCAATTGTTTTTGCTTTAGCGGGAGATTCAACAATAACTAGATAATCTGCCACAATACGTTTCCTCCCCCCATTGAGGTAAATTTTAAAATCTTCCTTATTATTAAATAGTCAAAACTCGTTTGTCAAATAGTGCTAGTTTCATTTTCATGAAAATTCGGTAATTCATTAAGTATATCTTTTGCTTCTAATACTAGCTTAGCCCCCTGCTGAATAAGTCGATTTGTTCCTTCAAAGTACGAGTCAGTCATCCTGCCTGGTAAGCAAAAAACTTCTCGTCCCTGATCCATCGCTTGATCAGCAGTAATCAACGAACCACTTCGTTTTCTTGCTTCTACAATAAACGTTCCAAGCGATAATCCGCTAATAATTCGATTCCGCTCAGGAAACTGATGTTTTTCTGGTCCCCTATCTGGTGGATATTCTGAAAGAAGAAGACCGTTTTTTGCAATAATTGAAGCAAGTAGCTGATTTTCTTTAGGGTAAATATGCTTAAACCCGCTTCCAAGGACGGCAATCGTGCCTGCATCGTGATCAAGTGCGATCCGGTGTGCAAGAGTATCAACACCGAGAGCAAGACCACTTACGATCGTCCAACCTTTCGTTACGATTGGCGTTAAAATAAGTTTCATCATCGCTTCTGCATCACGCGAATGATTTCTTGACCCGACGACACTAAGAGCTCGTTGTTGATTAAGAAGCGCGGTGTTACCGATACAATATATAACCCACGGTGCATCATAAATATGCGAAAGCCTTTCAGGGTATGCTTCGTCAAATCTCGTAATAGCCCGAATTTCCCCTGCTTTAATATGAGAAATCCTCCATGGTTTCTTCATATGAAGATCTTCATATAATAAGCTCGCATGCTCTCCTGGTATGTGAAATTGTCTTAACTGAGTAGCAGACATATCATATATGCTTTGAAGCGTTGGGTCAAATGTAAGAAATGAACGCAGCACTTTCCAGTCAGTTCCTCGGCACTGATGTAACTGAATTAACCGGCTTCTAAACGTTCTCAACCATGCCTCTCCCCTATCAGCATTAAAATGTATTATTTTCTCGTTATGTATAAGAGAAATAGCTCCCGAACGGGAGCTATTACCATTAAGCCTTATGTGTTGTGCACTTCTGTAGTAATCCTTTATCTTCAAGAACAGAGATGAGCGTTTCGCCCATTACAGCAGGTGTAGGTGCGACTTTAATTCCGCACGACTCCATTGTCTTGATCTTCTCGTCAGCTGTCCCTTTACCGCCAGAAATAATTGCACCCGCATGACCCATGCGCTTTCCTGGAGGTGCCGTTTGGCCACCGATAAATCCAACGACAGGCTTTGTCATGTTTGCTTTCACCCATTCTGCCGCTTCTTCTTCTGCCGTACCACCGATTTCGCCGATCATAATGACGGCGTACGTATCTTCATCTTCGTTGAAAGCTTGCAAGACATCGATAAAGTTCGTTCCGTTAACAGGATCTCCGCCGATTCCAACAGCAGTGGATTGACCGATTCCTGATTCAGAAAGCTGATGAACAGCTTCATACGTTAATGTACCAGAACGAGAAACCACTCCTACGTGACCTTTTTTGTGAATGTAGCCAGGCATAATACCAATTTTACATTCATCAGGAGTTATCACACCAGGACAGTTCGGTCCTACAAGACGTGTTTTCTTTCCTTCCATATAACGCTTTACCTTCACCATATCGATGACAGGAATACCTTCCGTAATACAAATCGCAAGGTCCATTTCAGCGTCTACCGCTTCCATGATCGCATCTGCTGCAAAAGCAGGCGGAACATAGATGACCGAAGCATTAGCGCCAGTTTTTTGAACAGCTTGCTCAACTGTATCAAATACGGGAACGCCTTCCACTTCAGTACCGCCCTTACCTGGCGTTACACCACCAACAATTTTCGTACCATACTCAAGCATTTGCTGTGTATGAAATAAACCAACTGATCCTGTAATTCCTTGAACGATGACTTTTGTATCTTGATTAATGTATACGCTCATTCCTAGTCCCGCCTTTCTACTTCACTAATGAAACGATTTTTTCCGCGCCGTCAGCCATAGACTCAGCAGCGGTAATATTTAATCCAGAATCTTTCAGGATTTGCTTTCCAAGATCAACATTTGTGCCTTCAAGACGAACAACAAGCGGAATTTCAAGGCCTACTTGCTTCGTAGCTTCTACAACACCTTCAGCAATAACGTCACACTTCATGATCCCACCAAAAATGTTTACATAAATACCTTTAACATTTTTGTCTGATAAGATAATTTTGAAGGCTTCCGTTACTTTCTCAGCTGTTGCGCCGCCCCCAACGTCAAGGAAGTTAGCGGGATCGCCGCCGTAATGCTTGATAATATCCATCGTAGACATAGCAAGCCCTGCACCGTTAACCATGCAGCCGATATTACCATCAAGGGCAATGTAGCTAAGTTCATATTTTGATGCTTCGATTTCCTTTGAATCCTCTTCATCAAGATCACGAAGTTCAAGGATATCTTTATGGCGATAAAGCGCATTTGGATCAAAGTTTAATTTAGCATCAAGAGCCATTACGTTCCCATCCCCAGTTGTTACAAGAGGATTGATTTCCGCAATTGAAGCATCTTTTTCTACAAAAACTTTGTATAGGCCAAGCATAAACTTCACTGCTTTATTGATTTGTTCTTTCGGGATATTAATATTAAATGCTAGTCTTCTAGCCTGGTAACCCTGAAGACCTACAGCTGGATCGATCACTTCTTTGAAGATTTTCTCTGGGCTGTGTTCAGCCACTTCTTCAATTTCAGTTCCGCCTTCTTCAGATGCCATCATGACCACTCGTGACGTTACACGGTCAAGTACTAGACCAACGTAATATTCCTGTTTAATATCGCAACCTTCTTCAATAAGTAAGCGCTTTACTTCCTTGCCTTCTGGTCCCGTTTGATGAGTAACAAGTGTTTTTCCGAGGATCTCCTCAGCGTATGTACGAACTTCCTCAAGGTTCTTGGCAATTTTAACACCGCCAGCTTTTCCTCGACCACCTGCGTGGATTTGTGCTTTTACTACGTAAACTTTGCTGTCTAATTGTTTTGCAACGTCCACAGCTTCTTTCGCGGAGTATGCGACTTGTCCATTAGGGACTGATACCCCGTAGCTTCTTAGGACTTCTTTTCCTTGATATTCATGGATATTCATTCTCTCATCCTCCTATCCTAGTCAATCAAATCTTTGACGACGTTTTCATTGTATAGAAAATTCACACCGATTGTCTACCCTTTTGCATAAAGTCTCTGTTGTTTCTTGCAAATATTGTTCCAATTTATCCAGTAAAGAAGCTGTATAGCGATTCTTTCGCTCTTTTTCCGATGTGAACATTGCCATTTTTCACAAAATTTGTTGCATGAATCTCAACGCCATACGAAACTTTCAACTTTTTATTGAGGAAACAAGATTGATGACTAAAATTACAAAAAAAAGAAGAGGGACTATCTCCCCTCTTCTCGTTCGTCTCTTCCTGCTTTTTTTGGTGAGTTCTCTTGCTCTCTTTTTTTATGATCCGTAATGGTTAATTCTCTTGCAGCCGCAGGTGTGTAAACACCAAATTCTTCTCCGGCTTCTTCATAAAACGAGTCGTTTTTGTCTGGACGTCCTGGATCTTTCACAAATGATTGCTCCTTCACACTAGAATAGGTATAGTATCAACTGTTTCAGCCGATTCATACACAATTTAATGCAAGCCTAAGCGATCTCTTACAGGAGCAAATGATTTCCGATGTGCATCCGTGACACCATATTGATCAAGAGCAGCGAGATGTTCTTTCGTTCCATACCCCACATGTCGCTCAAATCCATATTGTGGATAAGTTTCTGCTAATTTTACCATCATGCGGTCACGTGTTACCTTCGCAACGATTGAGGCTGCTGCAATACTAACACTTCTCGAATCACCTTTAATGAGCGATTCCTGATCGATTTGTAGTGGGATGTGCATGGCATCCACTAGTAAGAAATCAGCTTGGACGTTCAATCCCTCAACGGCTTGTTGCATTGCTTTTTTGGTTGCTTGATAAATATTTAATTCATCAATTTCGCTTGAACTAACAACACCAATTCCAATTGAAATAGCATCCTTATGTATCTGATCAAATAAGTCATTGAGTTTCGCACGAGAAAGTTTTTTTGAATCCTGTAGCCCAAGTATAGGTAGATCAGGGTTTAATATGACCGCTGAAGCAACCACAGGGCCTGCTAAAGGGCCTCTTCCTACCTCATCGACTCCTGCTATAGCAAAACGACCTTGTTCTCTGTAATGAGCTTCTAAGGCGCTCATCTCTTCATGCATTTGAAGTATTTTCAATTTTTCTTGCTCTTTCTTTCCTTCTCTAGCAATTAAGCTCATCACACCTTTGCGTGTATCCTGTTTCCATTCTTCCCAATCATCGTTTGTATATTGCCCTCGCTCCAACATCTGGGTAATTTCTTTAATTGACTTTAGTTTTTCACTCATTTAATCTCCTCTTTCTCTTCAGTTCATTTAAAAAAGGTAAGGCTCATGGCCTTACCTTTCTGGCGTTTCAAGTGTCACATCGCCTAATTTACCACTTCGAAGCTCACGTAGCACGGTCTCAGCTGTTTTATCGTAATCAATCCAGCCGCCACTCATTAAAAAGCCACGTTTTTTCCCTATTTCATCAAACAACTCTACAACATCTTCAGGGATATCCTCAAGATGGTAGCGATCCTTCAGTCGGTTAGGATAATATTCACTCATGAATTTGAGTACATACACCGAAATATCCTGAAAATCCAGGATTTCATCTTTTATCGCTCCGGTAGCAGCTAGTTTATATCCGGTTATCTGGTCTTCAAACTTAGGCCATAAAATACCTGGCGTGTCGAGAAGGTCCATTTCATCGCCTACTTTGATCCACTGCTGCTTTTTCGTAATACCTGGTCGATCTCCTGTTTTAGCAATTTTCTTCCCCGCTAAACGGTTGATCAAGGTAGATTTCCCAACGTTAGGAATTCCTAAAATTAATGCCCGAACCGCGCGCGGCTTCATGCCCTTCTCGATCATCCGGTCAATCTTATCACTCATCAGCTCTCTAGCTGCTGCAGGAATACTTTTCACGCCTTTACCGGTTTGCGAATCAATTGGCAATGCTTTATGTCCTTGCGATTGAAAATAGTGTTTCCATTCAGTTGTTTTCTGATCATCCGCCATATCTGCTTTATTGAGCAAAATTAGTCTTGGCTTTGAAGAAACTATTTCATCAATCATCGGATTCCTTGAAGCAAGCGGGATGCGTGCATCCACTAGTTCAATTACAACATCAATCATTTTAAGCTTCTCGGTAATCTCCCGGCGTGCTTTTGCCATATGTCCGGGAAACCATTGAATCGTCATGCCATCTCCACCTATTCTCAAATCATGAGGTATCGAAAAATTCTAGATCCTCACTCCATTACTTGTATATCATTTAAGGGCCAAAAAATAACGTTTGCTTCTCCGACAACTTTTTCAACAGGAACGAAGCCAATGGAACGACTATCTTTACTATGTTGTCGATTGTCCCCCATCACAAACAATTGTCCTTCTGGAACTGTAGCTTCACCAGTTACACCAGTTAAATCGAAATCGTACGTTAAGTTCCCTTCTAGCAAATCATCTTTATATGGTTCTAGATAGGGCTCCTTAACCGCTTCACCATTTACGTAAAGCATATCGCCTTTGTATTCCACCTTATCTCCAGGAAGGCCAATCACTCGTTTAATATAATCTTTACCTTCAGGTGCCTCAAATACAATGATATCGAAACGTTCAGCATCACCAATATTATAGCTGATTTTGTTCACGATCATCCGATCACGATCCTGTAATGTCGGCATCATGCTTTCGCCATCAACAACGATGGGAGCAAAAATAAAATAGCGAACGGCTCCTGCTAGTATAAAAGCAATGATGAGCGCACGTATCCACTCCCAGGAATCTTTCTTCTCTGCTGATCTGGTGCTTTTCATGCTCGTTCCTCCTAATGAAAGGGTCTTTTTTACCTATTTCTTTCCCCTCTAGCCTTTCCTACAAACCTTTATAACCCGCTTTATTTTATCATAGAAAGTTACTTATTTCACATGAGTTTTTTTCAATAGAAAAAAGGAGCCTGACAATGCAAGCTCCCTTTCGCGTCTAACTTTATCGAATTTCTTTAATACGAGCGGCTTTACCACGAAGTGCACGCAAGTAGTATAGCTTAGCACGGCGAACTTTACCGCGACGAGCAACTTCAAGCTTAGCAACTTTTGGTGAATGTACAGGGAATGTACGCTCAACACCTACTCCGTAAGAAATCTTACGAACAGTAAATGTTTCACTGATTCCACCACCACGTCGTTTAATCACAACACCTTCGAATAACTGGATACGCTCACGAGTACCTTCGACAACTTTAACGTGAACTTTCACAGTATCTCCTGGTCGGAAATTAGGAAGATCCGACTTAAGTTGGTCTTTTGTGATATCCTGGATTAACTTGTGCATCAAGTAACCCTCCTTCCACACAGATGCTCATATAAATCATCTTGCATTACAGCGGAACATCGTAATAACGTGACTAATGCCACAACTGTTATCATAGCATAGCACTTTTTAGATTACAAGAATGAATTCACTCTTTTTCTCGCTTAATATCTTGAAGAAATTTCTCTTCTTCCTTCGTCAAGTTTTTCTCTCTAAGAAGATCCGGTCTTCTATTCCACGTGCGCCTTAACGATTCCTTAAGACGCCACTTACGAATAGCCTCATGATTTCCTGATAGAAGCACATCAGGCACGTTTAACCCAGCATAGTCAGCAGGGCGTGTGTAGTGAGGGTGCTCTAGTAAACCACTACTAAACGAATCCATAGGGGCTGATGTATCATTACCTAGGACTCCAGGGAGAAGTCTTGTAACACTGTCAATAACGACCATGCTCCCAAGCTCTCCTCCTGTTAAGACGAAGTCACCAATGGAGATCTCATCCGTTACTAGATTTTCCCGAATCCGCTCATCATACCCTTCATAATGACCGCAAATGAAAATAAGATGATCTTCCTTCGCAAGCTCTTCCGCTTTCTTTTGTGTAAATCTTTCTCCTTGAGGACACATCAGAATGACGCGCGGATGCTTTCCTGCTGAAAGATCGGCGACAGCATCAAAAACCGGTTGAGGCGTCAACACCATTCCAGCTCCCCCACCGTATGGATAATCATCAACGTTTTTATGCTTATTCGAACTATAGTCACGAAAATTAGTCACATTATAAGTCACAGCCCCATTATCCTGAGCACGCTTTAAAATCGAATGGTTAAATACACCTGAGAACATTTCAGGAAACAGCGAAAGCACATCAATCTTCATGCTAATCACGAAGTCCTTCCATTAAATGAACGGTAATTTTCCCTTCACTTAAATCGACCTGTTTCACCACTTGTTCGATGTATGGTAACAAAAGATCCTTACCCCCGCCAGCAGTTTGAACAACCCAAACATCATTTGCTCCTGGTGAAAGAATTTCTTTTACCTTACCAAGATACTCGCCATCTTCAGTATGAACTTCAAGCCCGATAATATCACGGTAGTAGAATTCTTCTTTTGATAGCTTTCCTCCTTGATCTTCCTTTACTTTCAGAATACCTTCTTTCATGTGCTGTACTTCGTTTATATTGTGAAACCCTTCAAATGTAAGCAAATCAAACTGCTTATGCTTTCTATGTGATGAAACGGTTAAAGTTACAGGCTCATCATCCTTAAACAAGTACAGCTTGTTGCCTATTGCATAACGCTCCTCTGGAAAATCAGTTCTAGAAATAACGCGTACTTCACCTCGCACGCCATGTGTATTCACGATCTTTCCTACATTAAGCCATTCTGTCATATCATAATATCCTTTCCTTTTGAGTCAGGGAAGATGCTTTGCACAACCCCATCTTTTACGACTATTTTACCTTTTTGCTCTCTTCCATGCCACTCGTCGCCAATTTGAACTTCCTGAATGGATTGAATTTCACCGTCGTGAATTTCAGACCCTAAAGTCAACTGATCAAGTTGATCCATTTTGAAATCAAGGAATGACATTCGTTCAGATCTTGTCCGAATTTCTTTATCAAATTGATCAGCTATCCACTTTTGATCAGAAGGGCGTTTTTTTTGCAGGCGCTTCATTTCAAATTGAAGTTGATCACATTCCCGCAGAAGAGAGGCATGTTCTTTTTGCCATTTGTCTAGATAGGAAGCCCGGCTTTCTTCAGTTAAAATTTGTTTCACATCATACGTTACAATGATTTTCATTCCGCTGCCCTCCATATGTAAATAGGACCTGATTTTCACACAATAAATAGAAGCAATAGAAAAACCTGGCTTCTGGCCAAGTCTTTTAAAAAGGGAAAGTTTTCGTATTTGATATTAAATCCACTTTCTCATAAGGCTATGTTAATAAATGTGGTTGATTTTTGGCTAAGACGAGTGAAACAGATGTTTCATTCGATTGAGCCAATAAACGAGATATCATCACAATAAGATAACATAGCTTATCATAAAAAAAGAGCCCTTACGATCAATGAGAAGTTTTATAAACGTTAAATATGGATTATGAATCTGGTGAAAGGCACGTGAATTGAAAGTTTCATTCGAGTGAGCTAAAACAAAAAAAGAGGAGTTTCATCTCCCCCTAAAGTATCTCCAACTGTACACGTTTATTGGACTGAACAGCAGCGGCGTTCATCACCGTACGGATTGATCTAGCGACCTTTCCCTGCTTCCCAATCACCTTTCCTGTGTCCTCTGCATGAACGTGAAGCTTGTATATATCCAAACTGCTTGTCTCATCTTTTTCAACACGAACTTCATCAGGATAATCGACAAGAGCTTTTACAATTGTTTCAACCAGTGCTTCCATTATAATCTACCACCTTTTTAAAAATGATGGACCTAGATACACCAAAGGAGGCTTTCAAGAAAGCCTCCTCTAAGGTGTTAAATTACTTTGTGTTTTTTGCGTTGTGAAGCTTCTCCATAAGACCTGCAGTGGAGAATAAGTTACGTACTGTATCAGAAGGCTTAGCGCCTTTAAGCATCCAATCAAGAGCTTTCTCTTCGTTGATTTTCACTTCAACTGGATTAGCAACCGGATTGTAAGTACCAATTTCCTCGATGAAGCGTCCGTCACGTGGTGCACGTGAATCAGCAACAACTACGCGATAGTAAGGAGCTCTTTTAGCACCCATACGCTTTAAACGAATTTTAACTGCCATGTGTTTCACCTCCAAAAATATTCACATAAATAAATATAATATCATAAATTTATACTCTTGTAAAGAGAAAATTTACTTCATTTTTATTGCATGAATGGGAAATTCATGCCCTTACCTTTTTTCTTACCGCCTTTAGACATGTTGGTCATCTGTTTCATCATCTTCTTCATCTCATCAAATTGCTTCAAGAGACGATTGACATCTTGCACAGATGTTCCACTACCGACGGCAATTCTTTTTTTGCGACTCGCATTGATGAGATCAGGCTCTTCTTTCTCGCGTGTTGTCATGGATTGAATAATGGCTTCAACTCGGCCAATTTGCTTCTCATCAACACTGACATTTTTCATGGCTTTCTTATTCATTCCAGGAATCATGTCCATCAATTCATCAAGCGGTCCCATGCTTCGAACCTGACCAAGCTGATCAAGGAAATCATCGAACGTAAAGCTCATCGTTCGCATCTTTTTCTCAAGTTCTTTTGCTTTGTCTTCATCTACTGAAGTCTGGGCTTTTTCAATGAGCGTTAAAACGTCTCCCATTCCGAGAATTCGCGATGCCATTCTCTCAGGATGAAACGGTTCAAGTGCATCGAGCTTCTCACCCATACCAGCAAACTTGATCGGTTTATCTGTTACAGACTTGATCGAAAGTGCAGCACCACCGCGCGTGTCACCATCAAGCTTTGTTAGAATGACACCCGTTATATCAAGCGCATCATTAAAGCTTTCGGCTACATTCACAGCGTCCTGTCCTGTCATCGAATCAACGACAAGAAAAACTTCGTCAGGCGTAACAGCTTCTTTAACATCTTTTAGCTCTTGCATTAGATTTTCATCAATATGCAAGCGACCGGCTGTGTCAATAATGACATAGTCAAGATGCTCTTCTTTTGCTTTTTCGATTGCTTTAGTTGCAATCTCAACCGGACTAACCTGATCGCCCATCGAGAACACCGGCATACTAAGTTGTTTACCAAGCGTTTCAAGCTGGTTAATCGCAGCAGGACGATATATATCCGCCGCTACTAATAGTGGTTTGCGGTTGTGATTTTTACGTAAATGGTTTGCAAGCTTCCCGACAGTAGTCGTCTTACCTGCACCCTGTAGTCCGGCCATCATAATAACAGTCGGCGGGCGACTTGAAACAGCAATTTTGCTCTGTTCGCCACCCATTAGCGCTGTCAGCTCTTCATTAACGACTTTAATGACCTGCTGCCCTGGCGTCAGGCTTTTCATAACTTCCTGTCCGACGGCGCGCTCTTTGACCTTATTGATAAACTGTTTTACGACTTTAAAGTTAACATCGGCTTCAAGCAAGGCTAGCCTTACTTCACGCATCATTTCTTTGACGTCAGCTTCTGTTACTTTCCCTTTACCGCGTATTTTCTGCAGGGTGTCTTGCAGTCGGTCGGCTAACCCTTCAAATGCCATGTTCGCCGCCTCCTAATCCAGTTTTTCAAGCGATGTAATCAACGGCAGCGCCTTCGAGTGTTCATTCTCACTCGCGATCGCTTCTCTAAGCTTTTCTAACAGCTCTTGCCTTTTGATATAACGCTCGAATAGCAACAGTTTTGCTTCATATTCTTCAATCATTTGTTCAGTTCGCTTAATGTTATCATAGACAGCCTGACGGCTAACTTGAAATTCTTCTGCGATTTCACCAAGTGAATAATCATCAAGGTAATACAATGCCATAT
Source organism: Anaerobacillus sp. 1_MG-2023 (assembly GCF_030547345.1). NCBI lineage: Bacteria > Bacillati > Bacillota > Bacilli > Caryophanales > Bacillaceae > Anaerobacillus > Anaerobacillus sp. 1_MG-2023. The sequence goes on along the minus strand of NZ_JAUORD010000003.1, from coordinate 115,216 downwards.
AATTACGCTGTTTCGGTGTTAAAAGCGACTGATAAAAGTCGAATAACGAGTTAATTCTCATCGTTTTCTCTAGCATTGTTAACAGCCCCTTGTTAAGGTAATCACCTTTACGTTAATTATATTACTATGCGTCATTTTATTTGTCAAGATTTTTTCTTAACACAAATAATTTAGAATTTATTCTTCGTTTTCTTCCTCTTCTTCAATGATTGAGGAGAAGAGTCCGTATACGAATGTATCAGGATCAAACTCCTGCAAATCATCCATTTTCTCCCCTAGACCTACGAGTTTAACAGGGATATCAAGTTCGTGTCGAATGGCAAGCACGATTCCACCTTTTGCTGTTCCATCGAGCTTGGTTAACGCTATGCCAGACACGTCTGTTGATTGTCCAAATTGCTTCGCCTGACTCATCGCATTCTGTCCTGTAGTAGCATCTAGAACGAGAATCACCTCATGTGGACCCGATGGTACTTCACGTTGAATAACACGTTTTACTTTTTCGAGCTCATTCATAAGGTTTACTTTGTTCTGAAGACGCCCCGCTGTATCACAAAGCAATATATCTGCGTTCCGTGATTTAGCAGATTGCACAGCATCGAAAACAACTGCTGCTGGATCTGAGCCTGCTTGGTGTTTTATTACATCAACTTCAGCTCGTTCCCCCCATACTTCTAATTGCTCGATTGCTCCTGCTCGGAACGTATCCCCCGCTGCAAGAACCACTTTCTTTCCTTCTTGTTTAAACTTATGTGCAAGCTTTCCAATAGTAGTTGTCTTTCCTACCCCATTAACTCCAACGAACAAGAAAACCGTTAAACCTTCTTCTTGTACATTAAGAGAGCCATCTTCATCGGACTTATGAAGAAGCTCTGCTAACTTTTCTGAAATGACGCTTTGCAGTTCTTTCGTATCTTTAATGTTACGCGTTCTCGCTTCATCTTTTAATACGTCAATGAGATCCATTACAGTCGCAACACCGACATCGGCACTTATAAGAAGCTCCTCTAGCTCTTCGAAAAAATCTTCATCAACTTTGCGATAGTTTTTTACGAGGTTATTCATTTTTGTTGAGAAAGACGTTCGTGTTTTCTCAAGACCGTCTTTAAATTTCCCGCTTACTTCATCTGTTTGTGTTGTGAACTTGTCTTTTAACTTTTTAAAAAAACTCACGTTTAATCCCCCTACTCATTATTGCGATATTAATTGCTTCGATTCTTCTAGTCTAACGGAAACGAGTCGGGATACACCTGACTCTTGCATGGTAACGCCATATAGAACATCAGACTCTTCCATTGTACCTTTTCTGTGTGTAATCACAATAAACTGCGTTTTTTCACTAAATTGCTTTAAATATTTCGCAAATCGATTGACGTTCGCATCGTCTAGCGCTGCTTCTACTTCATCCAGAACGCAAAACGGAACAGGTCGAACTTTTAAAATCGAGAATAAGAGAGCGATGGCCGTGAAAGCTCGTTCTCCTCCCGATAGAAGCGCTAAATGTTGAAGTTTCTTCCCTGGCGGTTGCGCTAATATATCCACGCCTGTTGAAAGAAGATTATCCGGATCCGTTAGTACGAGATCTGCTTTACCTCCCCCAAACAATTCCTTGAAGACAATTTGGAACTGCGCTCGTATTTTAGTAAATGTATCTTCAAAGCGCTTTTTCATCTCTTGATCCATTTCCTCAATCACATCATACAGTGTTTTTTTCGCTTGAAGAAGATCCGCTTGCTGTTCACTAAGAAATGTATAGCGATCATTCACTCGTTCATACTCATCTATCGCACCAAGATTAACGGTACCAAGCTCATCAATTTCTAGCTTAATGAGCTTTAGCTTACGCTTAGCATCTTCAGGTTCCAGTGTAAGAATGTGCTTTTCTTTCGCCGCTTCATAAGTCAGTCCATACTCTTCACTTAAAATAGCTAACCTGTTCTCAAGTTCCACATCAAGTCTGTTAATCCGCACCTCAACGGCCTGCATTAATCCCGAAAGCTGCTTTTCCTCTGCGATTAATAGATCGAGCTTGCTACTGACAGATTCAATCTCCTGTTGTAAAGATAACTTCACTTCACGTTCATTCTGTAGTGTTGTAAGAAGCTTCTCTTTCTCTGATCGGAATGAGACGATATTTTGGTCAAGCTTCTCCTCACCATTAGAATTGGAAGACATAGCTTCTGATAGGAGCGTAAATTCTTCGGTTGTTTCGGTTAGCTGAGCATTCGTTTCACTTTGTTCAGACGTTAAGCGGTCGAGCGTCTCTTTCTGATTCTGGAATGATTGCTGGTGCTCCGCCACTTTCACTTTAAGGTCTGTGATCTCAGTTTGAATTGTCTCACGAGACGTTTGCTGCGTTTGTTTCTTTGCAGTCAGGTTCTCGATCTTACCTTCAAGTTCTTCTGCTTGTTGAGTAATCACCTCAAGACGTTCGGTCAAATACCCGTGTCGCTTCTGATGAGTTTCTACTTCCTCATCGATCGCTTTCTTTTCTCGATCGTATAGCTGTAAACGTTCGTTTGTATTCCGTTCGTCTCCTTCAATTGCTCTCAAATCACCAAGAAGAGACTGTTCTTCAAGTCTAAGGTTCTCTCCTCGTTCACGCATTTCATCAAGATTCTCTTCAAGATCAGCTAATATTGCTTTATCCTGTTTAATCTCCTGCTCGACTACAGCGGTCTTCTTCTGCATATCATCAAGCTTGTTGATCAGTAGTTCAAGATCTCGCTGACGACTTAGAAGCGATGATGATTTTTGCTTCACACTACCTCCGCTCATAGAACCGCCTGGATTAACCACATCCCCTTCAAGGGTTACGATGCGCGTTCGATATTGCATGATTTTTGCAAGTTCGTTTGCACCCTTTAGGTCTTTAGCTACGAGAACGGAGCCTAATAAATTCTCCATCACTGCTTGGTACTTCGGATCGTACGTGATGAGTTCGGAAGCCACGCCTACGAAAGCTTCATTTTGCTTCACACGTTCTAAATCATAGTTCGAAATTTTTCTGGATTTCACGACTGACAGTGGAAGGAAGGTGGCTCTTCCGGAACGGTTCTTCTTCAAGAATGAGATCGCCTGTCTTCCTGCAGCCTCATCACGAACAACGACATTCTGCATCGCACCGCCAAGGGCCGTTTCAAGCGCTGTCTCTACATCTTTAGGTACTGTTATTAGTTCCGCAACTGCCCCTTCGATCCCGGTAAGGTCTTCGCGAGCTTTGAGTACTTCTTTAACACCCTGGAAGAAACCAGCATAATCGTCCTGCATTTCTTCTAACATTTCTTTCTTAGACTTATATTGTTGAATATATTGATAAGCTTGATAAAGCTTAGATTCTTTCTCACCAAGCTCTTTCTTTTTCTCTTCCACGTCATGCTTGCTTTTATAGAAGCGTGACACGTGCGCTTCAAGTAGCTTCTTGGATTCGGCTAACTTGGCAGAACGCTCCTCTTTCTTTTCGTCCACAGCGCTTCGTTCTTCAATGTATTTATGATTATCTCCATCGAGTCGCTCCTTACGCTGATTAAGAACAGAAAGCTGATCTTGAAGATAGCGGTTTTCGTTACGAATCGACGCTTGTTCGTTAAGTAGCTCGAAGTAATCCGATTTCATACGATCAAGTTCTTGTTCAATGTCTTGCTCAATATCAGAAAGAAGCTCTGTTTCTTTTTTAAGACTGGCCTTTAAGTCACTTAATTCTTTCTTTTGCTGATCAAAGCGTTTATAGTGATGCTCAATTTCTTTCTCATAATAACTTTTTTTCTCTTGTAAAAACGTCATACGCTCACTCAAATTAGTGCGATTTTGATGCGCATTTTTTTTCCGTTCCTTAAGCACTTCTTTCTTTCCTTCAAGCTTCTCTAACTCTTCACTCGTATCAAGGAGCTGCTGCTGATAAGCTTCTAAATTACGCTCAGACTGATCAAGCTTCAATCTGATATTCGTTAGCTCGTCTTTCTTAACCTTAATGGAATCGCCGAGACTGCTTTCTCTCTCCTTTAACGAATCCAATTCAGCTTTCTTTTGCTTCCATGATTGATGATACTCTTCAATTTCATGAACCGTTAGTGCCGCTTCAATCTTTTCCAAGTCTTCTCGCTTTTGCAAGTAATCTTTGGCGATCGATGCCTGCATGCGGAGTGGTTCAACTTGATCTTCCAGCTCATAAAGAATATCCTCGACGCGATGGAGGTTATCTTCCGTCTCTTTTAAACGAGTTTCCGCCTTCGTCTTGCGGGTTTTATATTTCAACACGCCCGCAGCTTCTTCAAAAATCTTGCGACGTTCTTCAGATTTGCTACTAAGAATCTCTTCAATTCTACCTTGACCAATAATGGAAAATGATTCTTTCCCTAACCCAGAATCCATGAAGAGCTCAATGATATCTTTTAAACGACATGTCTGGTTATTTAATAAATACTCGCTATCTCCTGATCGATATACACGTCTTGTGACACTAACCTCATTATAGTCAATCGGTAGATATTGATTTGTATTATCAAGCGTAAGCGTTACTTCTGCTAAGTTAACCGCTTTTCTCGTATCGCTCCCTGCGAAAATGATATCTTCCATTTTAGCGCCTCTAAGTGACTTGGCTGATTGTTCACCAAGTACCCAGCGAATGGCGTCATTTATGTTGCTTTTGCCGCTCCCGTTCGGGCCGACAACTGATGTTACTCCTGGGACAAACTCAACTGAAATACGATCGGCGAATGACTTAAAGCCGACTACATCTAATCGTTTGAGGAACATCATCTTTCCCCCTCATCTGTTTCATCTATGTATGCGAATCAAAACGTTTGGTTTACTTTTTTCACTAACTGTCTTATTTTATCATAAAACAATGACCTCTACGATACTGAGCTGAGACATGTTACAATAAGGAAAACCCTAAAGCAAGACAATGATTCTCTCATTGTTACTTGATTGGGAAATGGTACATAGCATGGCGACATGTCGTCATTAATTAAGTCAAATGAATAAGGCAGGTGTTACGAATGGATCTTTCCATTAAATCAGAAGAAAATCTAGCATTTATGGTCGAGAGCATTAAAGAAAAAATGCAGGTCATCAATTCTGGCATGATTAAGCCAGAAGCATTCGATTTATCTTCTTATGAAGATATTCATGAAATCTATGTGATGTTAAACAAAAAACAATCACTTAGTGTTGCAGAAATGCAGGCAATCTTAGCTGAACTAGGCAAATTGCGCGCATCCTAAATCGTTAGTTAAAAGAGAATGAATCTAATGAAAAAGAATCCTGGCATCAGGATTCTTTTTCATTACGATCTTTTAAGTTTATAAGTGCTTTTTGAGCAGCCATTTGTTCTGCTTCCTTCTTTGAGCGTCCGACCCCAACACCAAGATCACTTCCATTTAACATAACTTTCGAGGAGAACTCTCTGTTATGTGCGGGTCCTTTTTCATCGGTAATAACGTAATCAATCACGCCAAGGCTTTCACGCTGAATAACTTCCTGAAGCTGGCTTTTATAATCCATCACATGAGAAAAAGCACCGGCGTTAATTTTGGGATAAACAAACTTCTCAAGAAATTCAAAGACGACTTCAAGACCTTGATCAAGATACAAAGCACAGACGAATGACTCGAATACATCAGCAAGAAGGGCAGGGCGCATTCTACCACCCGTCATCTCTTCTCCTTTGCCAAGAAGCACGAGATGTCCAAAATTCATGTCATTTGCAAACTGAACAAGTGATGGTTCACAAACAATTGCCGCTCTTAGCTTCGTTAGCTGGCCTTCACTCATATTCGGGTACTTTTCATATAAGTATCTTGATATCGTAAGTTCAAGTACGGCATCTCCAAGAAATTCAAGACGTTCATTATCCATCTGCGGATGCAGTCGATGCTCATTCACATAGGATGAATGGGTAAAAGCTTGAAAAAGAAGCTGTTCATTTTCGAACGATACACCAATTTCCTTTTGAAAAGCAGTGAATTGCGATCTGATTGCCTCTCCAACCACGAGTTGTCGTGAATGCTTAGGTTTGAAACGTCTGGCTCTCGTTTTTGGTGAATGTTTTGATTTGGACATAGATACCTCCACGACTTATCACTATCCTCTTTGTACTCTGGAGCTTTAATCATTAATAGGAATAAACCCCCAGGCTAGCGAGGTTTATTCCACAACTTCAGGATGATCCTGAAGATTATTGATGGCTGTTTATGTAATCAATTACATCGCCAACTGTTACAATTTTCTCAGCATCTTCATCGGAAATTTCAAGATCAAATTCATCTTCAAGTTCCATGACTAATTCCACTACATCAAGGGAATCGGCACCAAGGTCGTCTTTGAAAGAAGCTTCTGGTTTAATTTCAGATTCTTCAACTCCAAGACGATCAACAATAATTTTTGTTACACGCTCTAGTGTATCTGCCATTAGACTCACCTCCCCTCAAGCTATTATAGGATATATAAAACAAAAAAACTAGATGTTGTTGAAAAGTTACATGATCATGCCGCCGTCAATATGAAGCGTTTGACCTGTAATATAATTGGCATCGTCAGAAACGAGAAATTTCGTTGCTTTAGCGATGTCCTCAGCTGCACCGAGTCTTCCAAGTGGAATTTGTCCTTTCATTCCGCTTTTCACTTCATCAGAAAGTTCGTCTGTCATATCAGTTTCGATGAAACCAGGTGCAAGCGCATTAACCGTAATGTTGCGACTAGCAAGTTCTTTAGCAGTTGTTTTCGTTAATCCGATTACGCCTGCTTTCGCTGCTACGTAGTTAGCTTGACCTGCATTCCCAGCTACACCAACGACAGATGCTACGTTTACAATGCGACCATAACGCTGTTTCATCATTTGACGAGTAACGGACTTCGTACAGTTAAAGACACCTTTTAAGTTTGTGTCGATAACGGAATCCCACTCTTCTTCCTTCATACGCATAATGAGATTATCACGTGTAATGCCGGCATTATTCACAAGCACCTCAAGACTTCCGAAAGTTGAAACAACTTCCTTAATCATGCCCTGAACTTCTTCCATGCTTGCTACGTTTGCTTTAATCGCAATCGCATTTCCACCAGCCGCTTTAATTTCGTCTACAACGCTATTTGCTTTCGCTTCACTTCCTGCATAATTGACAGCTATGTTCATGCCCTCTTTAGCAAGCTCTAATGCAATAGCGCGTCCAATACCTCGGGAGGCTCCTGTTACTAGAGCCGTTTTATTTTCAGCCATCGTTTATTCCTCTCCTAACTTAGCAATGAGTTGATCGAGTTGTTCTGGAGTTCCGACTGCATGAACAGATGCACGACGGTTAACCTTTTTGACTAGACCTGAAAGAACATTACCTGGACCAATTTCAATAAACGTATCAACACCAAGGTCCATTAGTTTTCTTACCGTATCTTCCCATAGAACAGGTGAATAGATTTGCTCCAATAAGTGGTTCTGAATCTCTTCAGCAGAAATAGATGGTTCAGCCGTTACGTTAGCAATGACTGGAATCGATGCATCCTTTATCTCAATTGCTTCAAGTATGCCAGATAGTTGGTCTGCAGCAGGCTTCATAAGACTAGAGTGGAACGGCCCACTTACTTGAAGTGGAATCACCCGCCTAGCGCCCTTCTCTTTTGCTACTTCTGAAGCTTTCTCAACACCTGCTTTGGCGCCTGAAATGACAATTTGTCCAGGACTATTTAGGTTTGCAAGCTGCACAGTATCAGTAGAAGCCGATACCTCGTCAACTACTTGTTGTAACTCCTCTCGCTCCATTCCCATAATGGCTGCCATTGCACCTTCACCTGAAGGAACTGCTTCTTCCATATAAAGCCCCCGGTTTCTAACCGCAAAAACGGCATCGGAAAAGGATAGAGCACCTGAAGCGACAAGGGCAGAATATTCCCCAAGACTATGACCAGCCGTATAATCAGCTGTAATGCCTTTTTCGCGAAGAGCTTCAAGAACTGCCACGCTCGTCGTCACAAGAGCGGGCTGTGCATTTTCCGTTCTCGTTAGCGTCTCAATTGGACCGTTCATAATCAATTTAGTTAATTCAAAGTTTAAGCGATGATCTGCTTCTGTAAATACATCTTTCGATACAGAATAAGCTTCCATAAAATCCTGTCCCATCCCGACAGCCTGTGAACCTTGGCCGGGGAATAAAAAGGCTGTTTTTCCCATAATTACTCTCCTTCCTCTTTAACAAGAGATGATTGAATGGCGGTCACAACATTTCCAGTGACCATCGTTCTAGCTTGTTTAATCGCACTGAAAACAGCTCTTCCATTTGAAGATCCGTGCGCTTTAATAACAGGAGCGTTTAAACCAAATAAGCCTGCTCCACCGTACTCTGAATAATCTAGCTTCGTACTTAAATTCTTCAGCTTCGGTTTTAATACTCCTGCTGCTAATTTACTTGTAAATGAGCTTGTGAGCTCTTCTTTTAGCATCTTAAACATTGTGAGAGCCGTTCCTTCAATCGTCTTTAATACTAGATTCCCTGAGAACCCATCACAGACGACGACATCCGCTTCATTACCAAGGATGTCCCTTGACTCTACATTTCCAACAAAGTTCAATCCACTTTCTTGAAGCAGTGAAAAGGCCTGTTTGCTTAGCTCATTCCCTTTACCTTCTTCTGTTCCAATGTTCAAAAGACCTATGCGAGGGTTCTCGATACCTCGTACTTTCTCAGCATAAACCGAGCCCATATGTGCGTATTGGAGAAGGTGCTCTGGTTTCGCATCCATATTGGCGCCAACATCAAGTAGCACAAAACCAGCTTCGTCAATTGTTGGGAGCGTAGGAGCTAATCCTGGACGATCAATGCCCTTAATACGGCCAACGTAGAGCAATCCAGCTGCCATTAACGCACCAGTATTACCAGCTGATATAGCCGCATCTGCCCGACCTTCCTTTACTTCGTTCACGGCTAAAACCATCGAAGCGTTTTTCTTTCGTCGAACAGCTTTTACTGGTTGATCTTCTGATGATATGTATTCTTCCGTATGTAATACCGTGATTCGATCCATGTTTCCTTTTAATAGCGGATTGATTTTCGTTTCGTCTCCTACAATCGTTACAGACAAATCACTAAATGCTTCAATCGCTTCATATACCCCATCTATGATGGCATCAGGTGCGTTGTCTCCACCCATTGCGTCAATTGCAAGTCTCATTTTCAAACAACTTCCCTTCAGGATTTAGTCGAGCGATACATGACAAATTCACCAGAAAAGACATTCTCATTCTGGACGAAGCTATTCACTTCAACCGTTGTCCGGTCTTTCCGTTGATCTATCACTACAGCTTTCGCAACTACTCGCTCTCCTTCATTCACCTGACTTGAAAAGCGAATATTTGCTTTTGCTGTCAGTGCAAGTTCATCATCAATTATAGCAACAGCAAGTGAATTCGCCTGCGCAAAAAGGTGATGTCCTCTTGCGATTTTGTTTCTTGAAAAAACGTGTTCAGGGCGAATGTCCAATATGGAAATCGCACTTTCATCAAGCTGTAGATCGATCACCTGACCGATTACTTCATCAATCGGAAGTGCTTTCACCTCATCAAGCTGCTGTTGTGCCACATACTTAATTCGTTCTCTTAATTCTGGAATGGAGAGCTCAAGACGATCGAGTCTGATGGTTTGAATGCTCACATTAAATTTATCAGCAAGCTCCTCATCTGTGATAAAGGGAGTGCTCTCAATCGTTTCCTTTAGCTGACTTTGCCGATCTTTCTTACTCCTCTTCATATACTACCGCCGCCTATCTAGCATTAATAAACGGATAAAGAGGATCAAGTTGATCCTCTTTATCTCAGTCTTATGACTAGGTCCTAAAAGGTAGTATATACCGAGCATGTTGATTATGCAAGCTAATCCAATTTTTCTCCACTTAAAACGCCCTGCTCTGTCAGATAGTCTCGTAAACTGCGGTATGTCCCATCTTCCCAAAATGCGGTGGACTCTACGAGAGCAGCTGCATCATTTCGAGCTACTTCTAGCACGCGATAATCATGCACCAGGTCGGCTACTTTAAATTCAGGCAAACCACTTTGTTTACGTCCAAAAAAGTCTCCAGGTCCTCGAAGTTCTAAATCACGCTGAGAAAGAACAAAGCCATCATTCGATTCTGTCATAATTTGCATTCGCTCTTTGCCTACTTCAGATTTCGGATCTGCTAGTAATATGCAATAAGATTGCTCACTTCCACGACCTACTCGACCTCTCAGTTGATGAAGTTGAGCAAGACCAAATCGTTCTGCATCATAGATTACCATAATTGTCGCATTTGGGACGTTTACCCCAACCTCAACAACCGTTGTAGATACAAGAAGCTGGACGTCATTCGTACTGAATTCCTCCATTACGGCTTCCTTTTCATCTGAGCTTAGACGTCCATGCATTAAACCTACTTGATAGTCAGGCAATGCTGTTTGCATTTGAAAATGAACATCAATCGCATTTTGTACATCCAACTTCTCTGATTCTTCAATAAGCGGGCAGATCACATAGCCCTGTCTGCCTTGATCTAATTCTTTTTTCACAAAATCGATAACACGCGGTAGCATTCCTGGCTTTGCCCAATATGTCTCAATTGGTTTACGCCCTGCAGGCATTTCATCTATCGTCGAAACATCCATATCCCCAAATACCGAAATAGCAAGCGTCCTTGGGATAGGTGTTGCCGTCATATAAAGAACATCTGGACTTAGTCCCTTTTCTCTTAGTACTCTGCGCTGCCCTACTCCAAACCGATGCTGTTCATCTGTAATAACTAGGCCAAGATTTTGAAATACCACTTCATCTTGTATTAACGCATGTGTCCCAATTAATAGATCCACTTCTCCAACCGCGAGTCGTTCAAGTATCTCTCTACGCTTCTTACCTTTCACAGACCCAGTTAATAGTTCCACCTTTAGTCTGTTACCTAAGAGATCCTGAAATGATTCGTAATGCTGTTCTGCTAGAATTTCCGTCGGAACCATTAACGCCCCCTGGTGACCAGCTAAGTAAGATGCATATAAGCCAATAGCCGCTACTACAGTTTTACCAGAACCTACATCACCTTGGAGCAGGCGATTCATGCGATAGGAGCTTTCCATATCCTTCAATATCTCTCCTACTACGCGATTTTGTGCACCTGTTAATGGAAAAGGGAGGCTTTGTACAAACTCCTCTAATTTTTCCTTTTCAAAAACTTGTGAAGCTCCTTCAGTGTTTTCACGTTCCCTTTTTCGGAAAATCTGCATTTTCAACTGAAATTGGAGTAGTTCTTCATAAACAAAACGACGTCTCGCTTGCTTAAGTCCTTCATGAGAAGGAGGCGAATGCATCATCAAGACGGCATCCTTCCTTGGCATCAACTTATACCTTTCAAGCATTTGAGGTGGAAGGTTTTCTTCAATTTGTTCTCCAAACTGATTCAAAGCAAGCTGGATATATCGCTTCATTGCTTTCACCGTCACATCTCCACCTACAGGATAGATCGGCTCAATTGTGCCGTCTGGGTTATGACTGGAGAACGTGATTTCATTTGCTGAAAGCGTCATTTTATGTTGATCCCATTTGCCAGTAACAGTAACAATCTGTCCTAACGTAAACTGCTTTTTTAGAAAAGCACGATTAAAAAAAACGGCTGTTATGAGGAATTTTCCTACTAACAGCCTTACGGACAATCGTGATTTTTTCTTTCCATAAAAGCGAACTACCGGTTCACTATGAACTTTCCCTTCAAGTGTAGCTCGCTCTTCATGTTTCACATCAGCGAGATCTTTCAACTCATAATCTTCATAGCGAAATGGAAAATATTCAATTAAATCTTGTATTCTGTTTATGCCGATTGATGAAAGAGACGCTGCTTTCTCATCACCAATTCCTTTTATCTGTGTAATCCGATCGTCCATTGATCTTCACTCATTTCCTATCAAGGGATACTCCAAATATTTTCGCTTCTAACTCTCGGCCAGTTGGCGTTGCTGCAAGTCCTCCTTGAGCCGTTTCTCGAAGAGTAGAAGGCATAGATTGCCCAATTTTGTACATTGCATCAATCACTTCATCACAAGGAATGCGACTTGTAATGCCCGCAAGAGACATATCTGCTGCAACTAGTGCGTTGGAAGCGCCCATGGCATTTCGCTTAACGCAAGGAACCTCGACAAGTCCAGCTACAGGGTCACATACAAGACCAAGCATGTTCTTAAGTGCAATCGCAAACGCATGAGAAGATTGTTCAGGAGTACCACCCATTAATTCTACAATCGCTGCCGCAGCCATCCCAGTTGCTGATCCTACTTCAGCCTGACAGCCACCTGCAGCACCTGAAATGGAAGCATTATTAGCTACAACAAACCCAAATGCTCCTGAAGTAAAGAGGTATCTTACCATCTGCTCTTCTGTAGGATTCACTTTCTCTCGAATTGCAAAGAGTGTCCCAGGCACCACTCCTGCAGACCCTGCTGTTGGCGTCGCACAAATGGTTCCCATCGCTGCATTCACTTCATTCGTAGCGATCGCTTTACTTACCGCATCAAGCATTGTTTGTCCAGACAGTGAATTCCCTGTCTTCATATAGTTTTGAAGCAGCACTGCATCTCCGCCAGTTAATCCTGAATGAGAGCGAACATCCTCATTAATTCCCCGTTCAACTGCTTGCTCCATAACAACAAGGTTATTTTTCATTTGAGCATAAACTTCTTCTCGGGTATTTCCTCTGAAATCCATTTCCTGTTCTATCATAATTTCAGAAATTGGTTTATCTTTCGATTGCGCTAACTCTACTAGTTCTGCTACGTTACGAAACATTCCCATTCCTCCTCTATATCTTAATCGCTAATTTTTGCGACTTGAATAATATTCGGTAATGACTCAACCTCATCTAATACAACTTGAGGGATATTTTGATCCACTTCAATCGTCATCAATGCTTCCTTGCCCTTTTCTTTTCGCGAAACGTTCATATGACCGATATTAATTTCATGTTTTGCTAATGTATTAGATACACCTGCAATGGCACCGAAACGATCATTATGGACTACAAGAATAGCTGGACTGTTCCCTGAAAGACCGAGCGCAAACCCATTTAACTCAATGACTTCAATTTTACCTCCACCTATCGAGATCCCGACAAGCTCAAGTTCACCCTTCTCATCAGTGAGATGAATTCGAGCAGTATTAGGGTGATCTGTTAAGGCATCCTCTTCAGTAAAACGAACTTTGATTTTCTTCTCTTTCGCAATTGTAAGCGCATTCACTATTCGCTCATCGTAAGTATCAAAATCAAGCACGCCACCGATTAGGGCAACATCCGTACCGTGTCCTTTGTACGTTCTTGCAAATGAACCATATAAAGAAATTGTAATTGTCTTTGGCTCACGACCAAACAAATGTCTAGCAACTCGACCAATTCTTGCTGCTCCAGCCGTATGGGAGCTTGAAGGACCAATCATAACAGGACCAATAATGTCAAAAACACTGCGAAACTTCACATTGATGCCACCTTTCACCATATACACTTTATCTCACAAAAGATGTTCTTTACAGAAAAAGAAAACCTGGCTCAAGCCACGTTTCTTTTTCTGCAAATATGAAACATTTATTCCACTGCCATGATATAGCTATATATCGGCTGTTTACCTTCGTGAAGTTCTACTTCTACTTCATCAAACTGCTCTTCAATATAAGCAACAATACTTTCAGCTTCTACTTGATCTGTATCTTCACCATATATGATCGTAACGATTTCATCATCTTCGGTAATCATAGAAGACAGAAGCGACTTCGCGACTTCAAGACGTTCCTTTTCAGAAACAATAATTTTGCCATCTGCGATTCCCATGAAATCATCTTTCGTAATATCGATACCATCAATCTTTGTATCTCTAACCGCAAACGTAACTTGTCCTGATTTAACAGCTGACAGGCTTTCTTTCATTGCTTCCTCATTAGCTTCAGGATCAACCGATGGATTGAAGCCAAGAAGACTAGAAATACCCTGAGGAACTGTTTTAGAAGGAATCACAATTACATTCTCATCTACGACTGAAGCTGCCTGCTGTGCAGTCATCACAATATTACTATTATTCGGTAAGATAATAATATTCTCAGCATAAACTTCTTCAATCGCTTTAATGATATCTTCAGTACTTGGGTTCATCGTCTGGCCACCTGGGATCACATAATTCGCACCTAAGCTTTCAAACAAAGTAGCGATTCCGTCTCCCATGGAAACCGTAATAATTCCGTATTTTTTTCGTTCCGCCGGCTTCTCCTGCTTAGCAGGCTCGGGACGTTCTTCTTTTAAAATTGTAGAATGCTGCTCACGCATATTCTCAATCTTAATTTTAATTAAGCTCCCATAATTCTGTGCATACGTCATAATATTTCCCGGGTACTCTGTATGCATATGTACTTTAACGAGATCTTCATCAGATACGACCAAAAGCGAATCCCCATGTTTATCGAGTTCGTTTCGGAATGCTTCCTCATCATATGGCGATTTTGCAAGCTTCTCATTTTCGAATTGAACCATGAACTCTGTACAGTAACCAAATTCAATGTCTTCCGTTTTCATATGACCCTGCGCACTTTTGTGGTGCTCAGCTCTAACGAGTTCGTCCATTTTCTCTTGATCAACGGATGAATCGGGCGTTTCTTTTCCTTCTAGAACCGCTAGAAACCCTTCATAAATAAGTAAAAGTCCCTGGCCGCCTGAGTCAACGACACCGACTTCTTTCAGAACTGGAAGAAGATCAGGAGTACGATTGAGGGATTCTTTCCCCTCTTTAACTACTACCTGCATTAATTCAACCACGTCTGATATTTTCTTTGAAGACTTCACTGCTTTTCGAGCAGCGTCTTTAGCTACTGTAAGAATTGTACCTTCCACTGGTTTCATAACGGCTTTATAGGCAGAATCCACCCCGTTTTCAAGAGCAGCGGCTAGTTCTACACTTGTGATCTCAGACTTTCCTTCGATCGATTTCGAAAATCCTCGAAATAGCTGAGAAAGAATTACGCCAGAGTTTCCCCGTGCGCCCATTAATAATCCTCTTGCAAAAAGAGATGCGACATCTCCTACTTTATCTGAGCTGCTCGATCTAACTTCAGCTGCTCCAGACGTAATTGTTAAGTTCATGTTTGTACCAGTATCTCCATCCGGCACTGGAAAAACATTAAGCGCATCTACCATCTTGGCATTCTTTGAAAGATTGTTTGCTCCTTCAAGGACCATTTGCGCAAAACGCTTCCCATCAATCTTTTGAATCGTCACAGACTTTTCCTCCTAACTCCGTTTAAGGGTTCGTCACTCTAACCCCTTGGACGTATATGTTTACTGAATCAATTGATAGCCCAAGCATTTGATCAAGCTGATATTTCACTTTTGTTTGCACATTGTGGGCTACTTCAGAAATCTTAGTACCATAGCTCACGATAATATACATGTCAATGTTAAGGTCATCGTCTTCTTCTTTGCGAACGACAATCCCTCTGCTAAAGTTATCTTTTCCCAATAGTTCTGTAATACCATCTTTCAATTGCTTTTGTGAAGCCATTCCAACAATACCATAACAATCAATCGCAGCGCCACCTGCAATCGCAGCGACTACTTCCGTCGAAATATCAATCTGTCCATATTGGGTTTTCATTTCAATTGCCATTATATTTCCTCCCTTAGCGATTTGGGTACTGATCTTTTGACTACTTCTATCCTCGTATAGATTCTGTTCATAAAATAATGGCTAAGTTACTGAACGATGAGTAAAACGAATGTTTCAAGCAAATGAGCCAAAATCGAGAATTCAACACTATAAGCTTACATAGCCAAAATAATAAATAAATAAATCCTATGCACAGCTACCGTTATTTTACTACACTATTAGTCATAATAAAAGTTCATCGTATAAAACCTCTAATATGATAAGCTTTTACTGTTAAGTTTTTTTCTTGATAAGACGTGTTAAACATCTTGCATTCACTACACCTACATGATACTATAGTGGAGGATTTATCCTGCACTTCTTGTGCAATGTAGGACAGTAAGGAGGTAGAAACAATGGCTAAATGTGCAATCACTGGACGCAAAACTTCGTTTGGTAACAAACGTTCTCACGCGTTGAATACAACTAAACGTAAATTTGGTGCTAACCTTCAAAAGGTACGCATCATGGTAGATGGTAAACCTAAGAAAGTTTATGTATCTGCTCGTGCTCTTAAATCAGGCAAAATCGAACGCGCATAGTAACATGCAAAAAAGCACCCACACGGGTGCTTTTTTTTTGTTTCTAAGCTATTCATTTTTTTTGAAAGACCCTAGCACTGCTCTCACAAAACCGCCGAGAAACTTTGGTAATTTAATCGTATAGAACTTCATATTTCCCCCTCCTCAGAAAGTCAAAGATGGACCCCAGGATGAACAATATGAGAATATAAGATGCATTACTATTATATTCGCCGAAATTAAAATAGTACCTAAACCTGCTCGGCGTCCGAACTTCTTACCACCAATAGTATGCCCTGATTAAATGAATAAGACCCATTTTCCTCGATCAGTTCATTGCTAATACATAAACTTGACCCCCATGAAATATGTCTATTCTTAAGGGGATAACGATATCCAATTAGCGTTAAACCTTTGACTTCAGGAGTAAAGGAGAGAAAAGACATATAGGGAAAACGATGATCCTTTTGGACAGTATATGTGCCAGGCTCTTTCATTTCCAATCGATTTAATTTATCCTCAATAGCAAGCTTCACGTGTGACTTCACGCCCTTAATTAACATCTGAACATTCATCCAGCTATGATCAAGCCTACCACCCGTTACCCCATACATTGTAATCTCTTCAGGATCTTCATCGATGGCCCAATCAAGAGCGATTTCTAAATCTGTGTGGTCCTTTTCAGAAGGATAGACGGTAAACGATAAATCGTGTGACTCCATCCATTCTCTTTCTTCATTGGTTACTGAGTCAAAATCCCCGAATCCATGTTCAGGAATAATGTTGTTTTTCAGAAGCGTATAGACGCCTCGGTCGACCCCAATCCACCTTACATTTCTTTCAGTCAAAAGATGAGTTGGAAGATCTTCTTCCGGCCCTCCTGCAACAATATAAATAGGCTTCCTCATTGCTCATGCACCAGCTTAGGTGCTTGATGTGAGAGCAGCGCCAGGACGACAATTGATACAGCAGCAGTTGGTAACAAATAAGATGCATTATAAAGAAAGGAATATAAGGCCACAGGGGTACCTTCTGGTGCCATTTCGCCGAACCAGATCACCCCAGATATAAAATGACTCACAAGTCGAAGCAATGATCCGGTTAAACAGCCAAGAATGATCATGGTGATGCGCTTCCGTTTCGCCTCGTCAACTTTGACACTAAAAATCCCAGCCATACCGACAACCATAAATGCAATTGGATAATCTAATAGAAATTGAATAGGATGCACATAAAAAGGCGGCACGATTAGAGGTTGTAAAATACCAACTAATAGCCCTGTCGTTAAACCGGCACCAAGTCCTCTTCGATAAGCAATTAGAAAAATAGGTACCATTGCTAGCGACACAGAGCCGCCATTTGGCCAAAGCCTGAGTGATAATAAGTCTAAAATCACTCCAACCGCAGCCATTAAAGCTATTTCTACAAGCAAAAGAAGTCGATTATCTTTCTTCATGAATCATAATTCCTCCATAACCTAAACTTTTGTATAAATTCTTATTAAAAAACAGCGGGAGGAGCCCCGCTGTTTTATGATTGACGTATCTGATCAATGGCTGCTTTCCGATCAGAATGATTATAAATGGCTGAACCCGCTACGAGAACAGTGGCACCTGCTTCAATACATGCACGAGCCGTCTCCGCGTTCACACCACCGTCTACTTCGATTTCAGGAGCTACACCAAGAGAATCTGCTAACTGCTTCGTTTCCGTAATCTTCGCAAGAACTCTCTCAATAAAAGCTTGACCACCAAAACCTGGGTTGACCGTCATTAATAGAACTAGATCTACATCCTCAATCACGTGCTTAATGGAATCAACCGGCGTCGCAGGATTAATCACAACACCCGCCTTCACACCTTTACTTTTAATGAGCTGAATAGTGCGGTGGAGATGCGGACAAGCCTCTGCATGGACGGTCAAAATATCTGCTCCAGCTTCAGCAAACTCTTCGATATATTGGTCAGGATTTTCTATCATAAGATGAACATCAAGCGGTAGTGATGTCACTGGACGAAGAGCTCGTACGATTGGTGCACCAATCGTAATGTTCGGAACAAAATGACCGTCCATCACATCTACGTGAATATAGTCAGCACCTGCTGCTTCTACGTCTTTTACTTCTTCACCTAATCTGGCAAAGTCTGATGCCAAAATAGAAGGGGCGATTTTTATCATAATTAATACCTCCGTTTTTGGTCCTTGATTTCCTGGAAGAAAGAAGAATAATGGTCATAGCGATACGCTTGAATCTCTTCTTTTTCGACGGCTACTTTTACTGCACAACCCGGCTCTGATTGGTGGGTGCAAGCGCGAAATTTACATTCACTGCTTTTCATTCTGATCTCCGGGAAGTAGAGCCAAAGATCATCGGCTTCAATTCCTCTAAAATCCAATGAGCTAAATCCAGGAGTATCTGCCACAAGGCCTGAGCCGAAAGGAATAAGTTCTACATGTCGCGTCGTATGTTTTCCTCGGCCAAGGTGAGTCGATATATCACTTGTATCTAGTTCAAGGTCAGGATTAATAGCGTTTAATAAGGAAGACTTCCCTACTCCTGACTGTCCTGCAAACACCGTTACCTTTTCTTGGAAATAAGGCTCGATTTCTGAAACGCCTGAAAGGCTTTGAGCAGAAGAAACGATGACGTCATATCCAATCTCACGATAATCATCAGCATAAGCCATGATCTCACTTTCTTCCACCTCTGCAACCAAATCAATCTTAGTAATACAGATGATTGGCTTAATATCACTAGCTTCAATGTGCACAAGAAATTTATCAAGAAGCTGTGTGTTAAACGTAGGTTGCGTCGCTGAGAAAACAAGAAATGCCTGATCAACATTAGCAATAGGTGGTCGAACCAATTCGTTTTCTCTTTCCTTTATTTCCAATACATAGCCATCCGTTTTGTTCTCGGCTTCATACCTTACAAAATCACCAACAAGTGGCGTGATTTTTCGCTTCCGAAAATTCCCTCTTCCTCTGCACTGATAAATTTCCTTATTCTCTTCATCCTGCACGTAATAAAAGCCACTAAGCGCTTTAATTATTCTTCCATCTGCCATGTAGGACTCCTTACTCATTTTTTCCATATTTTTGTTTCGCTTCGTCATACGTAATGGTCTTTGAATTCTCCTTTTTTTCTTTCCCATCGACATATGTTTTATATGATGCTTCCTCACCGGGGTAAATGGTTAAATCAAACTTAATCTCTTTCGTTTCGGTGATCGTTTCAGAAATTTCTTCTCCTTCTGTCGTTGAATCCTTGTAGAGAATTTCAATTAAATGCTCTTCTCCCTTTTTTACATCGATTTTAAACGAATTTGGAACAACGATTGCCTCATCTTCCGGCGAAGGTTCTGGTTCTGGTTCTGGCTCTGGTTCTGGCTCCGGTTCTGGTTCCGGCTCTGGCTCTGGTTCGGGTTCTGGACCTTTCGATAAAGTAATTGTAATCTCATCGCCAGCTTTCACTTCCGCAGCAGTGCCTGGTGAATGAGAGACGACTTTACCATCTTCAACAAATTCACTAAATTCAGGGTCATTATAAGAGAGATTTAGCTTTTTATCATCTGCATAGCTTTCCACTTCTGCTTTTGTCTTTTCCTTTAAATCCTCTAATGGGAATGGTTCAGGTCCTAAACTATACCATATGATTATTCGATCTTCTGTTGGTAACACCAGCTTCCCAGCCTCAGGATTTTGATCATAGATCTCACCTTCAGGGTCATCTCGGTATTCACCTTCATACTTCACACCTTTAAAGCCTTGCTCTTTCAATAACGGTTCAACCTCATCTTTTGACTTACCGATAAAATCATCAAGCTCTGTTTTTTCAGCACCTTCACTGACATATAAAGTAACGGTGCTATCTTCCTTCACCATCGTACCTGATGTTGGATCCTGCTTAATAACATCGTCTTCCTCGATTTCTTCGCTAAATTGCTCTTCTTTTTTTACATCCAGCTTTTGTTCGATTAGGGCTGATCTTGCTTCTTCATAAGTCATTCCAGATACGTCAGGAACTTCCACATCACTTACTGAGAAGAGATCAGGGATAAAAGTAAATGCAAGCGCGGCTGCACCACCTAAGAGGAGGAGAATCACTAAAACAATAACAGCAATCTTACCGGCCTTTTTCTTCTTTTTAGGTGGCGGATCATCAGACTCTGTCGTTTGCACAGGTTCTTGAGGCCTTGTCTCCTGCATTTTGTCACCAAGACGGCCAGGAGTTACTGGTGCCAACACTTTTGTGGCATCTGCATCATCCTGCTCAGGTGCTTTATCGTAAATTTTAGTTGGACTTAGCGACATCTCAAGCGCTTCATAAAGCTCTTCCGCGTTTTGGTAGCGTTGAACAGGGTCTTTTGCCATAGCTTTCATAATAATATGTTCCACGTTTTTCGGAAGAGAAGTGTTAATTAGGCTTGGTTTAGGAAAACGATCTTGTAAGTGCTTTAGGGCAACAGATACGGGGGAATCACCCGAAAAGGGAAGAACACCCGTGACCATTTCGTAAAGAACGACACCAAGAGAATAAATATCTGACCGTTCATTTGCTACAGCGCCCCGCGCCTGCTCAGGTGAGAAGTAATGCACAGAGCCAAGAACGGAGTTAGTATGCGTAATTGTTGCAGATGTCACGGCCATCGCAATTCCAAAATCCGTTACTTTTGCTTCTCCGTAGTCGTTTATTAGAATATTATGAGGTTTGATATCTCGATGGATGATGTGATTCTCATGTGCATGCTCAATTGCGGATGTCATTTGCTTCATAATATCAATGGCTTCCTCAATCGGCAGTGCTCCACGGTTGCGAATTTTTTGCTTAAGCGTTGTTCCCGGTACGTATTCCATGACGATATAGTAGAAGTCTTCTTCTTCCCCTACATCATAGATGGAAACGATATTAGGATGAGCTAGACTCGTTGCAGATTCTGCTTCTCTTCGAAATCGCTTTATAAAATCATCATCTTGAGAAAATTCGGGCCGAAGCAGCTTGACAGCAACTGTACGATCCAGAATTAAATCTAAAGCTCGATAGACGATTGCCATTCCGCCGTCACCAATGACTTCAAGCAGTTTGTAACGTCCATTTATGTGCTTTCCTAGCATGAGCCTTCACTTCCAGAAATAGAGGAATTCTCAATAATCGCAACTGTGATGTTATCTTCTCCGCCTGCTTCATTTGCTAAGCGAATGAGTTCTGTTCCCTTCTCGTGGAGAGATCGGTCAGAGTTCATAACTTCCTCTAATTCACGATCAGAAACTTTGTTCGTTAAACCATCTGAGCAAAAAAGGGCCGATTGATTCTCATCCCATTCAAAGGTATGCACGTCTACCTTAACGTTTTCATCTGTTCCAATCGCACGTAATAATACATTTTTTCGAGGATGATCTTCTGCTTCTTCTTCTGAGAGCTGACCACTTTTTACGAGTTCATTCACAAGTGAATGATCACTTGTTTTTTGATCAAGAACACGATCGCCGAATAAATATGCACGGCTATCGCCTACATGACCAATTGTAATAAACTCATTTGTACATATAGCTGCTACAAGAGTCGTCCCCATTCCGGAATATTCAGGTTTTTCTTTAGAAAAGGCTAGGATTGTTTCATTCGCTTTACGAATGGTATGTAATAGCCATGCTTCCGCTCTTCCCGGGCGAAATCCAGCTTTCTCTTCTTCCCAACTCATTTCCATCGATTCAACTGCTAGAGCACTGGCAACGTCACCTGCCTGATGACCGCCCATCCCGTCTGCAACAATTACGAGATACTCATTTAGACTATTGTGCACAACCTTCGTGCTATCTTCATTGTATGCCCTTACTTGTCCTTGATCAGTTAATGCTATTGCTTGCATGTGATTACCCCGTCTCCTCTTATCACAAGAATGCGGGAAGAATCGCCTTTTACAAGACGATTCACCAGCACTCAGCATTATTTTTTAACTAAACACGCGATATAAAATCCATCCGTACCAAAATACTGTGGTAGCAACTGTAACTGTCCATCTTCACAATACGTTCTTACTTTTTCTGGTAATCGGTTTGAGAATGATTCATCTAATGAAAAATCAGGATGCTCTTCAAGGAACTGTTTTACCACTTCCTGGTTTTCTGCTCCTTCTATTGTACACGTACTGTAAACCATTTTTCCACCTGGTTTTAAAAGAGAAGCTTGAGAAGCAAGGATGCCTTTCTGAACACTTGTAATCCGCTCAATGTCATCTTCTTTCTTTGACCACTTAATGTCTGGTTTTCTTCTTAGCACTCCGAAGCCTGTACACGGCGCATCAACAAGAATACGATCAAATGATTTTGCCTTGAACCGATCGGCAACGTTTCTACTGTCGAGCGTTTCTGCTTCAATAGCGCGGAGATTAAGACGCTGTGCCTGTTTTTTAATTAATTTAACTTTATGAGGATGCAAATCAAGTGAATTCACATGTCCTGATCCGTTAAGTCTTTCTGCAATATGAGTAGATTTACCACCAGGAGCTGCACAAGCGTCGAGGACTTTTTGACCTGGCTCAATTCCAAGCGCTCTTGCAACAAGCATCGAGCTTTCATCTTGAATGGTTAAATCGCCGCGCTTATACACTTCAGTATCAAGCACTTTCCCCTGGATCACCTTGACGGCATCTACTGAAAGACTACCTTCTACAGCTTCAACACCCTCTTTTTTCAGGTCTTCGATAACTTGATCAACAGAAGTTCGTACCATATTCACACGCGCTGTCACATATGGAGAAAGAAGATTTTCTTCACACATCGCCTCTGTCGCTTCCACACCAAGCTGATCAATCCAGCGTTTGACGAGCCAGAGCGGATGACTTTTCGCAATGGAAATGCGTTCCGCGACATCTTCAATATCTTCAGGATTCTTCAGTCCTTTTCTTTGGGTATTGCGAAGTACCCCATTCACCATTCCACTAATGCCTTTGTGTCCACGTTTTTTTGCTATTTCAACTGCCTCATGGATGATGGCGCGATCTGGTACACGATCAAGATAAACCATTTGATAAAGAGAAAGTTGCAAGAGAGAAATGACCCACGTCTGGATTCTCTTACGATTTGTTAGAAAATCATCTAAGTAGAAATCCAGTGTATTCTTTCGCTGAATCGTACCGTATACGATTTCTGTTAATAAGCCTGTATCTTTCCGGCTTAGCTTATGCTTCTTAATCGTTTCATTCAGCAATAAATTGCTGTATGCCTGGTTTTTGTTAATCTTTTCAATTACATCAAGTGCTGCTTCTCTTACATTTGTCATACTATTCACCAAATCTCTCATTTTTCTCGAATGTTCTTGCTTGTAAATACTGTGCGGATGTCATACGTTTTTTGCCTGATGGTTGAATCTCCGTTAACTTGATTGCTGTTGAGTTGCCTGTTGCTACGACCGGACCATCTGCATCCGTATATAAAACAGAACCTGGATCTGCCTTCTCAGCACTCTCTACTTTCTCAGCCCACCAAATCTTCATCACTTTTCCATCATACTCTGTAAATGCGACTGGCCATGGATGCAATCCACGTACATGGTTATAAATTTCTTCACCAGTCTTCGTCCAGTCGATCTTCTCCTGCTCTCGTTTAATGTTAGGGGCAAAAGTAGCCTCTTCATCGTTTTGCTGTACAGGAGTTAATTCACCATTTAGGAGCTTTGGCAACGTTTCTTTCAAAAGCTCAGAGCCTGAAACACTTAATTTATCATGAAGTGTTCCAGTATTGTCACGTTCTTCAATAGGGACAACGGACTGTGTTAGGATATCGCCTGCGTCCAATTTCTCAACCATATACATGATCGTAATGCCCGTTTCTTTTTTCCCCTGTAGGATAGAGTAATGAATCGGTGCGCCTCCGCGAAGCTCAGGTAGCAATGACGCATGAACATTAATACAACCGTATTTCGGTGCATCAAGCAGCTGTTTTGGTAGAATTTGTCCAAATGCAGCCGTTACGATCAAATCAGGTTCTAAATCTAGAATAGGCTGAAGCTGTGCAGGGTCTTTCACTTTCTCAGGTTGTAACACCGGAAGTCCATGCTTTTCTGCAGCCACCTTAACAGGAGGAGGCGTAAGCACTCTTTTTCTGCCTTTTGGACGATCTGGTTGTGTCACTACACCAACAATGCTATAACCTTCTTCTACAAGCATATCAAGAACAGGAACTGAAAAATCTGGTGTACCCATAAATACAATTTTCGTCATCGTTACTCACTCTCTCCTTCCTGTTCAGGATCGACATACCGAATAACCTTCTCAGTAAAAAGCACGCCATGAAGATGATCGATTTCATGCTGAATCGCTCTCGCAAAGAACCCCTCTGCTTTCAGTTTGAATTCACGTCCAAAACGATTTTGCGCTTTTAGTGTGATCGTATACGGGCGTTCAACTTCTCCAAATAATCCAGGAAAACTTAAACAACCTTCAAGATCCACCTCTTTACCAGAAGCCTTCACGATCTTAGGATTGATTAATTCTAAAGCTTCTTCCTCTCTCGTATCAACAACTGCGACTTGCTGTTTAATGCCAATTTGCGGAGCAGCTAGACCCACTCCATCTGCTTGATACATTGTCTCAAACATATCATCAAGCAACTGATGCAATTCTTTATCGAAATGCTCGACAGGCGCGCATTCCACTTCAAGCACCTCATTCGGGTGCAATACAATATCTCTAATAGCCACTCATATACTCCCTTTCACATTCTACATCATCATATAAGGCTGGGTATCAATAGACAGCTGCAGTCCTCCACGGCTAATTTCCTTCGAAAAGTGCTTTTGGATTTCTTTTAAATGATGATGTAAGTTCGGTTCAGTTTTGTATTTTATCATGCATTGATAACGATATCTATCTTTGATCCGCGGGATAGGTGATGCAACAGGACCGAGAACCACACTAGCTTTGGTTAAATGATCCTTTAAATAGCCCGCAATTTTCTCAGTCACATCAACCGTTTTCGTTAGCTCTTCGTGTGAGACGTTCACCATGGCAAGAAAGTAAAACGGCGGATACCCGAATTGTTTTCTTGTTAGCATCTCACGCTTATAAAACGACTGGTAGTCGTGATCAGCTGCCATTTCAATACTGTAATGTTCTGGCGTGTATGATTGAACGATTACCTCGCCCGGAAGCAGGTGACGGCCGGCACGACCACTAACTTGCGTGAGAAGTTGGAACGTTTTCTCAGAAGCACGAAAATCAGGTAAATGGAGCATTGCATCCCCCGCTAAAACACCAACGAGCGTTACGTTCGGAAAATCAAGACCTTTTGCGATCATTTGAGTACCAAGTAGAATATCCGCTTTTCCTTCTCCAAATTGGTTCAGGAGCTTCTCATGCGCTCCTTTTCTCCTTGTCGTATCAACGTCCATTCTAACAACCCGAGCTTCCGGAAGAATTTTCGTAAGTTCTTCTTCCACTCGCTGCGTTCCTGTCCCAAAGAAGCGAATATGCTCGCTTTCACATTCAGGACAGCGGCTTGGAAAGGGTTCTTCATGGCCACAATAGTGGCATCGCATTGTTCCATTGATTTTGTGATACGTTAAGCTGATATCGCAATGAGGACATTCCGCCACATACCCACAGTCCCGACACATGATGAATGTTGAATATCCTCTTCGATTTAAAAAGAGAACCGTTTGCTCCTTTTTTTCAAGTCGATCTTTCAGTTTGTCATAAAGATCATTTGAAAACATCGACCTGTTGCCGGCTCGCAATTCTTCTCTCATATCGACAATAGATACAGCAGGCATTGCCTGCTTGTTTACTCTTTCTAATAATTCAAGGAGTGTATAGACACCTTTAGACGCTCTTGCAAACGATTCGAGTGACGGTGTAGCACTGCCGAGTACGACGGGACACGCGTAGTGCTCTCCTCGCTTAATGGCTACATCTCTCGCATGATACCTTGGGTTTTCTTCCTGTTTGTAGCTACTCTCATGCTCCTCATCAATAATAATGATGCCAAGATTCGTAAAAGGCGCAAAAACCGCCGAACGTGCTCCAACAACTACTTTCACTTCTTTTCGATGAATTTTACGCCATTCATCGTACTTTTCTCCCCGAGAAAGACCGCTATGTAAAACAGCGACTTCTGAACCGAATCGACTTTTGAATCTGGTCACCATTTGTGGTGTTAATGAGATTTCAGGGACGAGGACAATTGCCTCTTTTCCTTGTTCGAGCACACGATGAATCGATTGCAAATAGATCTCTGTTTTCCCGCTCCCTGTTACGCCATGAATGAGAAACGTCTCGTGATGACGATTTTCAATGCTATGAAGAATTGGAGTAATAGCTTGTTCTTGAAGATCAGTTAGCTCTAGGGCAGTTGAAGGTGTAAACTCTCGACCCTTATAAGGATCACGATAAAGCTCCACTTCTTCTTCCTTTAATATCCCTTTTGACACAAGCGATTTGATCGTAGACCGGGTTGTATCGAGCATATCCATGAGCTCTTTATAAGAAACCGCGCCTTTATATTGAATAAAATGCTGAATAATTTCCTGCTGTTTCAACGCACGATTACCCATTTGTTCTTTTTCGCTTTGAAGTTGATCCTCACTAAGAGCTGCGGAAACCGAAAGGATTGTTTTCGGTGCCGTTTTCTCTTTCACATCATAGCGCACTTCAAGCTCATCATTTTTGATAGCTCGATTTAACTCCTTATGGCTAAAGTGGGAGAGAAAGTCTTCCCACTTCACAACGTTTGAAGAAGTGAGCATGCGATGCCATGGTGCCGCTTCATTCGAACGGTTTCCGAGTACAACTGATTTCGTTACATTCGCTTTCATCGCTGCAGGTAACATAACTTGAAGAGCTGATACGGCATAGCAAAGTGCTTTTTCAGTTAGCCAGAATCCTAGATCAAGTAATTCTTTTGTCAACACTGGCGTAACATCTTTCACTTCACTTATTTCCTTCAATTTTCCATGCTCTGATTCACTAACGACAGAAATAACGAACCCCTGAATTTTTCTTGGACCAAATGGAACGACAACCCTCATTCCAGGTTCGATCATTTCCTCCCATTCTTCAGGTATAGCATAATCAAACATACGATCAGTTTGATTTGCTGGTACGTCAACGATAACTTTAGCGATCATGAATGTGTCACGTCCAAACGTATCACTTCATCCAATATTCGGTTTGCGGCTTCATGTTTTGACTGTAATGGAAGATCTACTCGCTCACCATCTTTTCTAAGGAGCGTCATCACGTTTGTATCTTTGTCAAAACCTGCTCCCTCCGCTTTAATGTTATTCGCACAGATAAGATCAAGGTTTTTCTTTTCTAATTTCTTTAGTGCATATTCATCTAACCGCTCTGACTCAGCAGCAAAGCCGACAAGTATTTGGTCCTTTTTCTGCTGTCCAAGCGTCCATAAAATATCTTTTGTTCGCTCCATTTCAATGACCATGTCCTCATCTGACTTCTTCATTTTCTCAGTAGAGACCATAGAAGGACGGTAATCAGCAACTGCAGCTGCCTTAATGATCACATTAGCATCCTTAGAAGCTGACAGGACAGCTTCGTACATCTCTTCAGCTGTTATCACATCAATACGCTGAACTCGTTCAGGAGTCGTTAACGTAACAGGACCTGCTACAAGAGTGACGTCTGCGCCACGTTTCGCGGCCTGCTCGGCTAGAGCAAAGCCCATTTTCCCGGATGAATAATTTGTAAAGTAACGAACGGGATCAACCGCTTCACGAGTTGGGCCTGCTGTAACGACGACTTTCTTACCAGACAAGTCCCCTACATCATCTTGAAAATATGTTTCGAGCGTTGAGAGAATGTCTTCTGGCTCTGCCATCCGACCTTTGCCAACGTATCCGCACGCGAGTAAACCTTCTCCTGGCTCAAGAAAATGACAGTTGAAGGAGCGCAGTATATCCATATTCTTTTTCACCGCAGGATGATCGTACATATGAACGTTCATGGCAGGGGCTACAAAGACCGGCGCCTCTGTAGCAAGTAATGTGGTGGACATCATGTCATCTGCAATTCCATTAGCTAGCTTACCAATCATGTTTGCTGTTGCAGGTGCAATCAAGACGAGATCGGCCCAATCTGCCAGATCAATATGAGCAACTGATGCTGGATCTTTTTCTTCGAACGTATCTCGATACACATCATTTCGTGATAACGTTTGGAATGTTAACGGCGTTACGAATTCAGTCGCTGAATCTGTCATTAACACTTTTACTTCTGCGCCTGTTTGATACAATTTGCTCGTAAGTGCAGCTGCTTTAAACACCGCAATTCCACCGCTCACACAAAGCAAAATTTTCTTCCCTTTGATACTCACCAGATTCACCTTCCATCTTATTAATTAACATAATATAAATATCGTCACCTTGATAATTGTGGCGATCGTAATGGAATGCTCTCTATAGAATCAAGAAAAAAATAACAACCTATTCTCATAGGTTGTTACTTCTTAATCAGTCTTCTATCATTCCATCAGCAAGTAGTTTGCCATCAAGCACTTCTTCAAGCGCTTTGCCAACAGCCTTAACGGACTTTGGACGATCAACATAAACATTACCAGTTTGTTGAATCGTGCGTGCACGCTTAGCTGAAAGTGTTGCAAGTGTGTACTTTGAATCAATGCGATCCATTAGTGAGTCAATCGATGGGTATAAAATCATAATTAAACCTCCGTTACATTCTTATATTTATGTGCAAGACGATCACGTCTCAGGTGCTCTGCTGTAATAATAGCACGAATTCGCTCGCAGGCTAATTCAACTTGATCATTTTCAACGATATAATCGTATTCATCAATCAATTCGATTTCCTCTTTCGCTACTCCCATACGGTTATCAATTAAATCATTTGATTCCGTACCGCGGTTTACGATGCGATTTCTAAGCTCCGTTAAACTAGGAGGCATTAAGAAAATGAAAGCTCCTTCAGGAAAGTGCTTTCGTACTTGCTTTGCTCCCTGAACTTCAATTTCCAGTAGCACATCTCTACCTGCCTGTAACGTCTCTTCCACATAGTCAACAGGCGTACCGTAATAATTGCCAACATAATGGGCATATTCGAGTAGCTTATTATTCTCGATCATCTCTTCAAATTCCTCATGAGATTTAAAGAAATAATCGACGCCGTTCACTTCACCTTCACGCGGTTTACGGGTTGTAACAGAAATTGAATACTGTACTTCAGCCGCATTTTGCATGAATGCTTTTCTGACTGTTCCTTTTCCGACACCAGATGGGCCTGATAGAACAATTAACAATCCACGTTCTTTTTCCATACTTACCTCCACTTAATTGATGCTACTCGTCTGAAAGCTCGTCTTTGTTTACTAGACGCTGAGCTACTGTTTCAGGCTGGACTGCCGAAAGAATAACATGGTCGCTATCAGAGATAATAACTGCTCGTGTTCTTCGTCCGTATGTTGCATCCACAAGCATATTGCGGTCCCTTGCAACAGTAATGATTCGTTTGATTGGTGCCGATTCTGGACTAACAATTGAGACAATTCGATTCGCATTCACAATGTTGCCGAATCCGATATTGATTAATTTAATACTCATGGTCGTTCCTCCCAGGAATCACGATTCTATTTTTACACCAGTAAGGTGATTTTAAACAAAGCGTTCAGGCTATTCAATATTTTGAACCTGTTCACGAACCTTTTCCACTTCGCTCTTAAGATCAACAATATGCTGGCTGATCTTATGGTGTTGAGACTTGGAACCGATCGTATTCAGCTCCCTATTGATTTCCTGTACTAAGAAATCAAGTTTCCTTCCAACGACACCATCACTACTAAGAATATCATGGAATTGGGCCAGATGACTACGGAGCCTGATGATTTCTTCATCTATACTCGCTTTATCTGCAAGAAAAGCTACTTCAGATAATATCCGTGCTTCATCCACTTCATCTAATTCTTTAAAACTTTCAAGCTTTGTGCGGATCCTATTCTCAAAAGCTGTCGTTACTTCATGAGAAAGGTGTGAAATAGAAATCATTTGATCATTCATGTTGGCAAGTTTTTGGCGTATATCTTGATCAAGTGCCTTTCCTTCGATCTCCCTCATCTCAACGAGCTTATGAATAGCTTGATTTAGCGTATAAAAAATCGATTCCTCAAGCCGCTCGATGTTATGCTCCTTTTCATTCACTTGAAAAACATTCAGATTCATCATGGTAGAAGCTGACAAATCTTCTTTCAAATGATAGCGTTCTGTAGCTTGTTTCAAAATCGTTATGTATTGATCTAGCAAGTGCCAATCTACTTGAACATCAGATGATTGGAAATCAGCTCCATCGATGGTTAAATAAAGTTCGATTTTCCCACGATTGACATAGCTCTGAATCGTCTTCTTCATCTTACCTTCTAGATGAAAGACTGCTTTTGGCATGCGAAATGTTCCATCAAAGTAGCGGTGATTCACAGACTTCATTTCGATTGTGACTTGAACACCCTCATATACATTTGACGCTCTGCCAAACCCGGTCATGCTCTTAACCATATTATCACATCCATTAGCTATTCTAACCAATTGTACCACTTCATCAAACCGAAACAAAGGGATATCTCTCTCGACTATACGTACTACAACAGAAAAACAGAGGGGGCTACCCTCTGCTATGTTTTCTTCTAAAGAGTGTTGTTCCAGCTAGGAGAAATGTTGGAATGCTGGAAAAGACAAGAATTAACATCCATTCTCTCATCGATAAATAAGTTGTATGGAAAATCGGTTGTAATGGTTCATAGTAAATTACTGCCAGAAGCAAGCCAACGGAAGATAGGACAGCAAGAACCAATGCTTTATTCTCAAATGGATTTCGGTGAAAAATCGACCGTTCGCTTCGACAGTCAAAAACATGGATTAATTGCGCAAGAACGAGCGTTGAAAAAGCTACAGTTTGCGCTTGAACGAGGTCATTTGGGTTTTCATTGTAACAGATCATAAACGCTGCTAATGTACATGCTCCGATCATAATCCCTCTAGAAATGATTTTCCAACCTAACCCTCTTGCAAATACGCCTTCTTTCGGCTTGCGTGGGTCTCGCTTCATGACGTTACCCTCTGCAGGATCAAGTCCAAGTGCCATTGCCGGCAACCCGTCTGTAACGAGGTTCACCCATAGAATTTGAATGGGTACGAGAGGAAGCGGCAGCATGAGCAAGATAGCAAATAGCATGACGAGAATTTCGCCTACATTAGATGCTAATAAATAGCGAATGAACTTTCTAATATTCTCATATATGTTTCTTCCTTCTTCAACTGCGTCTCGTATTGTAGCAAAATTATCATCGCTTAAAATGAGCGATGACGATTCTTTTGCCACATCCGTTCCTGTTTGTCCCATTGCAATGCCGATATTAGATGCCTTAATAGCCGGAGCATCATTTACTCCATCCCCCGTCATTGCGACAACATGCCCTTTATTTTGGAGGGCTTTTACAATCTTTAATTTATGTTCAGGCGACACACGAGCAAAAACATAGATGTCTTCAACTTGATTTTCGAGTTCTTCTACTGTCAATGTCGATAGCTTACTTCCTTCCATTACTTTGCCACGCTCTGGTAGAATCCCCAGGTTAAGAGCAATCGCTTTAGCTGTTGTCACATGGTCCCCTGTAATCATAATCGTTTTGATGCCTGCTGTTTTACAATCTGCAACAGCTTGCTTCACTTCTTCCCGTGGGGGATCGATCATACCTTCTAAACCGACAAATGTTAAGCGAGATTCAGCCTGAACGCTATGTAGCATATTCTCTTCATTTTGTATCGGTTTAAAAGCAACTGCAATAGTTCTTAGAGCTAAACTACCAAACGTATCAAGCTGCTCCTGAATTTGTTTCTCATAGCTTTTGCGTAATGGCGCTTTCTTCTCACTCCAAAGAACTGATTCACATTGCTTTAAAACAATATCCGGTGCCCCTTTGGCAATGACATAGCGTTTACCCGAAGAATCTTCCACTATCATACTCATCATTTTCCGATTAGAATCAAAGGGAAATTCTTGAATGATAGTAAACTCTTCTTCTCTTACATCCTCTGTTAACCCAGCCTTCATCGCAGCGGTAACAAGCGCTCCTTCAGTTGGGTCTCCATCAAGTACATATTCACCCTTTTTCTCTATCACTCTTGCATTACTACAAAGAAGACCAAACGTCAGAAGTTGCTTCAAAGACCGTTCATCATCTGAGTAGACACGCGTATTCCCTTTAAAAAAGTCACCGTAAGGAGAATACCCCGATCCGGTCACATCCCACGTTTCCCCTCCAGCCCACAGTTTTGTTACCATCATTTTATTTTGTGTAAGTGTTCCTGTCTTATCAGAACAAATGACTGTCGCACATCCAAGTGTTTCAACAGACGGTAGTTTACGAACAATCGCTTTCCGTTTACTCATTCTCTGCATGCCGATCGCAAGCGCAATGGTCACAATCGCTGGCAATCCCTCAGGAATTGCTGCCACAGCAAGCGATACACCAGCTAAAAACATGCTATACACATCGCGACCTTGAATGATCCCAAGGACGACCACTAGCGCTGTTAACATAAGCGCTGCTGCGATTAAGATTTTACCCAGCTGTTCGAGTCGATGTTGAAGAGGCGTTTCCATCGTATCCGCTGATTGAATTAAGTGAGCGATCTTTCCCATTTCGGTCTTCATCCCTGTTGCTGTTACAATGCCAATCCCTTTTCCCTTCGTAACGAGCGTGCCCATGAATCCCATATTGTGCTGATCCCCTAGCCCAGGATGTTCATCTGGAATCGGCTCTGGATGTTTGTTAACTGGCAATGACTCCCCCGTTAAGGCGGATTCTTCAATAAGCAAGCCCTGACAAGAAAAGAATCGCACATCTGCTCCAATTCGATCTCCACTTTCCATTCGGACCATATCTCCGATAACAGCTTCCGAAGCTTGAATTGTTGTCCATTCTCCATCACGAAGGACCCTCATCTTTGGAGATGACAACTGTTTCAACGCTTGGAGAGACTTCTCTGCTTTTCGCTCTTGAACAAAGCCGAGTATCCCATTCATTAAAATGATTAGGATAATAGCAATGGCATCGAGATACTCTCCAAGTAAACCGGAAATCAACGTAGCTGCAAGAAGCACAACGACCATAAAATCCTTAAATTGAGCTAAGAAGATTAAAATCATAGATGGCCTTTCTACTTCATCGAGCTGATTCAATCCAAATGTCTTTCTTCTTTGGACCGCTTCTTTTGAGCTAATCCCTTCATCGCTTGTCTCTAATTCCTCTTTCACTTCCGCTTTTGTCATGTTATACCAGTTCATTTTCTCCACCCCGATCCTGCACGTAATCTCCCTAATAATTCATCTATATTCAGACAAGCTCAAAAAAATGCTATACTAAGAATAATGTCTATTGATAGGAGTGTAGGTGAACAATATGTCTTTTGACGGTATGGTAATGAGAGCCGTTGCACACGAAACAAATGAATTGTTAAAAGGTGGACGAGTTACGAAGATCTATCAGCCTTATGCAACTGATTTATTACTTGTTATTCGTTCAGGTGGTAAAAATCATCAGCTGTTATTATCGGCGAATCCATCTTATGCAAGAATTCAAACAACACAGGAATCTTATGCAAATCCAAAGGAGCCTCCAATGTTCTGCATGCTTCTTCGTAAGCACTTAGAAGGTAGTATTGTAGAAGAGATTAAACAAATCGAAAATGAACGCATCATCCACGTCACATTTAAAGCACGTAATGATCTTGGTGACTTAACAACAAGGACGTTAGTAGCTGAAATTATGGGGCGTCATAGTAACGTTATTTTACTTAACGAATCAAATATGATTTTAGATAGCATTAAGCATCTTTCTCCGTCTGTAAACAGACACCGGACGGTTCTTCCAGGGCAGGATTATATTGCACCTCCTGCACAGAACAAAATTTCACCGTTCGGCTTAACGAGAGATGATTTTCTAAGACAGATTGATTTCAATGCAGGTAAACTAAGCCAACAGCTCGTTCAAGCTTTCGGTGGACTTTCACCACTGATCGCAAAAGAAGTGATTCATAGGGCAGGACTAGCTAACCGCACAACTCTACCGGAAGCTTTCTTTGATGTCTTCCAAAAGCTAGAGCAGCATCACTACAAGCCACAAATGGTAACAGAAGCGAAAGAATTCTTCTCTGTTGTTGAGCTGTCTCACTTATCAGGAGAAAAAAGAGAATTTGAATCTGCTAGCGAACTGCTCGACCGCTTCTATTATGGAAAAGCTGACAGAGACCGCGTAAAGCAGCAATCGAATGATCTAGAGCGTTTTCTTTCAAATGAATTAAAGAAAAACGAGAAGAAAATTCAAAAGCTCACTCGTACGATTCAGCAAGCACAGGAAGCCGATACGTATCAACTACTTGGCGAGCTGTTGACAGCAAACATGCATATGGTGAAGCGCGGGGATAAAAAGGTAGAAGTGATCAACTATTATGATGAAGATGGTGGAACAGTTCTTATTGAGCTGAATCCTCAGAAAACACCTTCTGAAAACGCTCAAGCCTATTTCAAAAGATACAGTAAAGCGAAGAATTCGATCTCTGTTCTTGAAGAACAAATCAGAATGGCCCATCAAGAAATCGCATATCTGGAACAGCTGATTCAACAATTAACCTCGGCCTCCCCACGTGACATAGAGGAGATACGTGAAGAGCTTGAAGAAGAAGGATACATTAAGAAACGTCGTAAAAAGAAGAAATCCAAACCAACGAAACCTCAGCTTGACGCTTACGTCTCGTCAGATGGTACGGAAATACTCGTTGGGAAGAACAACAAGCAAAATGAGTATTTGACGAATAAGCTTGCTGCTCGAGGAGAAACGTGGCTTCATACGAAGGATATTCCAGGATCTCACGTGGTGATTCGAAGTAAAGAATACACGGAGGAAACGCTCCTTGAAGCCGCCAATCTTGCTGCCTATTTCAGTAAAGCACGCGAATCTGGTTCAGTGCCGGTTGATTATACCGAAGTACGTCATGTGAAAAAACCAAACGGCGCCAAGCCAGGGTTTGTGACGTATGATCAACAAAACACTCTTTATGTAACACCAGATCAGGATTTGATATTTAGGATGAAGAAGTAATTTCAAATTCATAACGAAAGAAGGGCTGATCGCAATTGTATAGCGATCAGCCCTTCTTTTTTTATTCATACTAAAAGATATCTTCTATTACCAGGAGTACTCAATTTCACCTAGATTAATCTTCTATATTGAGTTAGAAGTTCAGAGTATCAGCTGAACACTTCTCCAGAAATTTTCTTAGAAGCATCTCCATGCTCCCACCCACAGAAACGATCATAGAATAGATCATATTTCGCTTGATATTGTTCTTTTACCTGATCAATGTTTTTAATCGAATTAATAATCTCATCGTTTGTAAACACTAACGGCCCAGGTAATTCAGACTCCATATCAATATAAAATCCCCTTAAGGTATCACGATATTTTTCTAAATCATATGTGAAGAAAAGAATTGGTCGTTTCAAGTTTGCATAGTCAAAGAACACGGATGAATAATCTGTGATTAAGATATCGGCTATGAGATATAATTCTGAGATATCATCATACTTAGAAACATTGAAAGCAAATCCTTCAAAATCTTCAGTATTAAGATGATCGGCTATAAAGTAATGCGTTCGAAGAAGCACCACATACTCATCACCTAATTCTTCTTGCAATCGCTCAAGATCAAATTTTAACGAAAACTTGTATTGACCAGGTTTATAAAATTCGTCATCGCGCCAAGTAGGTGCATATAATATGACCTTTTTATCTAATGGAATATTTAACTGCGTTTTAAATCTTTCCATAAGCTGTGTTTTGTTATCACTGTGTAATATATCATTTCTAGGATAGCCATATTCAAACATGCGATTGTTAAATTTAAACGCACGCTGAAATATCTCACTGGAGTAAGAATTTGCTGAAATTAAGTAATCCCATCTTCTAGATTGTTCATAAAAGTCTGCTTTATAATTTGGATTGGCTGAATGAACATCATTCATATCAAACACTAGTTTCTTTAATGGTGTGCCATGCCACGTTTGAAGGTAGATATTTCCCTCTCGTTTCTTTAAAGCTTTTGGAATGCGAGAATTCGAAACCCAATATTTTGCCCGCGCCATGTAATAGAAATAAGCTAATGATAGTCGTTTCACTTGCTTAGCATTACCCGGTATTTCTTTACCTGGTTTAGCGAAAACCCAAATATAATTATAGTCCTTATTTTCGTTAATGAGCTCTTCATAAATGTTTTTAGGACTATCTGAATAATTCTTTCCTAAGAAGCTTTCAAATACGATTGTTTTGTTTTGCATTGGTAGCTTAGTAAATACATAGTTGTATAACGTTCGATAAAGTTTTTGGCGACCCTTTAGTGATCTTGAAGTTATTCTTAAAACTTTATGGAGCTTCAATAGCTTCCTAAGCTTTTTCTCATCCTTATTTCTGATCGCTTTTAGCTCTCTTTTAATAAAGAAGCTAATTCTTCTAGAATATGAATGGGTATCTATAAATTGTACGACTGACGATAAATCCTCCAGGACTTCTGAATAGATGTCTTGTTCTTGAAGAACGAAGATCACGTATTGACAATAATAAGAAACGAACTGATTGCATAGAAATTTAATGGCTTTTGGATTCTCTGAGTACACTTCTGTTAGTTTTTGAAATCTCTCCACATATTCTTTTATTTTAGCTACGTCATCGTGTTGTGTTAATGACTCGGGAGAATCGGGGTCTTTTCGCCATTGTTTTTTATAAATATAGCCTGTTATCGTAGGTACGGTTTTGAAATAGTCAAGGAGAGGTAACAAAAATGTTAAATCACTATAGTATCTGTAGTCCTCATCAAAACGTAGATTTAGTTCATCAACTAACGTACGTCTAAACAATCGATTAAGTACAGATTCATTTCGAAATTTAGATTTTGAATATTTAATTCGATGTTTAACAGGTAAAGTGAGGTTGGCTTTTTTATTTTGTTTGTTGAATGAACCAAATATAACTTCATGATGAGTGATGTTGCTAATAAGAAGACCTAGAGCATATTGATCTAAACTATCGTCACTATCTAAAAAGTAAATAAACTCTCCTGTCGCCACATCTAATCCAGTGTTTCGGGCATGCGCTACTCCTTTATTAACTTTTAAATCTATGGATTTTATTCGAGAATCTTGTTTTTCATAATTCCTAATAATCGATAGACTATTATCCGTTGATCCATCGTTAATCAAAATAGCCTCCCAATTGGAATAGGCTTGATTGATTAATGATTCAATACAATTTTCCAAGTAAACTTCTGTATTGTACACAGGAATGATAATTGATATTTTATTTTTCATGACATTTCACCTTTATCTATGATTTTGAGTTCATTGTTATACTACATTTTTCAAAATCACTATCGATTTTCATGTTGGTTCTTATTGAGATCTTTTATACAATTAATCCAACTATCTTTTTGGCATAAAACCCTTTTTATAACATATGAGGACTCAATTTACTAGATTACCATAGCTTAATCTTTTTGTAAATTTTTGTTTTATTTATTACATTAAAGTAAATAAACGTAAAAACTTTAATAATATCGTTATGAAATTTACAATTATTCAACATCATATATTTTGGTTATGTTAGAGAACATTATTAATATTTGACTCTGCCGAAAATCAAAATAGAGGTTAAACTCTTTACAACAAAAAGGTTCCTGCTAAGTAACTAGCGGGAACCTCTTATTTATTAGGCTTTATTCTCAAAAATTGTGGCTATTGAAAAAATTGTATAAAGAATCACACTTCGCTGATTGAAGCGGAAATACCTCCGCTCAGCAACACTGTTTTAGAAAACAGTCATTTGTTATAATACTGCAACCGTAATAATCGCTAACCCATCAAGCACTTCTACATGTTTCGTTTCCTTCGCACCAAGCCCTTTCAGCTTCTCGCTTAGCTGTTCTGGTGTATAGCGATGTCTTTTCGTTGAAACGTTCGACCACTTTAACAGTGATGTTTGTTCAAAACCGCTCATTCCATGCTTTTTTGCATACTCGAAAGCAGCCATTTGGTCCATTTGAAGAGATGGATTTAACATAACAATCCTACCGTCTTCTTTTGTAACCCGCATCATTTCTTTCATACCTGCTTCAGGCTCTGGTAAAAGGAACATAACGCACGTTGATAGAGACAAATCAAACGTGTCATCGTTAAACGAAAGATTGCATGCGTCATCTTCTGAAAAGTGACTTTTATTCGCTCGATTTAAAAAGAAGAAATTCTGTTTGCTTGCCTTCACCATTTCAGATGATAAATCAACACCTGTCAGCATACTCGCTTCCTCGACGCCACGAAGAAGAAGTCTTCCTGTTCCACACCCTACATCTAGAACTGACTTCCCTTCCCATGATCCTGAAGCTTGTTTTAATTCATCGTGAACAGCTCCAAGCCATTTTGTTCTAGCCATATCATCAAAAAAGGATACGAGCGAATCGAACTCTTCTCCTTGCATTTTTCTCATCTTACCCCTCCTAAACGGAGAGATCTTTCAACTGCTCCAACCATTCTGTTGAAGATGGATTGTCGCGCCAGTGAAGCAGTGATTGAACCTCTCTTTCCTCAATCATACCTGTTTCAACGGCGCTTGTTAACAATTCATCGAAATTGGTAAGGGTATCCCAGGCAATTCGTTCAGCAGCGAACTGCTCTGCCCCTTTTTTCATCCCATATGTAAAGATCGCGGCCACACCGAGAACATTCGCTCCTGCAGATTGTAATTGCTTCACAGCATCAATGGCACTGCCACCAGTTGAAACCAAATCTTCAATTACCACAACTTTTTGACCATCATCTACTTTTCCTTCAATAACATTCCCTTTTCCATGCCCCTTTGCGCTTCCCCGAACGTAAACCATTGGTAGATCTAATACGTCGCTTACCCACGCAGCATGAGGAATCCCAGCTGTTGCTGTTCCAGCAATCACTTCTGCATCAGGGTATTTTTCCTTCACCATAGTAGCAAGCCCACGGGCAATTTCTTTTCTTACCTTTGGATATGAAAGTGTTAAACGGTTATCACAGTAAATTGGTGATAATAATCCTGAGGACCACGTAAATGGGTTATTCGGCTGTAGACTCACTGCCTCAATTTCCAATAAGGCTTTAGCGATTGATTTCATATGAATTCCTCCATTCAGATTTTAGTATGTCATATGCCGCTAATGGATTCTTCGCTCCAGTTACGCTGCGTCCTACGACCATGAAATCACTTCCTAGAGACCGTGCTTTCTTTGGTGAGCAGACGCGGTTTTGATCACCAGCCATATCCCCTTCGAGTCTAATCCCAGGAGTTACCGTTAGAAAACGATCGCCACAAGCTTCTTTTATCATCGGGACTTCGAGTGCTGAGCTCACAACACCATCAAGCCCACTTTCTCTTGCAAGATTGGCGAGAGAAACAACGCTATTCTTCATATTTCCAGTGATTTGCAATTCTTTTCGAAGCATCTCTTCTGACGTACTTGTTAATTGCGTAACGCCGATGCAAAGCGGGCGCTTTTGCCCTGAGCTCGTACCTGATTCAAGCCCTTCTATTGCCGCCTTCATCATACGCGACCCTCCACTAGCATGAACATTGATCAAATCAACACCAAGACCGGCTAATCCTTTCATCGCCTTTTGGACGGTATTTGGAATATCATGAAGTTTCAAATCAAGAAAAACATCGTGACCTTGCTGCTTTAATTCATCTACTAACTTAGGTCCATGTTGATAGTATGCTTCCATACCAACTTTAACGAAAAGCTTTTCCCGCTCAAATAGCGCAAGGAAATCATCTAGCTCATCTTTTCTAGAAAAATCTAATGCGAGGATGATTGAAGATTCCATTCCGATTTCCAACTCCTTCCCGTAAGCTCTGAAATATGGTGAACACCTAACTCATCAAGCAATGCTGGTAAAGACTCAATAATGTTAGGACAAATAAATGGGTCAACGAAGTTTGCTGTTCCAACCGCTACAGCGCTTGCTCCAGCAAGAAAATATTCCACTACATCTTCAGGAGTCTGCACCCCGCCCATACCGATAATTGGGATATTTACTTGTTGACTTACTTGATGAATCATACGAATGGCAACAGGCTTAATGGCAGGACCTGATAAGCCACCAGCCCCATTTGCAAGGATTGGCTTACCGGTTTTCAAGTCAATTCGCATTCCGAGAAGCGTGTTGATCATCGTTAACCCATCCGCTCCAGCACGCTCAACTACTTTTGCCATTTCCACAATATCTGTCACGTTCGGTGAGAGCTTGACGTAAACAGGAACTGACGATACGTCTTTTACAGCTTTAGTTACGTCATATGCTGTTTCTGGTACCGTTCCAAATGCAAGTCCGCCTTCCTTCACATTGGGGCAAGAAATGTTTAACTCTAGCGCATGAACGTTCGGTGCTTTAGAAATCCGTTTAGCCACGGCCACATAATCTTCAATTGTAGATCCGGCGACATTCGCAATAATTGGCACATCAAATTGTGATAACCATGGTAATTCTTCTGTCATGACACGCTCAAGGCCAGGGTTCTGGAGACCGATAGCGTTTAACATGCCTGACGTCGTTTCTGCTACACGAGGTGTAGGGTTTCCGAATCTAGGCTCATTGGTGGTCGCTTTTACCATAATGGCTCCAAGCTGATCTAGTTTGTAAAATTGACTGTACTCTCTACCAAATCCAAAGCAGCCAGAAGCTGGCATAATCGGATTCTTTAAGTCAAGACCTGGTAGCTGAATTCCTAATCGGCTCATAGGACAACCTCCCCTGCTTGAAATACCGGACCGTCACTACAAACTTTTCGATAAGCAAAGCCTGTTTCGTCTCCCTGTACATGACAAACGCACGCAAGACAGGCACCAATTCCACAGCCCATTCGCTGTTCAAGGGAGAGGTACACGCCCTTTTTTGCATGATAGTTTTCTAGCGCTTTTAACATTGGAGATGGACCACAGGCAAAGAGATAATCTGCTTCCATATCAAGCTGATTTGTTACAAACCCTGCTTCCCCATACGTTCCATCCGCTGTTGTAATCGTGACAGGGCCTAATGCTTTAAACTTCTCTTCATAAAAAACTACTGAGCTCGTTTGAAAGCCATTTATGTGCTTCACATTGACGCCGCGCTTCGTTAATTCTTGCGAAAGATAATAAAGGGGGGGCACGCCGATACCGCCTCCTACAAGCAAAGCCGTATCTCCCTCCATTGTTTTATCAACCGGAAACCCTTTACCGAGCGGGCCGAGGAGGTCAACCTCAACCCCCGGCACCATCTCAGATAAAACTTTCGTTCCTTTTCCTTCTGCTCGGTAGATCATCGTCAACTCATGCTTTTTAGGATCAATACGACAAATGCTAATCGGCCTTCTGAGAAGTGGATCTGAACCGAAGCCAGCTTTTACATGAACAAATTGTCCAGGTTGGAAGCTTTCATCAATCTCCTTATGGAAAACTACTGCTTCATAAATCGAAGCTGCAATTTCTTTTTGGGACACGAGCTCGGTTTTTAACTGTCTCATGAACGAACCACTTCTTTTTCGTGAAACTTCGGCATGCTTGTGCTTGTAAAGGTCATTGTTTCAATAACGCGAAGCAGAGCTCTTGCTGTATCAAGAGATGTAAAGCACACAACTCCGTTTTCAACTGACTCTCTTCGAATACGGAAGCCGTCACGAGCCGGTTGCTTTCCTCTAGTGAGCGTATTAATAACAAATTGTGCCTGACCTTCACGAATGACGTGTAGTAAATTCGGCTTTTCTGCCCCAATTTTATTGACGACTGTCACAGGTATTCCAAGATCACGTATGATGTGAGCTGTTCCTTCTGTCGCCAGAATGTGATAGCCGATCGCATTGAAACGCTTCACAATATCGATCGCTTCTTCTTTATCTTTGTCCGCGATTGTGAATAACACTGAGCCGTGAGTTGGAATCTTCATACCTGAAGCAACGAGCCCTTTATATAGAGCTTTCTCCAGTGTGTAATCGCGCCCCATCACTTCGCCTGTTGATTTCATTTCAGGCCCGAGCGTAATATCAACGCGGCGCAGTTTAGCAAATGAGAAGACCGGCACTTTTACATATACATCGTCTCGCTCTGTTCCATACCCTGTTTCGTAACCAAGTGATTCAAGCGATGCTCCTAGAATCACTTTTGTTGCTATGTTCGCCATCGGTACCCCTGTAATTTTACTTAAGAATGGTACCGTCCGACTTGAGCGCGGATTTACTTCAAGCACATACACCTGTTCATTTTGAATAACATATTGGATATTAAGGAGACCTTTGATCTTCAAACCTCTCGCAAGAGCGATTGTCTGTTCAATGAGCGTTTGTTTCACCTCACTAGATAAGCTCTGTGGAGGGTATACTGCAATCGAATCCCCAGAGTGAATCCCTGCACGCTCGATGTGTTCCATAATACCTGGAATAAATACGGTTTCTCCGTCAGAGATCGCATCAACTTCAATTTCTTTCCCCATCAAATACCGATCGATTAAGACTGGGTGCTGCGGATTAACCTTAACGGCATTTTCCATGTAATGAAGCAGTTCGCTTTCCTTATACACAATTTCCATTGCTCTTCCGCCGAGTACATAGGATGGGCGAACGAGGACAGGATAGCCAATTCGCTCAGCAATGGCAACTGCTTGATCAACGGAAGTTGCTGTCTTCCCTTCTGGTTGAGGGATGTTCAGCTCTGCCATCGCCATTTCGAATTTGTCGCGATTCTCCGCTCGATCCATATCTTCTAACGATGTTCCAAGGATTTTCACCCCTCGAGCTGATAGTTCGTCCGCTAGATTTATAGCCGTCTGACCTCCGAACTGAACGACTACGCCTTTAGGCTTCTCAAGATCAATCACATGCATCACGTCTTCAACAGTTAATGGTTCAAAATAAAGCTTATCTGAGATGCTGAAATCAGTAGATACAGTCTCCGGGTTATTATTAATGATAATGGCTTCATAACCCGCTTCACGAATGGCCCAAACGCTGTGCACCGTTGCGTAATCAAATTCAATCCCCTGGCCGATTCGAATTGGCCCCGAACCTAGTACGAGCACACTCTCTTTTGGTGTTTCAAGTGATTCATTCTCATCTTCATAAGTGGAGTAGTAATAAGGCGTTTCAGATTCAAATTCGCCCGCACACGTATCAACCATTTTGTAAACGGGACGGATGGCTTCTCGCGTTCGTAGTTCATAGATTTCAAGCTCCGTTTGATCCCAGAGGGTTGCAATGATATGATCTGAGAACCCTTTTTGCTTTGCTTCAAGCAAAAGATCGAGATTTCCTTTGTTTTCTTTCAACTTGTTTTCAAGCTCAATGATTCCTTGCATTTTGACGAGGAAATAATGATCAATTTTGCTCCAATCATGAATTTCTTTTATCGTTTTTCCTCGTCTGAATGCTTCTGCTACAACGAAGATGCGCTCATCGTCCGCAAAGCGAATTCTTCTCTCCATCGTTTCTTCATCAAGATCAGCTAGTTCAGGAATAGTAAGGTGACTAACGTTCGATTCCAGTGAGCGAACCGCTTTTAGTAGTGATTCTTCAAGTGTACGGCCGATTGCCATCACTTCACCTGTTGCCTTCATTTGCGTTCCTAACTTGCGATTTGCACTTTCGAATTTATCAAATGGCCATCTTGGAATCTTAGATACAACATAGTCTAAAGCTGGT
This sequence comes from Anaerobacillus sp. 1_MG-2023, assembly GCF_030547345.1. Classification (NCBI taxonomy): domain Bacteria; kingdom Bacillati; phylum Bacillota; class Bacilli; order Caryophanales; family Bacillaceae; genus Anaerobacillus; species Anaerobacillus sp. 1_MG-2023. The sequence goes on along the minus strand of NZ_JAUORD010000003.1, from coordinate 71,254 downwards.
TCGAAGCTTGCATAAGTTTTTCCTGTAACAGGATTTTTCATTTCAGCAAGAGAGAGCCCCACCGCGATTTTCGCTGCAAGCTTGGCAATCGGGTAACCCGTTGCTTTAGATGCAAGAGCGGAAGAACGACTTACTCTAGGATTTACTTCTATGATGTAATATTGGAAGCTGTATGGATCAAGAGCGAGCTGAATGTTACAGCCCCCCTCGATTTTTAGTGCGCGAATGACTTTTAGCGCTACGTTACGTAGCATTTGATAGTCTCGGTCAGATAGGGTCTGACTCGGCGCTACGACGATGGAGTCACCTGTATGGATTCCAACAGGATCGATATTCTCCATGTTACATACAACGATCGCTTGATCTTGACCATCTCGCATCACTTCATACTCGACTTCTTTAAACCCAGCAATGCTTTTTTCGAGAAGACACTGCGTAACCGGGCTGTATTTTAGGCCACTTGAAACAATTTCTTCTAATTCTTCATCGTTGTTCACGATTCCACCGCCTGTACCACCAAGCGTATAGGCAGGACGTACAATAACCGGGTATCCAATTCGATTCACAAATCGATAAGCTTCCTCAAGGTTATGAATAATATCACTTTCAGGAACTGGCTCGTTTAACTCATTCATGAGCGTACGAAACAAATCTCGATCCTCTGCCTGCTGAATCGCATCAAGTTTCGTACCTAAAAGTTCTACTTCATAGTCTTTTAAAACGCCCGCTTCTGATAATTCCATTGCCATATTCAGTCCAGTTTGCCCTCCAAGTGTTGCAAGAAGAGCATCTGGTCGTTCTTTTCGAATAATACGGCTAACAAAATCAAGCGTTAGTGGCTCGATGTATACTTCGTCCGCGATTGTGGTATCCGTCATAATTGTTGCAGGATTTGAGTTTACTAGAATTACTTCATAACCCTCTTCTTTTAACGCCTGACATGCCTGCGTTCCTGCATAGTCAAATTCTGCTGCTTGTCCGATGACAATCGGTCCAGATCCGATCACAAGGATTTTCTTAATATCTGTACGTTTAGGCATATGTTTTTTCCCCCTTGAATGTTGTAATCATCGAGATAAAGTCGTCAAAAAGTTCATTGGAATCTTCTGGTCCAGGTGATGCTTCTGGATGGTATTGCACACTAAAAGCTGGTTCATTCTTATGCTTGACGCCTTCAATGGAACCATCGTTTACGGCAACATGTGTGACTTCAAGGTTGGTATTCTCTAACGTTTCAGCGGCAATCGTATAACCATGATTTTGCGAAGTAATCGCGACCCGTTTTGTTGTTAAATCCATTACGGGATGATTGGACCCTCTATGACCAAATTTCATTTTCTCTGAATCCGCTCCGCAGGCAAGAGCAAAGAGTTGGTGACCTAGGCAAATGCCAAAGAGCGGAATTTTACCGAGAATACCGTTAATCATGTCCACTCCTTCAGGAACATCTTTTGGATCGCCAGGGCCATTACTTAGCATCACGCCATCAGGATTTAGGCGCAGAATTTCTTCTGCCGACGTATTGTATGGGACAACAACAACATCACATTTCCTTTTTGTTAGTTCTCTTAAAATGCCGTGCTTCATTCCAAAATCGACAAGAACGATGCGGAATCCACGACCTGGACTTGCATAAGGTGCTTTAATGGATACCTGCTGTACCTGGTCCCTTTTCAATGGTGTATCTCTTAGATCACGCGCAATCTTCTCTGGATCAACATCCATACTACAAATTTTTCCTTTTAACGTTCCATTTGAGCGGATCAGCTTTGTTAGCTTCCTTGTGTCAATTCCTTCAAGTCCAGGAATGCCTTTCACACGAAGCAATTCATCAAGCGTCATTTCATTTCTCCAGTAGCTTGGTACTTCTGTTGCTTCTTTCACAATAAGACCGTGTACAGATGGGTTTATTGATTCGAAATCATCTCTGTTTATGCCGTAGTTTCCGATCAACGGATAGGTTAGCGTGACGATTTGAGCACAATAGGATGGATCGGACAAAATTTCCTGATAGCCCGTCATGCCTGTGTTGAAAACAACCTCACCACTTTTCTCAATGTCACTACCGAATGCTTTCCCTACAAAAACGGATCCATCTTCTAATATCAGCTGTCTTCTCATCATTGATCGCTCCCCTTTTCAAACACGATTTTGCCATTGACAACTGTTGCCGTTGGCCATCCTTTACAAGTCCATCCATTAAATGGGGTATTCTTTCCTTTCGAAACAAATAACTCTGGATTAATGTCCTTTTGCTCTGTTAAATCGATAATTGTCATATCCGCTAGTGCACCTATTTCGAGAGTGCCGTATTCAAGTCCAAATGCCTGCGCTGGTTTCACCGTTAACCAATCCACAAGTTGCTTGAGTGTAAAGGTCCCTTTCTCAACAAAATGGGTGAATAACAGCGGAAAAGCTGTTTCCAATCCTACAATGCCGAATGGCGCTTTTTCCATTGACTGTGCTTTTTCTTCCTCTGAATGAGGGGCATGATCCGTTGCAATAAAGTCAATTGTGCCGTCAAGCAAACCTTCGATAAGTGCTTCTCGATCTTCTTTTGATCGAAGAGGCGGGTTCATCTTGTAATGCGTATCAAGTCCCGGTATATCATCTTCTGATAAAAGGAGATGATGTGGTGTTACTTCAGCTGTTACGTTAATGCCAGCCCGCTTCGCATCGCGTACAGTACGGACGGACTCCTTCGTACTAATGTGGCAAACATGATAATGAACGCCTGCTGCTTCAGCGAGCAGAACGTCTCTTGCAATATGTACCGCCTCACAAACCGATGGAATACCATTTAGTCCATTCTCTTTTGAGAAATGACCTTCATGAACGCTTCCTCCGTTGATCAACGTGTTTTCTTCACAATGGGCAACAATTGCTAGGTTACTAGCTGCCGCTCGCTTCATCGCTTCTAACATCATTCCTGCATCTTGAACACCAACGCCATCATCTGTTAAAGCAAACGCACCGTTTGTTTTCAACCCTTCAAAATTCGTAAGCTCTTGACCTAGCTGTCTTGTTGTAATCGCTCCGTATGGTAGGACGCGAACACTTGCCGTTTCTTTGATACGTTTCATTAACGTTTGCATCATTTCTTCATTGTCTGGTACAGGTCTTGTATTCGGCATAGCTGCGATTGTTGTAAATCCGCCTTTCGCCGCTGCTTTAGTACCAGTTTCAATCGTTTCTTTATGCTCTCCTCCCGGTTCTCTTAAGTGCACGTGAAGATCAACGAGCCCTGGAACTAGGAGGTTCCCTTTCGCATCAAAGGTTTCGTACTCACCCTTTTCAATGCTCTGTGCGATTGTTTCAATTTGACCTTCTTGATTGATAAGAACATCGCGCTCCATCAATTCTCCAGATTCATTAAGTAGTTTCGCGTTTTGGATTAGCATTACACGACCATTCCTTTCTTATTAGGTTGTAGGACCAAATTCAAGCAGGCCATTCGTACGTAAACACCGTTTTCCATTTGTTTAAAAATTCTTGAGCGTTCACATTCCACTAATGATGTATCAATTTCAACTCCTCGATTAACCGGCGCAGGATGCATGATAATGCTGTGTTTCTTCATACGTCTTTCTCGCTCTACCGTTAAGCCGAATGATTGGAGGTAAGAATCAGTATCGCTTCTTCTTGCATGGCGTTCATTTTGAATGCGGAGTAGCATGAGGACATCCGCCTGTTCAACCGCTTCATCCATTGTGACGTATGGGTAGTCATTCATTGTTTCATCTTGCCATTCACGGGGGCCCGAAAAACTCACTTTTGCACCTAGCCTACTTAATACGTTCGCATTTGACCGCGCTACCCTGCTGTGCTTTATATCACCAGCGATCACAACGTTTAGACCTTCAAATCGCTTGAATTCTTGACGAATCGTTAGGAGATCTAGTAGCGATTGGGTTGGGTGATGCCCGCATCCATCGCCTGCATTAATGATGGACATGGACGTTTTCTCAAGTAGCGGTTCGAAATACTTCTCATCTTTGTGCCTTACGACTACAGCACTTGCCCCAATAGATTCAAGGGTTTTAATAGTGTCGTATAGCGTCTCCCCTTTTTGAACGCTTGATGATGACGTTTCAAAATTCAACACCTCATATCCAAGTCGCTTCTCTGCTACCTCAAAGCTAAATCTTGTTCGGGTTGACGGTTCGAAGAAAAGATTCGCTATAAACACTGGCTCCTGTCTTTGAATACTTTTTCCATTTTTAAAACGTTCAGCCTGCAGTAAAATTTCATGAATTTCATCTAATGTAAGAGAGGTCATATCAAGTAAATGCTTCACATCACTCACTCCGTTTCGTTAATATTTTTCTCAAAAAAAACACCCTGAGCGTTGTCAGGGTGCAGAAGGTTAGACGCGTTTAAGTAAACGCATCTCTTTCCCACCCTTTTAGGTCTCTCTGTACCTTTTTAAAGGATGATGCTATGCAGCTGGTTCGTTATTTTCAAGATCTTCTTCAAACATTTTCTCAACCGATTGTTGTGAGCTTCCGCCAGGCAAAATGAGGTTCAGCGTAATACCAATGACAGTCGCAAGCGCCATTCCTGCAATTTGCAAGTTGTCACTGACCTGGATGAATGCCCCACCTACACCGATGACTAGGATTACGGAGGAGATGATCAAGTTGCGCTTTTCACCAAGATCAATTTTGTTATCAATCAGCATGCGCAAGCCAGATGATGCAATAATTCCGAAAAGAAGGATCGACACGCCGCCCATGACAGCCGTTGGAATCGTTGAGATAAGAGCTGTTACTTTTCCAATGAAGCCGAACATAAGGGCAAGGACAGCAGCCCCTCCGATGACGAACACGCTGAATACTCGTGTTATCGCAAGTACGCCAATGTTCTCCCCATACGTTGTGTTCGGCGGCCCACCAAGGCAAGATGCGATCATTGTGGCTACTCCGTCTCCAAGAATGGAGCGGTGGAGACCTGGAGTTTTCAAGAAATTCTTGCCGGCAACTTTACTTAAAACCATCTGATCGCCAATGTGCTCTGCAATCGTAACAACTGCAATTGGTACCATGATGAATAAGATTTCCCATGAGAAGACATCAACCGGGTTGTAATCCGCAAACGGGATGATGAAATCCGGCATTTGTAAGAATGAAGCTTCTTTAATTGGAGTAAGGTCAACAATACCCATGAAGTAAGCAAAAGTGTATCCAGATACTATGCCGATTAAAATCGGAATCAGGCTGAAAAATCCTCTTAAAAACATGGAAGCGAGAATGGTAACCCCTAGCGTGACAAGCGCGACAGTAAAGTGTGTGCCGCTATAGGCTTCCGTAGCAGGGTTATTCATCGCCATGTCAATCGCCGTTCCTGCAAGACCTAGTCCGATGACCATGATCACGGGGCCAACTACGATCGGTGGAAGAAGTTTTAACAGCCAGTTTAACCCAAGCGCTCGAATCCCAATTGCGACAAGACCGTAGACAATCCCGGCAAAAAAGCTTCCGATCATGGCTCCCTCTGGTCCGTGTAAAGAGACGGCTGAAATGATTGGTGCAATAAAGGCGAATGACGACCCCAGGTATGCTGGGATGCGACCTTTCGTTATGGCAAGATAAGCTAGCGTCCCAAGTCCACTTGAGACAAGGGCAACCGCCGGATCAAGTCCGACGAGAAATGGAACTAATATCGTTGCGCCAAACATGGCGAATAAATGCTGTAAGCTCAATGTAAGCCAGCTTGAAGGTTTGGGTACCTCTCGAATTCCTAATACTTTTTTCATGATGTATTCCTCCTCGGTTGTGCGTGTCCCGGCCATCGTTTTTCTTAACCCTAAGGTATAAAAAAACTCCTTGCATGGCCGCAAGGAGGTACACGCGTGTCCTTAAACGGAACGCGTCTCCTCCCTTGGCCGTCTCTCTGGACGGATTTAAAGGGAGCACGATTTATGATTGTGATAAGCTAACTTGATCAAAGTCATCTACTTCTGTTAGAGCAACTTCAATGATTTCTTCTTTTGCTGTTGGTACGTTCTTCCCTACATAATCGGGACGAATCGGTAATTCTCTGTGTCCACGATCAACTAGCACCGCCAGTTGAATTTGTGATGGACGTCCAAGATCCATTAAGGCATCCATTGCAGCACGAACGGTTCTGCCTGTATAAAGAACGTCGTCAATAAGTATAACTTTTTGATCTGTTACATCCTTTGAAATGCTTGTGCCTTTTATTAGCGGATCCTGATCTTCGTTTTTGTGAGTAAGGTCATCGCGATACATGGTGATATCAACTTCTCCTACTGAAATCGCTGATCCTTCAATTTGTTCGATTCGTTCAGCTAACCTCTCAGCTAAATAAATGCCTCTAGTTTTAATCCCAACAAGCATTGTATTATCAATGCCTTTATTACGCTCTAGAATTTCATGTGCAATTCGCGTAAGCGCTCTTCGAATCGCTTGATCATCGAGCAAAATGCGTTTGTTTTCCATGATGATCGCCCCTCTCTCTTTATCGATCTGTGGCATTAAAAAAACCCTTTTGCCATGAGGGCAAAAGGGTTTTGGGCATATAAATGTACCGATCGTACATAGCCGTTTTTCCTTTGCAGCCTCACGGGACTGTCTTTAAAGGGTATGCTATTGTCTATAAAGAGTATCGCAAAGATCTCTTCTTAAGTCAACCTTAATCTTGTCTAAGTCGCTTTAATAAACGTTCAATATCCTCTGGAATAGGAGCAGAGAATTCAAGCCACTCTTCTGTCACAGGGTGACTGAAGCCTAGAACACCGGCATGAAGGGCCTGACCATCAATCGGAAGCGACTTTCTTCTTGGGCCATATTTAGGATCACCTGCAACGGGATGATCGATATATTTCATGTGAACTCGAATTTGATGCGTTCGACCAGTTTCAAGCTTACATTCAACATAAGTAAATTGCTTATAACGTTCTAGAACATGAAAATGCGTAACCGCATCTCGGCTATTTTCATCCGTTACCGTCATCTTCTGACGATCTTGCTTATCTCGCCCGATTGGCGCATCAATTGTCCCCACGTCATGCTGAATGTTGCCATGAACGATGGCAGTATAACGCCGGTTAACGGTTTTAGCTTGAAGCTGCTTTACAAGTGACTCATGGGCTTTGTCGTTCTTTGCGACCATTAATAACCCTGAAGTATCTTTATCAATACGATGAACGATCCCAGGACGGACAACACCGTTAATACCGCTTAGATCGTTAACTTGATACATTAACCCATTAACAAGCGTTCCGCTAGCATGTCCTGGAGCTGGGTGAACAACCATTCCTCTTGGTTTGTTCACGACAAGAACATCTGCATCCTCGTAAACAATCTCAAGGTTCAGATTCTCTGCTACAATTTCTAATTCTTCAGGCTCAGGAACGGTTACTTCGATCTTATCGCCTGCAGTTGCTTTATAATTGCCTTTCACGTCTTCGCCATTCACTTGAATATTTTTATCTTTAATCCAAGCTTGAACCTGGCTACGCGACCAGTCATTTTCATAAGAAGTAATGAGCTTATCGATTCGCTCACCTTTCTCTTCTTCTGCTACTTTAAATGTGAATTTTTCCATTAGTTTTCCCCTTTAGCCTGCTTACTTTCAAAAATGGTTCCGATAAAGATAAGAATAACACCTACAACAAGGGAGGCATCGGCAACGTTAAAGATCGGAAAATCATAAGAGAAGATAAATGTGTTCACAAAATCTACTACTTCTCCACGAAGGACTCGATCTATAAAGTTCCCTATTGCACCACCAAGTATGAGTGCTAGGGTGACGCTAACGAAACGGCTATGTTTATATTGTTTCATATAATAAATAACCGCTCCAATGACGAAAATGGTAATGATATAAAAGAAAATCATCTGTCCTTGAAGGATTCCGAAGGCGGCGCCCCGGTTTCGATGAGAAGTTAGATAAAGAAAGTCATTAATTAATGTAATGTTTTCACCATATTCCATGTACTTCACAACAAGCCATTTCGTCCACTGATCTAGAACAATGATGCCTATGGCTATGAGATATTTCCACACGAGCGCTCCTCCGATCAAATGTTACTTCCTATGAAAGTTTAGCACAGCTTGCTTCAGCAGACAATCGAAACTGAGCTAACAACAAAGAAAAGACGCTTCGCATCGCAAAGCGTCTTTTCGATTTATTTCTTTAATTAGTAATGATTTTTAACCGTTTCAGCACAGCTAGCGCAAAGAGTTGGGTATTCACTATTAGCGCCAACGTCTTTTTTCACTTGCCAGCAGCGCTCACACGTTTCTCCCTCAGCAGGTGAAACGGAGATCGCTAGTTCTTCATATACTTTCGCTTCCGCTGGTGCTTCAGCCTTCGTACCGGCCACTGTAGCACCTGATACGATAAAGAGCTTCTCAAGATTTGCTACGCCTTCCAGCAAATCCTTCGTACCATTATCAGCATAAATATGAAGCTGAGCGGTTAACGATTTACCGATTTTCTTCTCGTTACGCGCTTCTTCTAGTGCTTTTAGAACTTCGTCACGAAGCTCCATCACATGATCCCATTTTTCTTCAAGATCAGCTGTACCTTCAAAATTCTTCACTTCTGGCATATCGGAAAGCTGTACATACTCTTCCTTCTCACCAGGGACAAACTGCCATACTTCTTCAGCAGTGTGCGGAATGATAGGCGAAAGAAGTTTCGTAAGCGCAACAGCTGTCTGATAAAGAACTGTTTGGATCGCACGACGGTTCGGGTGATCTGCATGTTCAATATAAAGCGTGTCTTTCGCGATATCGAGATAGAACGAGCTCATTTCAATTGTAAAGAAGTTATGGATGGTATTATAAACCGTTAAGAACTGATACTCATCATAAGCTTTTTTCACTTTCGATACGAGATTATTTAGCTTCACAAGCATATACTGATCAAGTTCACCTAAATCCTTATACGCCACTTGATGCTCTGTTGGGTCAAACCCTTCAAGGTTCCCAAGCATAAAACGGAACGTGTTGCGAATCTTTCGGTACACTTCAGCTACTTGTTTTAAAATATCATTCGATACGCGAACGTCAGCTTGATAATCAGCCGATGAGACCCAAAGACGAAGAATATCCGCACCCAATTGTTTCATAACATCGTTCGGTACCATGGTATTTCCTAGCGACTTACTCATTTTCTTTCCTTCACCGTCAAGAATAAATCCATGGCTAAGAACCGCTTTATAAGGTGCTTTACCTGTTACGGCTACAGCTGTTGATAGGGAGGAGTTAAACCAGCCACGGTACTGATCAGAACCTTCTAGATACAAATCAGCAGGTCGTGCAAGGTCGCTTCTTTCTTCGAGAACAGCTTGGTGAGAAGAACCTGAGTCAAACCAAACGTCCATGATATCCATTTCTTTACGGAATTCACCGTTTGGACTATGCTCTGAAGTAAATCCTTCAGGTAGAAGTTCTTTTGCATCCCACTCAAACCAGATGTTTGATCCATGCTTACGGAATAATTCTGATACATGAGCAATTGTCTCATCTGTAATGATGGGTTCATTATTTTCGCCATAGAACACTGGGATTGGAACGCCCCATGCACGTTGACGAGAAATACACCAATCTTCACGATCCTTTACCATATTATGAAGGCGGATTTCACCCCATGATGGGAACCATTTCACATCTGCTACAGCTTGAAGAAGTTCAGGGCGGAACTCTTTGATCGACGCAAACCACTGCTCAGTTGCACGGAAAATGATCGGTTTCTTCGTACGCCAATCGTGTGGATAAGAGTGAGTGAAGAATGTAAGCTTCACAAGCGCGCCAACTTCTTCAAGTTTTTCAGTAATTGGTTTATTCGCTTTGTCATAGAACATACCTTCAAAGCCAGGAGCTTCATCAGTGAAAACACCTTTTTCATCTACAGGGCAAAGGATGTCTAGCTTATACTTTCGTCCGATCATATAGTCATCTTCACCGTGTCCAGGGGCTGTATGAACGCAACCTGTACCTGCGTCAAGCGTTACGTGGTCACCAAGAATCACAAGGGATTCGCGATCGTAGATTGGATGCTGAGCTGTCACGTATTCAAGTTCGCTACCTTTTACGCGCTTTACTTCACTTACGTTGTTCCACTCAAATTCTTCTTTTAATTGATCAACAAGCTCTGTTGCTACAACGTATTTCGTACCATCCGCTTCAATGACGCTGTATTCGAACTTCTCATTCAACGCAATCGCAAGGTTTGAAGGAATGGTCCACGGCGTAGTTGTCCAGATGATAAATTTCTCATCGCCATCAAGAACACCTTTTCCATCTTTTACATCAAACGCAACGTAAATCGATGCAGAGCGCTTATCTTGATACTCGATCTCAGCTTCAGCTAATGCTGATTCAGATGTCGGAGACCAATAAACGGTTTTTTTATCTTTATAAATATAACCGCGCTTTGCCATTTCTCCGAACACTTTAATTTGCTGTGCTTCATAGCCTTTATCAAGCGTAATGTATGGATTATCCCAATCAGCACGAACTCCAAGTCGCTTGAATTGTTCACGCTGGCGATCAACTTGTTTTAATGCGTATTCTTCACATTTCTTTCTAAATTCAGCAACCGTTAACTTCTTACGATCGACGCCTTTTTTCGTTAACGCCTGCTCGATTGGAAGTCCGTGCGTATCCCAACCAGGAACATATGGAGCATTAAAACCGTTCATTGATTTATATCGAACGATGATATCTTTTAAAACTTTGTTCTCTGCATGACCCATATGGATGTCACCATTTGCATATGGAGGGCCATCATGTAGGACGAATAGAGGGCGGTCCTTCGTTCTTTCCTGTACTTTTTCGTAGAGATTAATGTTTGCCCATTCTTTTTGCATGTCAGGCTCTTTATTCGGTAAATTTCCTCTCATCGGAAATTTTGTTTTTGGCATTAAGAGCGTTTCTTTATAGCTCATGAGGTTTCCTCCTTCAACTTATAACGAGCAACAACCGTAACGATCTTCAGCCACTCGGGGATTGTTTCTTCAAAGTGTGCTACAAAATAAAAAAACCTTCTCGTCCCCGAAAAGGGACGAGAAGGTTTTCCCGTGGTACCACCCAAATTAAGCTTTACGCTCACTTTGCATTCGTAACGTGAATGATTCGCCGAGGCTTACTTATCGTTCAGCACGGGACTCAGGGGCGATCTTCTCTGATTGCTTAACACCGGCTCACACCATTCCCGGCTCGCTTTGTTAAGTAAGAATCAGATACTCTTCCCATCTTCGTCGATCGTTATTGCTATTAATAGAAGTATAGTGTAAATAAAAATAAGAAGTCAAGGAAATGACAAAAAATAAATGAGTGCTTTATGCTTTTTCTTCGATTTGCTCCTGTTGTTGCTCTTCTTCCTCATCAAATCGAGCCACTAGGCCATCCCAGTCTTCATTATTCAGCATCTCTAGCTGGGCTTCAACTAGCATACGAAAACGCGTGCGATAAACCGCTGCTTGTTTTTTCAGCTCTTCATTATCCATGGAGATTTTACGCGCTTTAGCGAGCGAATCATTAATAATGCGGTCGGCATTTTTCTCAGCTTCTTTTACAATAAGTTGAGATTCTTTCTTAGCGTTTTGTCGCACTTCTTCTGCTGACTCCTGTGCTACTAGGATCGACTTATTTAACGTTTCTTCAAGGTTTGAGAAGTGTCCAAGTCGTTCTTCTAGAAGCTTCACTCTCTCATTCAATTCTTTCTTTTCTCTGATTACCGTTTCATAATCTTTGATTACCTGATCAAGAAACTCATTGACCTCATCTTCATCATAACCGCGGAATCCGCGTGTAAATTCTTTGTTATGAATATCTAATGGTGTTAAAGGCAATTCAGCCACCTCCGATTTACTCTCATTTTTCATATACCCGGCTTACTCGTATTTCGACAATCATTTGGATATTCCTTCTATTTATGACAAACTATTTACGAATTTGATACGTAATCCGCCATTTATCCCGCTTTGTTTTGCCATCAACAGAAATAATCTTACTTCTACCTGAACCTCGTAACGATAAATAGTCTCCCTCTTTCACTTCAGCAGAGGGTTGACTGACGATCTTCCAATTTAATTTCGCTCGATCATGTTCAATCATCGGAGCAACCTTACCTCTTGATAGATTGTATACTTCTGCAAGTACCGTATCCAAACGGAGGCTTGTTACTGTGCCTGACTGCTCCTGCCAGGAAGCTTCTACGACGCTTACGCTCGTTAATGGAATTTCGTTAGGAGATATGGACGCTTTACCTGCATGTGTTAAATTCATTTTCACGAAATCCGCAATTTCCTTCGCTACGATTAAATGCGCAGCACTATCCTGCACAAGGATATCTCCAAACTTCTCACGCTTAATTCCAAGACCCATCATTGCCCCAAGCAAATCTGGATGAGTAAGTGATACGAATTTGGCTGGATATGTAATTTCAAAAGCGATTATCTCGAAATCTTCAGTTGTTGGTTCAAAGTAAGGAGGAACAAGAAGAGCCCTCTGACGCTCAGACCCTTCAACTCCACCCGAAAAAAACACGCCCACGTCAGAGTGATTTCCAATGATTTGCCTCACCATATCCTGTTCTCTTGGATCAAGAAAATCGGTTAACCTGGGAGCATACCTTTCTTGAACCTCATCCTGCCATTGTAAAACGCGATCGACAAATGTTCTTTCTTCTGGACGATAATGTTCGTAAATAGACATTAGCCTATGAATCTAAAGACCGCAATAATTCCATATTGCACAAACTGAAGTGCGAAAATGGCTACGATCGGCGAAATATCAAGCATTCCACCGATTGGAGGAATAATTTTACGAAACGGAGCTAGATATGGTTCTGCTATAGAAGCAATCATTCGTCCAATAGAAGATTCTCTTGCATTTGGAATCCATGACATAAAGATGTAAATGATGAGGATCCACGTATAAATTTGTACTGCTGAAAGTAGGATTGAAACTATGTTCAAACTTTTCACCCTTTCTTAATTACTGGTCTTCGTAAATTTCATCTGTAATGTTACCTGAAATTTCAACATTGTCCGGTGTACATATAAACGTATCCGGACCGAGTTTCTGAATATCGCCACCAACAGCGTAGACTGTTCCACTTAGAAAATCGACAATGCGTCTCGCCTGATCTTGTGGAATACGCTGAAGATTCATCACAACAGACTTCCGATTTTTCACGTGATCAGCGATATCCTGAGCTTCAGCATACACTCTTGGTTCAACTAGCACAACTCTTGAGTTCTTATGAACGCTTTGAAGACTTACCACATTTTGTTTAGACTGCTTACGATTCGCTCGAGTAACTTCAGGCTCTTCTTCTTCCATATATGAATCTTGCTCCTGCTGCTCATCCAACTCTATCGTTTCATCATCAAGTTCAAAGAACTGCTTGAATTTCGTTTTGATACCCAATTCCCTGCACCTCCTGGAGAGCTTATTTTATTTTTCATTTCCGACAAGTGACGATCCAATGCGAACATATGTCGCGCCCTCTTCAACAGCAATTTCATAATCATTTGACATCCCCATTGAAAGTTCATTGCAAGGAGCATGTGGGAGTGAAAGACTTTGGACACGTTCTCCAAGCTCACGAAGTTTCTTGAAAACATCTCGAATTTCATTTGTATTATCTGTATGCGGAGCCATAGCCATTAATCCTACGACTTTAATAGATGAGAATTCATTAAGTGACTCAATAAAAGGTAGCGTCTCTTCTGGCGATAATCCATGCTTAGATTCTTCACCAGACACGTTAACTTGCACAAAACAGTTTACTTCACCATCAGCTCTCTTTTGTATTTCTTTAGCTAGAGATATACGATCGAGGGAGTGAATATAATCTACAAATGGAAGAATGTCTTTCACTTTACGAGATTGTAGTGTGCCAATAAAGTGCCACGAAGGCAATGTGCCAATAGCTTTTACTTTCTTCAATAGCCCCTCATCACGACTTTCACCGAAGTGAGTAACGCCTGCTTCTAATGCTTCTTTTGTACGTTCGACGCTAACATATTTAGTCACCGCTACAACATGAATATGCTGAGGATCACGACCTGACCGTTCTGCTGCTGCGCTAATTTTACCTTTGATTTTTTCTAGACTTTCTCTTACATTCACGATAATGCTATACCTCCCCGAGTCCTATGTATGCCATCATTCTTCCTGTTTTTCCATTTTCATTTCGATGAGAGAAAAACAGATTGCTACAGCTTGTACAATAGTCACTAACTGATAGTTGACTCGCCTTAATCCCTGACCGAAGGAGGAGCTCGCGATTCACGGCTTTTAAATCAAGCTGGTATTTCCCAGTTGCTTTTTCATCAAAAAACAGATCCTGATCTCCTACTAGCGCTTTAATGTGTTCGATGACGCCATCATCAACTTCGTAGCAACATTTCCCTATTGAAGGGCCGATTGCAGCATAGATATCGTCGGTTTGGATTCCATCGTTGTTCCACGCACGAATCATCTCTCCTGCAATATTCTTCGTTGTTCCTTTCCAGCCTGCGTGGGCAATCCCCACTCTTTTAGCTGCTGGCGCATAGAAATAGAGCGGAACGCAGTCGGCATAAAGAGCGGTTAGAAGAACTTCCGGATCATCTGTATATAGCCCGTCCACTTTCGGAATGGCATCTTGATGATTCGTTGCTCCTCGTCCCTTATCCGCTGCTGTTACATTCGCAATGTCGGCGCCATGAATTTGCTCACCAACGATCCATCGATCAAGGGATTGTCCGATATCATAGGCAAGGGTTTCGCGATTTATTAGTACATCTCTCGCTCGATCTGGTACGTGGAACCCAAGATTCAAGCTAGAAAACGGAGTCTGGCTAACTCCGTTTCTACGGGTTGAAAAACCTGCTATCAGGTTATCGTTCCGTTCAGCTTGATCTGGAAATTTCAGTGCCAGTGATGTTTTATGTGTTGATGGTTGAAATGGTTCTTTTTCCACAGTTGCACCCCTTTATACCATGATACAGTTTATACCTTATTTTATCATAATATGTTGAACCTAAGGGATATAGATTGTTAGATCTTTCTTTCCTTATGATTCTTTCTGAAACGATTCGCCATCAGCTGTATCATGATGTCTTACTAGAATGACATCTGACCCAATTTTCACTATGTTGCGCCATGGAATAACGACATCACTTTCTCGCGCAAACAATCCCATCATTTTACCTGCACCTGGAATCACAATCGCTTCTATTTTTCCTGTCGTTAAATTAATTTCCAGATCAGCGATGTGACCAAGCTTACGTCCATTCGAGACATTCACAACATCTTTCACCTGAAATTCTGATATTTTTATCATCGCGCACCCACCTTTCATCTCATTATATGAAAAGAAGGCAAAAGAAAAGACCTGTTTCCCAGGTCTCGTTCTAACTTTGGATATTTTTATTCATTTGGTGAATCGCCGCTTTCTCAAGTCGGGACACCTGTGCCTGCGAAATCCCAATCTCATCTGCTACTTCCATTTGCGTTTTACCCTGGAAGAATCTCATTTGTAAGATCATGTTCTCTCGCTGATTTAATCTTGTCATGGCTTCCTTTAAAGCAATATCTTCAAGCCACTGGATGTCTTTCTGTTTATCATCACTGATTTGATCCATAACGAAAATGGGGTCGCCTCCATCATTATAAATAGGTTCAAATAATGAAACAGGATCCTGAATCGCATCAAGTGCAAAGACTACTTCTTCCTTCGTCACCCCAAGCTCTTTGGCAATTTCAGTCGGATTTGGTTCTTTGGAATTCTTCGTCATTAATTTATCTCTAATCTGGAGAGACTTATAAGCGATATCTCTTAAAGATCGTGACACTCTGATCGGGTTATTGTCACGGAGATATCTTCTGATTTCACCGATGATCATCGGCACTGCATAAGTAGAGAATTTCACGTTTTGCCCTAAATCAAAGTTATCTATGGATTTCATCAGGCCAATGCAGCCCACCTGAAAAAGATCATCCACGTATTCTCCTCGATTATTAAATCGCTGGATCACGCTTAGAACAAGCCTTAAATTACCATTCACTAGTTCTTCACGTGCCGAAATATCCCCTTCCTGCATCTGCTTAAAGAGTACTCTCATTTTTTCATTTTTAAGTACTGGAAGTTTGGATGTATCTACTCCACAAATCTCGACTTTGTTTCGTGTCAACTCATTCCCTCCTCATCGGAGATGCTGTCAAAGTAAAGTATCTCCGCGAGTGGGAATTTTATGCATCTATTATCCTAAGAAGCTCAGACCATTTTATTGAACTCTTTCCGAAGTCGTTTAATAATGCGCTTTTCGAGCCTTGAAATATAAGATTGAGAAATGCCAAGCAAATCGGCAACATCCTTTTGCGTTTTCTCTTCTTCTCCAGCAAGACCAAACCTTAACTCCATAATTTGTTTTTCTCTTGGATTAAGTGTTTCTAATGCTTTCACAAGTAATCTACGATCAACGCGAGCTTCTATCCCTCGCGTAATGATATCTTCATCTGTCCCAAGAACATCAGACAAAAGGAGCTCATTTCCATCCCAGTCCACATTAAGCGGCTCATCAAATGAAACTTCTGAGCGTATTTTATTATTCCGTCGAAGGAACATTAATATTTCATTCTCTATACACCTTGATGCATAGGTTGCAAGCTTGATTTTTTTCTCAGGATTAAATGTGTTTACTGCTTTGATGAGACCAATCGTACCAATACTAATTAAATCTTCAATGTTGATCCCCGTATTCTCAAATTTCCGTGCAATATAAACGACCAGACGAAGATTACGCTCTATTAAAATCGATCTTGCTGCTTTATCTCCCTTAGGTAATTGGATTAATAAATGCGCTTCTTCATCTTTCGATAGAGGAGGAGGTAGTGCTTCGCTCCCTCCTATGTAATAGATCTCATCAGGTTTAATACCAAGCTTCATTAGGATCCGCTGCCACCATAGAACTAACTTAATTTTCATTTTCCCCATCTCGAACTCCTCCTTGGTCGTCTTGTTTTCTCTTCTATGACGCAGTCGCCTTATGTCCTGTCAGCATTTTCGGATGAAGGATACACGTATAATCTTTTTCTCCTGAAATCGTATGAAAGCTTAATCCAACAAGTACTTTTTTGACAGTTAATGAACGTCCCTCCATCGAGATCAATACTTCATCCGGCTTTACAGCACACAAGAATTGATGATCTTGTCCGACTGCCCGAAACGGAACAATACGTAACCGATGTTCCCAACGATCCTCCTCTCCTTCTTCTTGGAATTCCGTGATGTTTTTGGCTTTCTGAATAAACGATGGTGGAAAGTTCGCTTCATGCACCGTCATATCGAGGATCATAACAGGTGAGCCGCTTAAAGGGTCTTGTAACTGGTTGCCGCTATCGACAAGTGCTTTAGCTGAAATTGTCACATCATCAATTCGGATACTAACTTCTGCTAGTTGATCAAAATGAATTCGTGTTGTCTCGAGATGATCCACTCTTCTTTTTGAAAAAAACCAAACGATAGGGAAACCAACTAACACAAAAAGCCAGCTAACGGGATCCCCAAATCCAGTGCTTTGTGTAGCGACCGCTCCGTTATACACCGTCATATCTTTTTGAAAGAAATAATGTGCCCCCATCATTCCCCCGCCAATCATAAAAGTAACAAAATAGAAGAGAAGCCAACATTGAAAGAAGCTACGAAACCTTGTAAAGCCAAACGTTACCACAACAATAAGTAAGGAGTAGAGCAGCTTCATGAATGGGTTTACCATAAATGTTAGGGCAGGAACAAAAAGAAAAAGCACATAACACGAAGCGATCAATGCACCAGTAGCAAGCCGTCTCTTTTTTACTTGTTTCTTCAGCAGTATCCCAGTTAGCGCAAGCAGCATGTAATCGAAACAAAAATTTAGCAACCAGATCACATCAAGGTATACTGCCACCGAACGCCTCCCCCCTTGCGATTTTGATACTAAGTATAGACTAAGTTTCTTTATAAAACTGTCAGATTGTGCCGGTTAGAGTGAGGTTATTTTGGATAATTATCACTAGTTTTGTCAGGCGACCATCCGTCCAAAAACATAAAAAAAGCCGGCCTTTTAGAGGACGACTTCTCAATTAAATGGATTGATTTTGATAAGCTCCGTACGTTATTTCCATCCCTGTTGACGCAGGTATAAGCAATTCACAACAATACTCAGGAAAAGCTTTTTCTAGCGCTAATTGAAGATCATTCGACGAAGCTTTGGGATGAAAGACAATTAATGTTGGACCTGCACCGCTTAAAGCAGCTCCATACGCACCATTTTCCATAGCAATCGCACGAACCTTTTCTAAGTCTGGCACTAGATGTTTTCGATAAGGTTGATGAAAAAGATCACGCTCCATTAGCTTACCCGCCAATTTCCAATCGTTCTGAAGAGCAGCGCCTACAAAAACATTTGCGATATTGCTTGCCTCTACAGCTTCTTGAAAAGGGAGCATATCGGGCAACACTGATCGAGAATCCGTTGTTTTCAATTTGCGATTTGGTATTAGTGCGATCATCTCTAAATCAGTTACTTGATGTGATATCGTTCCTATTCCTTCCTCTCCAGTTGCAATAACGAGTCCGCCATAAAGGGACGCGGCAACATTATCGGCATGGCCTTCAAATGTTGTGGCAATCTGTACTTTTTCTTCAATCGTTAGATGAAGATCCATTGTAAAGTCCGCAATTTCGACAGCAGCAACAATGGCTGCAGCACTGCTCCCAAGTCCCCTCTCTAAAGGAAGTTCACTCGTCATTGTGACAGTATGAGGAGAAGGTTTCTTTCCATTCCCATACTTCTTTTCGATTTGCTCGATTGTTTGATAAATCATATTATCTTTGCCTGCTGGCAATACATCATCAAAGTCAATGTAATGAAAGGACCATTCTGAAGAAGGTTCCAATTTTACGTGCAAATAGCGATTGATTGCAAGACCTACTGAATCAAATCCTGGTCCAAGATTTGAAGTACTACCTGGAACTTTCAAGTAAAGGCCTTCTTCTCTATTCACTGGCTCACACATCCCTTGAGCTCCTCAAGAAACTGTGTTTTATCTGCTGCAACAACACGTGGTTTTGCAACAACAAGGTCCATTGCAGTGGAAGGATCTTTCAATCCATTCCCCGTTAATACGGCAACAACCTTTGATCCCTTCTTAATCTCTCCTGAGGCAACCTGCTTCATTACTCCAGCTACCGAAGCACACGAAGCTGGTTCAGCAAAAACGCCTTCCTTTTTGGCAAGCTCTTGATACGCATGCAAAATTTCATCATCTGTTACGCTATCGATTTTACCTTTTGATTCAATCACAGCTTCTTCGGCAAGATGCCAACTAGCTGGATTCCCAATACGAATGGCTGTAGCGATTGTCTCTGGATTGGGGATGATTTTCTTTTGAACGATCGCAGCAGACCCCTCAGCCTCAAATCCACGCATTTGCGGTCGACTATCTTCTGACACATATTCTTTAAACCCTTTCCAATAAGCAGAAATGTTCCCAGCATTGCCAACAGGAATCGCTAGCACATTTGGCGCTTCCCCAAGCTGATCACATACTTCAAAAGCCGCTGTCTTTTGACCTTCTAATCGGTATGGATTAACAGAGTTAACTAGAGCAATAGGCTCAGTCTCCGCAATATCGCGCACCATTCTGAGCGCTTCATCAAAATTCCCATCGATCTCAAAAATTTCTGCGCCATAAATCATGGCTTGGGCAAGCTTACCTAGCGCTACTTTCCCCTTAGGTATAACGATAATGCAGCGTAAGCCTGCTCTTGCCCCATAAGCTGCGGCCGCAGCTGCTGTGTTGCCTGTAGAAGCACATATAATAGCGTCACTGCCTTCTTCCTTCGCCTTAGCCACAGCCATTACCATGCCACGATCTTTAAATGAGCCCGTCGGATTTGCTCCTTCAATCTTCACATAAAGGGAAATACCTAGTTCGTTTGAAAGCTGATCAAGCTTTAGCAGCGGTGTATTTCCCTCATTTAGCGTGAGCTGAGGAGTCTCCTCTGTTAGAGGTAAATATTCTTTATATTGCTTAATCAAACCATTCCAGCTCATTACATTCCCTCCACTCGGTAACGACTCTTCACTTCTACGACTACATCCAAGTCTCTCAAACGATTATGAACTTCTTCAAATGCTCGTTGATTCGTTTCATGTGTAATGATGACAAGTTCAGCCGTACCATTATTCACAACTGGCTCTTGAATCAATTTCTCTAAACTTAATCCACGATCCTGGAATAGATGAGAAATTTTTGAAAATGCACCCGGTTCATCTTTTACAATTAACCTGATAAAATGTTTGCTTTTAATTTGCTCATCGCTTGTTAACTTCCGCTCATGCTGTGGAAGAATAACGCTTTTTCCATTCACACCTAATCGCATATTTTTAATAACAGCTACGAGATCGGATACAACCGCAGTGGCAGTCGGTAATTGACCTGCACCAGGGCCATAGAACATTGTTTCTCCTACCGCTTCACCATAGACATACACCGCGTTATATTCATCGTTAACGGACGCTAATGGGTGTCTTGAAGGAAGCAATGTTGGCTGAACCGAAAGTTCAATAGATCCGTCTGTTGAGCTCGCAATGCCTAATAATTTAATTGTGTAACCTAGCTTCTTACTATAAGCAATATCTTCTTCATCAACACGTGTGATGCCTTCTACTTTTACATCATCTAATCCAACCTTCATGGAGAAGCCAAGCGTCCCAAGAATCACCATTTTTCTAGCAGCATCTAACCCTTCTACATCAGCAGTAGGATCCGACTCCGCAAATCCAAGGTCCTGAGCTTCTTTTAAGACACTCTCATATGGGACATTGTTTTTTGTCATTTTAGTTAAAATGTAGTTTGTTGTTCCATTCACAATTCCCATTAGCTTAGTAATGCGGTCAGAAGATAATCCTTCTACTAAACTTCTAAGGATAGGAATGCCACCCGCTACACTAGCTTCATAGAAAAGATCACTTTCATTATCAACTGCAGCAGTTAGTAATTCTCTTCCATGGATCGCCATCAGGTCTTTATTCGCTGTTACAACATGCTTATGATTCTTAAGAGAAGCAAGAATGAACTCTTTCGCCTGATCAATCCCACCAATTACTTCAATCACAACATCGACCTCTGGATTATTGATAACATCTTCAGGATCTTGAGTGAGAATGCTTGAATCTAGATCAACGTTTCTTTCTTTATCCATATCTCTTACAAGCACCTTTGCCACTTTCACCTGACAACCCACTCGCTGCTGTAACTCTTTCTGGTGGGAATCAATCATATGTACAACACCACTACCTACTGTGCCAAGTCCTAACAATCCTACAGATACGCAATCCTTCATATACTCTCCACTCCTTTGTCCTTCTGGTGAGGACACTTGTTTTTATATAATGGACATTATACGTGTGATTGCCCACGAACACAACACCGTTTTCAGAAATAAATAAATTTTATTTATATTAACACAAAAAGCGGAAGTGGTCGACTAGGTCCGACAAGCGCTGGAACCTTTCGATTGGAACACGCCCTTTGTGTTCTAAACGAACGGTGAAGCGGCTCGAGGACCTGACCACTGGAGCTGGATTACATAAAAAGCGGAAGTGGTCGACCAGGTCCGACAAGCGCTGGAGAGAGAAGAAATGAAGAGATTTAATAAACGACTAACCGAACTTTCCCAAATAAGAAAACCAGCTCTAAAAAGAGCTGGTTTTCTGAGTTATCTTCTATTACGTTTGCGGTTACGAAGGAAAGTAGGGATATCTAGCGTATCGTTAGACTCTTCCGTTCTTGTACCGAATTTAGATGGCTCCGGCTGAACTTCTTCCTCTTCATGCTTCTGCTGTTGTATCGGAGCGCTTTGCTTCGATTGTGCAGAAGGACGTGGAACCGTCTTCTTCTTATTTTCGTTCTCGTCAAAGCCAGTAGCGATCACTGTAACAAGAATTTCGTCCTTTAAATCTTCGTTAATTACAGAACCGAAAATCATATTCACATTCTCATCAGAAGCTGATGAAACAATGTCAGCTGCTTCATTTACTTCGTACAGGCTCAAATTAGATCCGCCCGTAATGTTCATAAGCACCCCTTTTGCACCATCAATAGATGTCTCTAGGAGTGGACTGGAAATAGCTTTTTTAGCAGCCTCAGAAGCGCGGTTTTCGCCTGTTGCAATACCAATTCCCATTAATGCAGAACCACGTTCAGTCATAATGGTTTTAACATCTGCGAAGTCAAGGTTAATAAGACCCGGTACTGCAATAAGGTCTGAAATCCCTTGAACACCTTGACGAAGAACGTTATCCGCTTCACGGAACGCTTCAAGCATTGGAGTGTTTTTATCAACAATTTCAAGTAGACGATCGTTAGGGATTACAATTAACGTATCGACTTTTTCCTTAAGCATTGCAATTCCAGTAACGGCTTGTGTCGAACGCTTCTTACCTTCAAAGGTAAATGGACGTGTGACAACTCCTACTGTTAATGCACCAAGTTCTTTGGCAATTTCAGCAATGACAGGTGCAGCACCTGTTCCAGTTCCGCCACCCATTCCTGCGGTAACGAATACCATATCAGCACCGCTAAGCGCTTCCTGAATCTGTTCTTTGCTTTCTTCAGCAGCTTTCTTTCCGATTTCCGGATTAGCTCCTGCACCAAGACCTCTTGTTAATTTACCACCAATTTGCATTTTAACTTCTGCTTTAGCAAGGTTCAATGCCTGTGCATCCGTGTTAACAGCAATAAATTCAACACCTTGGACACCATTCTCGATCATACGATTGACAGCGTTGCTTCCGCCTCCGCCGACACCGATTACTTTTATCTGTGCTAATTGTTCCATATTCATATCAAACTCTAACATCTCAGGTCCTCCTAATCTTGTAATAGCCCTTTATTCAACAAATAGATTAAAGAAATTCTTCACTTTCTCTTTCATACCTGGTGAAGAAGATTTCTCACCTGGTTGAGGTTCGGCTTTTGTTCTACGCTTGGGCTTCACTTCTTCTTCAGGGTTGAGTGATGCAGCCACTTCTTTCCCCTGAATCTTCACGTTTTTATACGTGAACTGGATAAGACCAATGCCAGTTGTGTATTGCGGTTCGCGTACGCCGATATAGTCAGGGACCGCAACACGTACATTGTGCTGCAGAATTTCACGAGCAAGTTCAAGAACTCCGTCCATTCCGACCATACCACCGGTTAGAACAAATCCGCCCGGCAATTCACGAATTCCCATTCGCTTAATTTCGTCTTCTATCAATTCTAACATCTCTTCGATCCGAGGTTCTATAATATGAGCTAATTCGTACTGATTAAATTCTTGTTCAGCCGAACTTCCTATTGTCGATACTGTGAAAGCTTCCTCTTCTGAAGCAAGATCAACGAAAGCATTGCCATGCTTAATCTTAATTCGCTCAGCTTCTTCAGTCGTTGTTCTAAGACCAATCGAAATATCTTTGGTTACGTGATCGCCACCAATTTGAAGTACAGATGTGGCTTTCAGTGAGCCTTCTTCAAAGATAGAAATCGTAGTAGATCCAGCACCCATGTTAACTAGTGCTACACCTAAATTACGCTCATCTTTTGATAAAGCCATTGACCCACACGCTAGCGGTTGTAGACAAATATCAGCAATTTCAAGACCCGCTTTTTCAACGCATCTTAATAAATTATGTAATACTGTTTTTGAACCTGTGATGATTGTTCCTTCCATTTCAAGGCGAACACCAATCATCCCACGTGGATCCGTAATGCCGTCGAGTCCATCAACTACGAACTGTCCTGGAATCACATCAATAATTTCTCGCTCAGGAGGGATAGAAACAACCTGTGCTGCGTCAATTACTCTAGCAATATCTTCATCATGAATTTCACGATCCTCACTCGATACAGCCACTACCCCATGACAGGGTTGTAACTGTACGTGATTGCCGTTAATCCCCACAATCACAGAACGAACCGATAAACCTACCATTCTTTCTGCGTTTTCTACTGCCTGCTTAATTGAACGAACAGTTTCATCTATATCCACAATCGATCCTTTACGAATTCCATCGGAAGGCGCGCTGCCGACTCCAAGAATATTTAAAGAATCGTTCGTCATCTGGCCAATGATTACTTTCACATTGGATGTACCGATGTCTAGACTCACATAAATCTCATTGCTGTTCATTCTCCTGGCACCTCCTTCAAAATGCTACCATGTTCAGGTATTAATAGTTTCTCTATAATAGGGTTGAAAAAATGTCCAACACCTTTATATACACAATAATCTCTTGAATTAAACTTCCTCAAGGCTCGCTTCATGAAGTCCCGGGAAGAATGTGATATAAGGACTCTATTCCACAAATCCGTTTATTTCCCTTCTTTTATACGAGATTTCCTCTTATTTTTTTGGGTGACACTCCCCTACTCTCTTCGGTTCATTCCTTTTTTACTGAAGAGATGTACAAAGCAGTGCATAAGTATTAGTCTACACCATGTGAAAGCAGTAGAAAAGTCACTGTTTTCGTGATTGGAAAGAATTTTGCTGTTTTCTTTCATTTTTACATGAAAATGAGTTATTAAACATAAATTGCCCTGCTCATAAACCTTCGTGAACAAAGAGCATTCCCTGTCCATTAGAACAGGGATTATCTATACATTTTATCGTCAAGATTCCTTCTTTTCCTCTTCTTCAGTTGAAACGTCCTCATAAGGCTCAAGCCAACTACCTTCATTTAGATAAAGAATACCTTTGGCTTTATCTTTAAGCTTCTCAACTATTAACGGGTAGCTATTCACCTTCTCAGAAAAATCGCTAATGCTTGTTTTCACTTCATATCCGTCTGTCATATAAAGAGTTAAGTTAAAAGCTTTATCCCCATTCGGCGTATAGTGAATCTCAGAAATACGATTAATAATACTTAATTCTACTTTCCTGAGCTCGCCTGCCATTTCTGATAGCTCTGTACTTTCGTTCCATTGCATCAAAATAGGAGCGCTCACTGGCGTTTCACCTTTAGGGAGTGCATCAAGAATAGCACCAGATTGCAAAATCGGGAAATATTCACTTCCCTTTTTTAGATATGCGACTCGAGCATTCTCCACAACCTCCACTTTAGCAGTCGCAGGAAACTGTCTAGTCACAGTTACTTCTTTAATTTCTTTTGATTTTTCTACCTTTTCTTCTACATTTTTAGCATTTAAATTCCAAAAGCTCACGCTATTATTAAGCTCACTTAACTTAATAATTTCTTTTTCTGAAACATAATTGTTGCCAGAAACCTCAACGTTCCGAATGTGACTTAAGGAAGATTGGAAGTAAATGATCAGCAAAATGAGAAAGAAGAAGATTGATAAATAGACGATTAATCTTCTGTTAGCGCGCTGTTTACGCTGTGCTTTCAACGTGGGAATCCGATCTTCAATTGTTACAACTTTGCGATCTTCCATTGTCTTGCCTCCGTCTCCGGTAAATGAACTTCTGTCTATACTTACGATGTTACTAACGCTTATCATGGCAACCGAACGGCATGACCCAGCTGTTTGTCCTCATTTCAATCATTATAGCATAAGTTAAGGTGTTATTAGCCTCTAGAAGGAAATTCATCCCAGAGAATTGTTCTTAATAATAAGCTATATTACTTAACATTGTTTATTTCAGCTCTGTGCCGACAAATAGAATGAGCCAATACTTAAGAATCACTAGTATAAGCTAACAAAGATATATAATAAATAGGGAAATTCAAAGGGTTACCTCGTAATTTGAATCAATCATGTAAATCATAGAAAAAGAGCGCTCTCTAATGAGCGCTCTTCCATGATCTGCTTAAAACTTTGCGTACCGACTGATATTGAGTAACACTCCCATTGCTACAAGCATGAGCGTTAAGGAAGAGCCCCCGTAGCTAAGGAAAGGGAGGGTAATCCCTGTTACAGGCATTAAGCCAGTTACAACGCCAATATTGATCATTACTTGAATCGCAAGCATCCCGATGATACCAACAGCAAGAAGACTACCAAACAAATCAGGAGCTCTTAGTGCAATGCGAATCCCTCGCCACAGAAGAAGTGAAAATAAGAGAATCACAAAGCTTCCACCGATAAATCCGAGTTCTTCAGATAAAATTGCAAAGATAAAGTCTGTTTGCGGTTCAGGTAAATAATAAAATTTCTGTCTACTTTGGCCTAGCCCAAGCCCCATCAGTCCACCCGGGCCAATGGCATAGAGCGATTGAATGATTTGAAAACCACTACCGAGTGGGTCACTCCACGGATCAAGGTAGGAGGTGATTCGCGCAATTCGATAGGGCGCTGATAAAATCAGGACGGCAAAGCCGGCTAAACCAAGCATACCAAGCCAAACAAAGTGGGCTATTCTTGCCCCCGAGATAAAAATCATTACGACGCACGTACCAACCATAACCGCTCCAGTTCCAAGATCCGGTTGAAGCATAATCATACCGAAAGCTATGAACACAATACCAAGCGACGGCACTAGTCCTTTTTTGAATGACGTAATGCGTTTTTGATTTTCGGATAAATATTTAGCAAGAAAAGCAATCATTGCAAGTTTTGTAAATTCAGATGGTTGGATTGAAAACGCACCAACACCAAGCCAGCTTCTCGCTCCCCCTCGAACAAGTCCAACTCCTGGGATCAGGACTAGAACAAGCAGAATGAAGCAGATGAGCACGCCTACTTTTGACCAGGTGCGCCATGTCCAATACTCAACGTTCATCACGAAGAACATGGCCACAACACCTACCCCCGCAAAAAGAAGCTGTCTTTTTGCAAAGAAAAATGCATCGTCAAATTTATAAGAGGCCCATACAGCGCTGGCACTGTAAACCATGATTAATCCAATTGCTAACAACACTAATGTTGCAGTTAAAAAGACCAGGTCTGGCGTTGATTTTGTTTTCGGCAATAGACCCACACTCCGTTTTGTCGATTTTACCTAACCGAACTCACCGGATAAGCAAGACAACCTCTCATTAGAGTCTATGCATTGCCTCAATAAAGATGTCTCCACGTTCTTCAAACGTTTTGAATTGATCCCAGCTTGCACAAGCCGGTGATAGAAGAACAACATCCTCCGCTTCGGAAAGATTATAAGCTGTTGTAACAGCTTCCTCTACATTATCGACAACAGTCACAGAATCCAGTCCTGCTGATGAAGCTGTTTTTTCTAATTTAGAGGCAGTCTGACCAAACGTAATTAAGTGCTTCACTTTTGTTTGGAAATACGGAATTAAATCGTCAAACCCGTTCCCACGATCAAGACCTCCAGCGAGAAGAATCACGGGCTTTTTGAAGGAATCAAGCGCTTTTTTAGTAGCAATTGAATTCGTTGCTTTAGAATCATTGTAAAATTTACGTGCGTTAACTTCTCCTACGAACTGTAGACGATGTTTCACACCGTGAAAGTTTGTTAGTTCTTGATGGATTTTTTCATTTGAAACACCTGACAACTTCGCTACAGCTATAGCAGCAAGCGTATTTTCCACGTTCTGCTTCATTGATAGATCTTCAATCTTAATCACTTTTTCCTCTTTAAACACGATCCACTCTTCATCAATACATACGCCTGAATCTAATGTTTTTGTGGCTGAAAAAGGAACGAGTGAAGCATTAGAAGCCTCAGCAAAACCAGTGACAAGTTCATCGTCGGCATTATAAACAGCAAAATCTTCCTCGGTTTGATTTTGGAACAAACGAGCTTTAGCTGCGGCATAAGCCTCTTTAGTTCCATGATAATCAAGGTGTGCCTCATAAATATTTAGAAGTACTGAAATATGAGGATGGAAGTTCATTGTTCCTTGAAGCTGAAAACTAGAGAGTTCTGTCACAAGCGTTTGATTAGGTGTAGCTTCCGCAGCTACCTCACATACAACTGTTCCAATATTGCCTGCCACAATCGGATTAGACTCTGTATGTCTTAATAATTGTCCAATAAGAGTTGTTGTGGTTGTTTTCCCGTTCGAACCTGTTATGGCGACAAACGGAGCTTCTGATATTTCACCTGCGATTTCAACTTCTGTCACAATTGGAATCTCCCTCTTTTGAGCTTCTGCTAAAAGTGGATTTTCATAAGGTATCCCGGGATTCTTCACAATTAAATCGACGCCATCTAGAAGTTCAAGAGGATGCCCACCGCCTACAACGGTGAACCCTAATTCTTGAAGTTCCATTGCTTTAGGATTGTTTTTCACTTCTTCGCGATCATTCACTTTTACTTTAGCGCCAAGAGATCGTAGGAGCTTCGCTGCCGCAAATCCACTTTTCGCTATTCCTAAAACAAGAACAGACTTATTTTCATAATTAACTCTTTTCATTACATCCACACCTCAAGATAGATTCCAAACGTTGCACATAGTAAACCAACTGTCCAAAATGTAGCGACAACGCGCCATTCCGTCCAACCAGAAAGCTCATAGTGGTGATGAAGAGGACTCATCTTAAACACACGTTTACCTGTCGTTTTAAATGAAGTCACCTGAATAATAACGGATAGGGTTTCAATGACAAACACCCCACCAATAATCACGAGAAGAAGCTCAAGCTTCGTCATAATGGCAACAGCCGCAAGTGCCCCCCCAAGCGCAAGTGATCCAGTATCACCCATAAATACTTTCGCAGGGTGAGCATTAAAGACAAGAAATCCTAGTACTGCGCCAACGACACTGACGGAGAAAATAGCCACATCATACATGTATACTGACGCCGCAAGAATGGCAAATGCGCCGAAGGCAATAGCCGACGTTCCTGCTACAAGCCCGTCCAGTCCATCTGTCAGATTGACAGCGTTTGACGCGCCAACTAGCATGACAAAAAGTAAAATCACATATCCAATGCCAATGTCAAAGCTCCACTCTGTCCCTGGAACATGAATCGCTGTATCAAATCCAACGGTTCTTAATCCAAAATAAACAAGGATCGCAATTAGGAGCTGACCTAATAGTTTTTGTTTTGATGTTAATCCAAGGTTACGCTTTTTCACAACTTTAATAAAATCATCCAAAAAGCCAATCAGTCCATATCCAACTGTTACAAATAAAAGCAGCCAAATTTGGGTTGAAATTTCATCATATTTAAGAGCGATAATAATAGTCCCGAGAATAATAGACAGAATAATGATCAGTCCACCCATTGTCGGAGTCCCAGATTTCTTTTGGTGTGACTTAGGTCCTTCTTCTCTGATGCTCTGTCCAAATTTAAGCCTTCTTAAATATGGAATAAATACGGGCGATACTAACACCGCAATAATAAATGATGTTAATAAGCTAAAAATTAATAATCTTTCAATCACTGTACTGCCTCCTTAAGATTCATTCTCTAATGCCTTTACG
Organism: Anaerobacillus sp. 1_MG-2023; assembly: GCF_030547345.1. Lineage (NCBI taxonomy): Bacteria > Bacillati > Bacillota > Bacilli > Caryophanales > Bacillaceae > Anaerobacillus > Anaerobacillus sp. 1_MG-2023. The sequence goes on along the minus strand of NZ_JAUORD010000003.1, from coordinate 41,904 downwards.
ATGGTTTCGAGCCCTAGCCCTCTTGAAGCTTTTAACAAAACGGCTGTTTTATCATCAAGTTGGCCCGATAGATATGATGCGGCATCTTCTTTATTGTCAAAGGAAACAGCAGGCACTTGCTGTGCTTCGTCTTCCACGATCCCATCATAAATCCACTTTGCTTTTTCTCCAACTGTAATCACTTCCGTAATAGACGATTTAATCGCCGTTGCTATGTTACGGTGGAGAAATTCTTCTTGATCACCTAACTCATACATATCACCAAGAATGGCAATTTTCTTATCAAATCCTTCCAATTCAGCAAGCGTTTCAACCGCAGCTTTCATGGATGTTGGACTGGCATTATAGGCATCATTAATAATTAATGCACCGGTTGAACTCGTAAACTTCTCCAGTCTCATCCCAGTAAGGGTTAAGGAAGATAGAGCTTTTCGGATTTGGTCATCTGTCATTCCAAGTTTTCTTCCTGCAGCAATGCTGTAGAGCGCATTCTTAATATTATGTTTACCTAATAATGCAATTTTGAACGGCTCTTTTTCATTTAATAACGTAAACGAATACCCATTATCCAGCTTTACAACTTGATCTACTTGAAGGTCATTTGTCTCATCGTACCCGCAAGAAATCGCATTCTTCTGAAGTGGAGCAAGAAGAGGCTCATCTCCATCAAGCACGAGATGACCATTGGACTTAAGTCCCTCTGCTATTTCCATTTTCGCTTTGGCGATATTTTCTCGACTGCCTAGTTGAAGTAAATGAGACTCTCCAATGTTCGTAATGATCGCAACATCCGGTGTAGCGATCTGGGTAAGAAGGGAAATCTCACCTGCTCCGCTCATCCCCATTTCAAGGATCAATACATCTGTTTCTTCAGGCATAGCAAGAACTGTCATCGGGAGTCCCCAATGATTATTCAAGTTGCCCTGTGTTTTATACGTTTTATATTTAGGACTGAGAACCGCTTCAAGCATATCTTTCACTGTTGTCTTTCCATTACTACCAGTTACACCGATAACATATGGATTTTGTTCTTTAAGAACTTGTTTCGCAAGCTCCTGAAACCCAACGGTTGTGTCGTCAACTTCGTATACATTGATCTTCCCGACGAGATCTTGAGGAAATGGCTTATTTTTATCCCAAAGCGTTCCAGTTGCCCCATTAGCAATGGCTGCATCTATGAAACGATGACCATCGAATACATCGCCAACGATCGGAATAAATAATTTGTTCGTACAGTCTTTCCTCGTATCCGTCGCCACACCTTCAAAGACCAGTTCATGTTCAACTGGTCCCTGACTAATATTGTTTAGTAATTTAGATGAAAAGTTCATCTCTTCCGCTCCTTTATTGCCTGACGTGCTATTTGTCGATCATCAAAATCGAGCACTCGATCGCCGATGATTTGATAAGTTTCATGTCCTTTACCTGCAATAAGGACAACGTCGCCTTCCACAGCGTGAGTAACAGCATGATGAATAGCTTCTGCTCGATCTGTAATACGGATATAATGTCCACTTACACCTTCCACCATATCATCTAATATGCGTTCAGGATCTTCACTCCTCGGATTATCTGAAGTAAGAACCGCTGTATCTGCTAATTCTGTTGCGATCTTTGCCATGAGCGGTCGTTTCGTACGATCACGATCTCCCCCGCAGCCAACGACAGCAAATACATTCCCTTTTGACATCTCTTTAACTGTTAACAGCACATTCTCAAGGCTATCCGGTGTATGCGCATAGTCAACGATAACGGGAAATTCCTGTCCTTCATCAACAAGTTCAAACCGTCCCGGAACACCTGCAATTTGTTCAAGACTCTCTAGAATACGATCAAGTGATAACCCGTTAGAAAGACAAGCTGCAATAGCTGCAAGTGCATTGTAGACGCTGAATTTGCCTGTTAACATCAGTTTCACATCTCGTTCTTCTTCAGGAGTAACGAGGTGAAAACTTGTCCCGTTAGCGGAAAACGAGATGCTGTTAGCCATAATATCAGCGTTATTATCAATTCCATATTTCAAAATGTGCGCTGAAGTCATTTGTTCATATTGCTCACTCGCTTGATCATCGGCATTTAAAACGGCTACCTTTTTTCTCCCTGTATCATATGTATTACCTAACTGTGAAAAAAGAAGACCTTTTGCCTGACGATATTCCTCCATTGTTCCATGATAATCAAGATGATCTTGAGTTAGATTCGTAAAGACCGCTACATCATAATCACAGCCTCTAACGCGACCTAATGTTAACGCGTGAGAAGAAACTTCCATAACAGCCGTTTGAACATTGCTTTCCTGCATTTTGGCAAATTGCTTTTGAAGTAGCAATGGTTCAGGCGTCGTGTTTTTCGTCTCGAATTCTTCATCTGCTATTTTCATATTAATAGTGCCGATTAATCCTGTCGTTTGCTGTTCATTACGATGAATCTGCTCAATTAAATGAGAGACGGTCGTTTTGCCATTCGTTCCCGTTACACCAATTAAAGAAAATGATTTCGTTGGATTATGATAGAAATAATTAGCTAGCTCTGCAAGCGCACGATGAGCATCTCTAACAATAATAACTGGAACAGAAACGTCTAGCTCCTTTTCAGATATAAGTGCAACTGCTCCCTGTTGTACAGCCTGCTCAGCAAAATCATGGCCATCCACTGTGTAACCAGGGATACAAACGAATAAACTATTAGCTTTAACAGCTCGACTATCACTTTCAATCGTTGCTATTTCCGGGTTCCCTTTTCCTACTTGCTTATATGTAAGTAATGCATGGAGAAGTTCTTGTAATTTCATCTCTTTCAAACCTTTCTAGTTCGCTGACATATTTTCAGAAAACAAGCCAAGAGCATACGCCTTGGCTTGTTCACTACTTATTGTACTCACCGGTCGCTTATTTGTCACCCATATAAAGTCGAATTTCTGACCCAGCCGGTAATTTCACTCCAGGTTCAGGGGCCTGAGCCACAACGGTATCCCCTTCACCACTTGAATCAATTTTCAAATTATACATTGCTTTATGAATATCTACAGTAGATAAACCTACTAAATCCGGCATTTCAATCATCTCTTCATCCTGCCATGTCTTTTCTTTCTCAATTTGATCTTCCCTTTTTTCCACACCCATAACCGTCAAACTATCCTGGATAATATTACCTACGATTGGGGCGGCTACGATTCCACCAAATTGGAGCGTATCTTTCGGATTATCAATTGCGACATATACAACAATTTGAGGATCATCCGCAGGAGCAAAACCAATAAAAGAGACGATATGATTATTTTTTAAATAAGCGCCGTCTTTCGCTTTTTGAGCCGTTCCAGTCTTTCCACCTACCCTATAGCCATCTACATAAGCGTTTTTTCCAGTTCCAAGTGCAACGACCGTCTCAAGCGCATGCCTTACTTCTTCTGATGTTTCTTTTGAAATCACTTGTCTTTTCGCAGTTGGCGAGTTTTTACTTACAACTGCTCCCGTCTCAGGATCTAGCCACTCTTTTGCAATGTATGGTTCATAGAGTGTCCCTCCGTTCACAGCAGCTGAAACAGCTGTTACCTGTTGAATAGGCGTAACGGATACCCCCTGACCGAAGGCTGTTGTTGCTAGCTCTAGTGGACCGACATTATCAACATCAAATAATATCCCGCTTGCTTCACCTTGTAGGTCAATGCCGGTTTTGTCACCGAAGCCAAATTTATCAATATATGAAAAGAGCTTTTCTTTGCCCAGACGTTCCCCAAGAAGAACGAAACCAGGGTTACAGGAATTTTGCACACCTTCTAAAAACGTTTGACTTCCATGACCTCCAGCTTTCCAACATCTTAATTTTGTTCCAGCCACTTCAATGCTTCCAGGGTCGTGAAAATGATCTTTCTCAAGATCAACTTCCCCTTCCTCAAGAGCAGCAGCTAGCGTAATAATCTTAAATGTTGATCCTGGTTCATACGTACTCCAAACAGGCTTATTTTGATTCCAGACGTCAGGAGAGACTTGCTGAAATTCTTCTGGATTAAAATCCGGCCTTGAAGTCATCCCGAGAATCTCACCTGTATTCGGATCCATTGCAATGGCTGCCGCTCCATCCGGATGGTAGGTAGCTTCCGCAATATCCAACTCTCGTTCCATAATTGTCTGGATTTTTGAATCAATTGTTAAACGTAGATCAAGCCCATCTACAGGCTCTGTATAGTCATCTGCAAGAGAAGGCATCCGCTTACCTTTCGCATCTGCATAATACTCAACCTGTCCTTTTTCACCGCTTAACTCTTCATCATAGTAGAGCTCAATACCTGTCAAACCTTGATTATCAATACCACTGAACCCTAGCACGTGAGCTAGAAAGTCGCCGTTTGGATAGTGACGTTTGTTATCTTCAGCAATGTAAACACCTGAAAGATTCAATTTCCGAATTTCATTTGCCTTTTCATTCGACATTTTCTTACCTTCAGGACGAATCCAAACCATTGATTGATTCTGGGTGATCGTTTCATAAACCTTTTCTTTACTCGTATTAAGGGAAGCAGCAAGAGCTTCAGCAGTAGCCGCAGGATTTTGAAGCTGTCTTGGAACGATTAGTACAGAAGGGGCACTAATATTCGTTGCAAGAGGCACTCCGTTACGATCCAAGATTTCGCCTCGACTCGGTTCGAACGGAATATTTCGACTCCAAGAATCTTTCGCTTTCTCACTTAGCCAATTTCCCATCACAAGCTGCACATAACCAAGCCTCACGACGACAACCGCAAATACAAATAGACCGATGACAAGCGCCATCACAAGTCTCCTTCGAACAGTAACAGTGGAAACGCGCATAAACTCATCCTCCCTGATTATGCTCGTTCCACTATATGTTCAACACGGTTTAGATAGACCTGCTAGTCTGTAATTGGCTCCGCATCTTCCTCAGCTTCCGTTTGTTCTGGTTCTTCTTCTTCAGAAGAAGGAGACTTCAGCTCAACGACTAGATAGTCGTCTTTTTTGATATTACTTCCTTTGTTAATGCCTTGCTTCGTAACATATCCAGCTCCCATGACATTCGGTTTAAGGTCCATTAGCTCGACTAACTTCATAACGTCAGCTAGAGACCACCCCGTGATTTCAGGCATTTTCGCACTACCTTCTGCACGCAAAATAATTCGTTCATTATCGAGGATTTTCGTACCTGCATGAGGAGATTGACCTGTGACCTCTCCATCACCAAGTACTGTAACCGATAAGCCTTTCGCTTCAAGTTCTTTCTTCGCCTCGTCTGCATTCATGCCCGTCACTTCTGTTAATACTTGACCGCTCTCTTTCTTTGAGCTTTCTTCGGACGTTTCTTCTTTCTTTTCCATCGGATCAATATTTAAATATTGAAGACTATTTTTCATAACTGTGTTAAAGATTAAAGAAACAGGGTCACTTCCTAGTTCAGGATATTCAAGCTGCGGGCGATCAACAGCAACATAGACTACTAACTCCGGATCATCTGCAGGTGCCATACCTATAAACGAAAAGATGTTATTTCCATATCCGCTCATATAGCCCTTTGAACCTTGTGAAATTTGAGCTGTACCGGTTTTACCAGCAATCTCGTAACCTTCAATGTTATATGGGGTACCTGTGCCATCCGTCACTACCGTACGTAAAAGATCTCGCGTTTGTTTAGCGGTGTCTTTAGAAATAGGTTCTCCAGCTACTTCAGGTTCGTGATTCAGCTTCACTTCGTTAGATTCAGGATCAACTATTTTTTCTATGACATATGGCTTCATCATCTTACCGCCGTTAGCTATTGCAGTTATAGCTTGTACTTGTTGGATTGGCGTTATCGTAGATCCTTGTCCAAATCCAGTCGTAATTCGTTCAAGCTCTCCACCATAAGTAATTCTTGAAGAAGACTCCCCTGGGAGATCAATACCTGTTTTCGAATCCAATCCGAATTTAGTTAAGTAATCCTTATACTTCTCATAGCCTAGTTTTTCTTTAACAAGGATGGAAGCTGCAACGTTAGAGGATTGTCGAATACCTTCATCAAAACTAATTGCCCCCCACCCTTCACCACCATTATGATCACTCACTCGGCCACCAGGTACTGAATATTGACCTGATTGAAAGAGCTCGTCTCCATTGTATACACCTTCTTCAATGGCTGATGCAACAGTGAAAATTTTCATAGTCGAACCTGGCTCAAATGCTGTAAGAGCCATATTCGTGTAATTAGAAACGTTTCTTAAGTTTGGATCAAAGGTTGGACGATTGCCCATCGCTAGGATTTTACCTGTATCTGGATCTGCCACAATCGCCGTCATTCGTTCAGGATTGAATTTCTCCTGTGCCTCATTCAAAGCATTTTCCATTAACACTTGGATTTTTTGATCAATTGTTAAATAAACATCGTTGCCACTTTTAGAAGGGGTGATATTTTCGTTTCCATAAGGAAGTCTAAACCCTTCACGATCACTTTGATACGTTTCTTTCCCTTCCTGCGGCATGAGATATTTATTCAATTCCTTTTCTAATCCTAGTAAACCTTCCTGCACGCCATCATCATTTTCATTTGTAAAACCAAGAAGATGGGAAGCAAACTCTTCGTTCGGATAGAGTCTTGTTTTCGTTGGGATGAATCCAACTCCTGGTAAATCCATTTCTTCTATTTTTTCTTTTTGAGTTAAGCTTAAATCTTTACCCGATGCACCAAATTCTACTTGAAAAAGGTCGTCTCTTGATAAAATTTCTTTCACGTCGGATTCTTCCATCTCAATAATAGGTGCAAGCGCAGCAGCTGTTTTATCGACGTTTTCTACATGATCTTCATATTCTTTATCCAAAATCGCTCTTAGCGTAAAGGAAGGAATATCGGTAGCTAGAGCATTCTCACCTGTTCGGTCAAAGATCGTACCGCGATCCGCTTCGAGAATTTTGCTTCTAGTCCACTTATCTTTTCCAAGCTCCATCAAGTCCACTTTTTCACCATCGGAACCTGATACCGCCTGTGTCCACTCGATGTAGAAAAACCGTCCAATAAAAGCAAAAAAGAGCAGGACAAATAGTGACATTAAAATCGCTGCTCCAACATTAATATGTGAGTTCTTGTTTGTTTCTTTCATGACAGTGCAAACCTCCGAAATTATGATCCTTTGTTGATCACTTCTACATTTTGATCATTCAGTTCCATGCCTAATTTATCTTCGGCAATGTTCACAATTCGACCAGGCGCACTTAATTCCGTCACTTTAACCTGAAGCTCTTCATTCTGTTTCACTTGAGCACGTTGGTCTGCTTCCGCTTGTTGCAGGCCAGTATTCAAATTATAAATCTTAGCGTAATTAGAAACCATAAAGATCGACGCCGCCACGAACGTTAGTACAAGCATCATCCAGAGCAACTTCTCTCCTTTAGTGATTCGTCCACGTTCCACATGAACGGCTTGCTGTTTCGTTTCAACTTGTTTTTTTTGCGTTTGCTGCTGCTGATACTTATACGCCAGGTTACTCATCATTTTCCCCCTTGCACCTCTTTATATTTTTATCTTTACACTTTCTCGGCTACACGAAGCTTTGCGGATCGTGCGCGTCTATTTGCTTCTTGTTCTTCTTCTGACGGAAGAATCGGCTTTCTTGTTACAAGCTTGATATCAGGTTGATAGGCGTCTGGAATAATCGGCATTCCAGGCGGAAGTTCAGGCCCAGAGGCCGCTTCCTTCATTGTCGTTTTGCAAATCCGATCTTCAAGAGAATGGAACGTAATCACACTCATTCTGCCACCAGAGTTCAAAATAGACATCCCATCTTTAAGAGCCTCTTCAAATACTTTAAGCTCATCATTCACTGCTATTCGAATAGCCTGAAAAATCCTTTTAGCGGGATGTCCTCCCTTCCTTCTCGCAGGTGCTGGAATAGCGTCCTTAATAATATCAACGAGTTCAAATGTGGTTTCAATCGGTTTTAAGTCTCTTGCTTTTTCAATTTTGCGAGCGATTTGTTTTGAAAACTTTTCTTCACCAAATTTGAAAAAAATCGAGACGAGGCGTTCATACTGCCATTCATTCACCACTTCATACGCCGATAAACTGGAAGATTGGTCCATTCTCATATCGAGCTGAGCATCATGCTGATAACTAAACCCCCGCTCACCTTTATCAAGCTGCGGAGAGGAAACACCTAGGTCGAATAAAATGCCATCAACACCTTCAACACCAAGGTCAGAGAGGGCTTCTTTGATGAAGCTAAAGTTTCGTTCAATAACTGTCAGCTTGTCCTCATAGCCTGCAAGTGTTGTTTTAGCGTTATCTATTGCCCATTGATCCTGATCAAAAGCATAGAGGTGTCCTGTGGTAAGCTTATCCAGGATTGCTTTTGAATGACCGCCGCCGCCAAGCGTACAGTCAACATAAATGCCATCTTCTTTAATATTTAGTGCGTTCACTGCTTCTTCTTTTAATACTGTAATGTGTTCAAACATAGCTACACCTTAACCTTCATTCCATATTGGCCTTCTACAAATCGAAATCCATCATACTTTCCGCGATTTCAGAGAAAGACTCTTCTGATGCATTGAAATACTCTTCCCAAACGGCTTTGTCCCAAATTTCTAATCGATTTGAAACACCAATCACAACGCATTCTTTCTCAAGCCCTGCATACTGGCGTAATGTTCCGGCAATATTTACCCTGCCCTGTTTATCCAGTTGGCATTCAGTTGCACCTGAGAAAAAGAATCGGGTAAAAGCACGAGCATCTTTCTTTGTAAAAGGGAGTGTTTTCATCTTCTCTTCAAGAACTTCCCATTCTGTCATTGGGTAGCCGAAGATGCATTTATCTAACCCGCGAGTGAGGACGAAGGTTTCACCAAGTTCTTCACGAAACTTAGCGGGAATGATCATTCTGCCTTTTTCATCAACAGTATGCTGATATTCCCCCATAAACATGGCTTCCTCCACCTCTCCCACTTTCTACCTCTAAGTTACCACAACTCCCCACTTTTCACCACTAAAAAAATAATTCGTACCACAAAACAAAAATCCTGCTGTTCAGCGGGATTTTTATTTAAAAACATTTGATTTTCAAACAAATAGGCTACTCGCCATTCCGCGGTTGCCTGTCACCCGCTTAAAATCATGCCCTATAGCGGCTATATTGGCCAAAATTAGAATATATTGGCTAAACTCGAATTATATTAGCTAAATCCCATTTTTATTGGCCAAACTTCAAATATATTGGCCAAATCAAAAAAACTGCCAGAATCCTCCGGCAGCTTTCCTTCTATCCCTTAAAGATAAATCACCTTATGCTTATCATTAAATGGAAGCTCAAGTTCCATCACTTGATCCACAAAATCCATACCATGCCAATTTAAATAATAGACTGCGTTCCACTTCCGCTCTTGAGGCGCTCCGTTAGGTTTTAACGCAAAGCCTACTTCATCGAATTTATCCAGCGTATTTTCATGCTGATACTCGAGTGATTGATAAAGTTTTTGCTGAAGAAGATCAAGCTGTCTTTGAAGAAACAGGCCATTTTTTTCAGCAAAGCGATTAAGTCCATGATCAACGGATTCTGTTAATTCGCGAAGGTTTTGATGAATATCGTCCACTTTCAACTTAGCATCCTTAAATGTAGCCCCGATCCCTACATCATCTAAATGACGCACGTAGGATTCTTTCATGTGATCAATCCCTGACTTTAAAATTTCTTCGTCTGATAAAGAGAGATCACCGATATACTTTTGAATATGCCGCTCTACAAACGTAAATGTCAGTCGCGGCACGATGACAGGCATTTTTATTCCGAAAGTATGAAAGGCTGGCTTCAGTAAAGCCCAGTAAGCAAGTTCACCTGGTCCAGCCACGAAACCTAGCACAGGAAACATGACATCTTGCATGATCGGTCGCGTCACAACATTGTTACTTAAATCTTCCGGCTGACGTTCCGCTAATTCAAGCAGCTCTTCTAATGAGTAGGAAACGGAAGCGGTTTTCCCCTCAAATCTTCCGTTTATTCGTTCTAGTAATATCCGTTCGCCGTTTACCTTTACGAATAAATTTGCTTGTAGGTCATCAAGATCGACACCAATTGGATAATTCTCTTCACGAAGATGAGCCGCCTGGGTTAAAACACCTTCATTGATTGTTTCGTTTTGATGAATCATTTGTTTAAACGCGTCCGTCTGTAGACGGCGAAAATCTCGGTTACCTGAATCTACGAGCACAAGTCCATGCTTTGAAAAAAGCTTTGTCATGATGTAACAAAAATGATCCACGTACGTATTAGATTTCTCAGTTACACGTTCTAGAAACCCTTGAATCTCTTTCGTATAAGAGGTTTCGCCAAATCGTTTGAGCATGTCACGCGTCCAGGAGTTAATCGCATCACGATCAAGCGATATATCAGACAATGCCTGCTTTGTCATTTGCTTTTGAGACACTGCCTCTTTGCACTCTCGCCCTTCGTCATACGAATAAATATGATTGACTTCATGATAATCATGATCTTCTCCCGCTACCCAAAAAATAGGGATAACAGGTACACCTAGCTTGCGTTCTTTCTCTGCTGCTAACTTAATGACCGATATCGCTTTATTGATCGTATAAAGGGGGCCAGTTAACAGCCCAGCCTGTTGTCCTGCAACAACGGTTACCGCTTCTGGCTGTTGTAAACGCTCGATATTTGCTAGCGCCGGTCCTTCTGCTTCAAATTGCTTATTAAACTCCATCAAGTGTTGCGTTAAATTCGCACGATCTTGATGACGTTCCATTAACTCTTCGTATCGCTTTTCATATGATGAATCATGCTGATATGTATAGTCAAAAAAAGCTGAGATTCCTTTTTTCTCAGCAATGTAATCTGTCGCAATGACATTTGATCCTGGAAGGAATGTTTCTTTGAGTTTCATTTATATTTCTTCCTTTCTTGACACAAATGCGGAACTCCGCCTATTTAATCCTTTGTTAGTATATCAAACTTCCTCATTGCTACCAAAAAAAAAGCTTATAAGTTAGACCGATAGAATTCGGTGAACTAACCCAATAAGCACTAAAACAATATACCCTGTAGAAAACAATAGAAAATTAAAACGCCACGCACCTTTTATCACTTTGTGAATCTCGACATCATCTTTCATTTTCCAATGAAGCACGGTAAATGCACCAGCCGCCCCAATAATCATTAGTAGAATGACCCAAAGAAATGATTGACCAAGTAATTCAACGAGAATAAAGTGAACGCTTAAGATAAAAAAGATCGTTGAAACATCTACCGCAAGACGAAAGGAGAACTTTTTCTTCCGCGTCGTTTTTACCGTAATAATATAGACCAGGTACCAGGCAAGCAGCGGAATGGTTACGGCCGTTGCTACAATCCATGATAAGAGGTTTTCCATTTCATGAGACTCCTTTCTCTATCTATTTAACATCTCAAGACCCTTCACACTGTCGTAGACAAACCTAGAATAAGGAACGTATTGGCCATTTATTTCAGCTTCTTTAAGAATAAAGCCTGTGATCGCATCGATCTCTGTCACTCTTCCCGCCTTTAAGTCTGCAAGCATAGATGACGCATTCGAGCTCGTTCGCCTGCATATAAGCTGCGTATCATTCCAAGCATCTTCATACTCTAATTGAAGTACGCGACAGGTCTCCTTAACTAATTCTCGCATCACACTATAAAACCTTGGATTTTGGAGCAACTCTCCATTTGTTACTTGATAAATTCCGCTGAGAGGATTAATCGCACAGTTCACAATAAGTTTTTTTGCAAGCATCTGGTACCAGTCACTTTCATAATAAATCGGAAAATTCCTGGTTGAGAGGTTTGCAAGCGGATTAGGAAAACCACTAAATGCACTCACTCTTATAATGCCGCTTCCTGTGTGTTCGACCGTTCTCTCATCTACCTTCTTTGCGCCATGCTCAATAACTCCAACTAGAATATTATGCTGTAGTAATGATAAATGAGAAAGGTGCCCCATGCCGTTTTGTACAAAAAGGATATCAGGTAAATGGTTATCCCGGTATACCTTTTGAATCATCTTTATAACAGAAGGAACTTGATTCGATTTCACTGCAACAACTAGTAAATCCGATTCGTCCCCCGCCAGAAGATGCGTGGATCGCACATGCGCTACGCGTATATTTTCTCCTTGTTTATATGTAATCCCTCGATTGAGCAGATCAGCTTGTTCATTTCGATGACATACGACTGTAACGACGTGCTCTTCCATCGCAAATTTTGATGCTAACAGTAAACCGATTGATCCAGCTCCGATAACCGTAATATTCAACTTTTTCGTCACCCTCTTGTCTAACACATGATATTCTTCTTAAAGTTTAGCACAGGTTCTCGTCAATGATGAGTAAAAAATCCCTTAACAGTTAAGTTAAGGGATTTTACGACTTTTATACAGGATAAACAGGGTGTTTCTTATCTGGCGCTGCCACTTCTTTTGATTCATAGTAGCTTAATCGATCCACTAAAACTCCCCGTAGCTCACTTCCGGGAACAATGTCATCCACAATTAATTCAGAAGCAAGTTTGTAAATATCAATGTGTTCTTTATACTCCTGATGCTTCTCTTTGACGTATTCCATACGTTCCTTAGGATCCTCAATCGCATTTATCTTATTAGCATAAACAGCATTGACTGCAGCTTCAGGTCCCATTACGGCAATTTGTGCAGTCGGAAGAGCTATGCAGCAATCAGGTTCAAATGCAGGGCCTGCCATCGCATACAACCCCGCTCCATAAGCTTTCCTCACGACTACCGAGATCTTTGGTACCGTAGCCGAGCTCATTGCCGCAATCAATTTAGCGCCGTGGCGAATAATCCCAGCACTTTCAACTTTCGTTCCAATCATAAATCCAGGAACGTCCGCAAGAAACACGAGAGGAATATGATAGGCATCGCAGAGCTGAATAAATTTCGCACCCTTATCTGCAGAATCAACGAAAAGAACGCCGCCTTTAACCTTTGGTTGATTGGCAATCAATCCAACTACTCGTCCATCTATTCGAGCAAAACCAGTTATCAACTCTGGCGCAAAGAGCTTCTTCATTTCAAAAAAGCTTTCACTATCCACGAGTGCCTCAATTAAGTCATACATGTTAAATGGCGCATTTTGATTTTCAGGGACGATATCACTGATTGACTTTTCAAGGGAAGGTAGCTTACCTTCTAGATGAGGTGAGCGCTTATGGAAATTCCCCGGAAAATAACTAAGGTAGTTCCTTCCAAGTTCAATCGCTTCCTCCTCGTTTGCAGCAAGAACGTCACCGCACCCGCTTGTACTGCAGTGCATTCGTGCACCACCCATTTGTTCTAACGTTACTTTTTCCCCTATTACTTTTTCAGCCATCCTAGGTGAACCAAGATACATCGACGCGTTTTTATCGACCATAATGACAATATCACAGAAAGCTGGTATGTATGCGCCACCGGCGGCTGAAGGTCCAAACAGCAAGCAAACTTGTGGTACCATTCCAGACATTTTCACTTGATTATGAAAAATCCTTCCAGCCCCACGTCGATTTGGAAACATTTCAAGCTGATCTGTAATTCTAGCTCCGGCTGAATCGACCAAATACAAGAGAGGTACTTTCAAGCTCATTGCTGTTTCTTGAATGCGAATAATCTTCTCAACCGTTCTCGCACCCCAAGATCCTGCCTTAACTGTAGAATCATTGGCCATCACACAAACCTTTTCTCCATTCACTTTGCCAATCGCGGTGACAACTCCATCTGCAGGAAGATCTTTCGCATGATAGTTCGCGAATTTACCATCTTCCGTATATTCACCATTATCAAATAGAAGCTTAAGTCGGTCACGCACAAAAAGCTTATTCGATTCCTTTAGCTTTTGATGGTATTTGTCAGATCCACCACCTTCTACTTCTGTAGCTTTAGTGGCTAAAAGTTCTTCAAGATGATTCATTTTGAATCCTCCTTTGTTTATGATTAGATCGAGCGCTCGTTCAGCTAGCTTCCTTACTTAACGGTAACGAGAACATCACCTTCGTTAACAAAATCACCAACGCTTACTTTCACCTCTGTGACCGTTCCTTCCTCTACACCTTCAATCGGAATTTCCATCTTCATCGATTCAAGCATCACAAGCTCCTGACCTGCTGTAATTGAATCTCCTTCTCCTACCATTACGTTTAATACCGTTCCAGCCATTGATGCTTTTATTTCTTGCATTTTCATCATTCCTTTTCTCATTGATTATTTTTTAATAAGATGACGAGCTAAATAAGACGTCGAATAGTTCCCCTCTTGAAAATGACGCTCAGCTAGTAATTGGGTAAACAACGGACCATTATGCTTGATCCCAGTTAATGAGAAATCCTTAAAGAAAGCCTCTCCTTTGTCGATTGCTTCTTTACGAGTAGCGCCTGACACAATAATTTTGGCAATCATCGGATCGTAGAACGGGGAAACACTTGAACCACTTTCGTAGCCTGCATCAATCCGAACCCCTTCTATTTCAGGAAACTTTAGCGTTTCAATTTTGCCAGGTGATGGCATGAACGATGTTGGATCTTCTGCATATAGCCTAAATTCAATACTATGACCAGTTGGCACAATATCTTCTTGCTTCAAAGGTAAGTCTTTACCTTGTGCAACAAGGAGCTGCCATTCAACTAAATCTACTCCAACAGTTTCTTCCGTGATCGGATGCTCTACTTGTAACCTGGTGTTCATTTCTAGAAAATAAAAGTTTTCATTCTGATCCATCACAAATTCTACTGTCCCAGCATTTGTATAATGAACATGCTTAGCAGCTAATAAAGCGGCTTCTCCTATTTGAACACGAGTCTTTTCGGACAAAAAAGGTGATGGCGTTTCTTCAAGCACCTTCTGATTGCGCCTCTGTATCGAGCAATCTCTTTCGAACAGATGGACGATATTGTCATTGTCGTCTCCTACAATTTGCACTTCGATATGGCGCGCATCGTCAATGAATTTTTCGACGAACATCGCCCCGTTACCAAAATAGGCTTTAGCACGGTTCTGACTTGATGCGAACGCTTTTTCTAACTCTTGATCATTTTCACAGCGCTGCATGCCAATCCCGCCTCCGCCTGCAGCTGCTTTTAACATGATCGGGTAGTTGATTTCATTTGCAAATGCGATCGCTTCGGTCACATCCTCAATTTCACCACTGCCCGGAACGACCGGTACCCCTGCTTCTTGCATTGTTTTTCTCGCGGTGATTTTATCACCCATTGCTTCAACCACATCAGCAGATGGTCCGATAAACGTTATCCCTCTCTCTTCAATCTTTCTTACAAAAGAGGCGTTCTCAGACAAGAAGCCATATCCGGGATGGACTGCATCCACCTTCTCTTCTTGCGCGATTCGAAGAATTTCATCCTGATTTAAGTAGGATTTAGCTGCTGGTGGATCTCCAATGTGATGAGCCGTTGTTGCTTGGTTTACATATGGAAGATCTTTGTCAGCGCTAGAATAAACAGCAACCGTCTCTATTCCTAGTCTGCTGCATGTTCGAATGATTCGTTCAGCAATTTCGCCACGGTTTGCAATTAGGATTTTTTTCAAACTATCGCCCCTCTCATTACAATCATGAACCAGGTTTTTGAAAACCCTTACATTTATCATATCATTAATTCCGCTTCACGTTTCAATAAATATTCAAATTATTCCTTTTATACTTTGTTTTTTGAAATGAGGAAAAGTTTCGTGTTTTCGGTTATAATATAAATGAGAAGGAAGTTTATACTTCTATTCATCTTAGAGATTAAATAAGCACATTTGACGGAGGGGGCCGCTATGGTAGACTTAACAGTTCGTCCACTTGTAATCAATTACAAAACTCTTGAGGAGTTTAAGAAATTTAAAGAGTTCGGCATTCAGGAACTATCCATGATGGAGGATCTTCAGGATAATATCATCGAAAATGATAGTGAATCGCCATTCTATGGCATCTACTACGCTGACAAACTAGTAGCTAGAATGAGCCTTTATCGAATCGATGGAAAATATGATCGTTACTTCGATCCACCACAGGATTACCTGGAGCTCTGGAAGCTTGAAGTGCTTCCGCAGTATCATAATCGAGATTATGGTTCGACTCTTGTTAATTTCGCAAAAACATTTAATGTTCCAGTGAAAACAAATGCGAGACAAGGTTCAGGTGAATTCTGGGAGAAGATGGGGTTTGAAGCCGTTACGTATCAACCTGATCGCGATCGAGGCGAAAATCCGTATGTTTGGTACCCAGAAGGCGTTTCCGAACAAGAATAATAAAGAAATAGGAGCAGCCCTGGCTGCTCCTATTTCTTTATTTTCTCTAAATTCCCATTAGCATCCATCTGAAATCGCAAATTCCCTTGATCTTCTTCTTGGAAAATAACCATCTTTCTTGCTTTTTCCATGATCTCTAATAAAGATTGGTAATCTTCCTGTACTGACATATATTCTTTCTCTAGTTGATGAAGATGCTGTTTGAGTTGCAGGTTTTCAGCCATAGCTTCTTGTAATGAAGCTTCATGTTGATTTGATTCGGCAAGGTGCGTTTTGGATGTGATTAATAAGCTGATCGCTTCGTCAATTAAATCAATGCTTCGATCCTCTTCTACCGATTCACGTTTCGACTGTGATTGGTTCTTTTTCTGTTCCTTACGCTGTTTCTTTGCTAATGTTATCGCTGCTTCGTACTGTTTTCGAATCAAGGAGTTCCATCGGAAACCGCACGCAGCCGGCGTTCGAGAAAGTGTTTTCCCTACTTCCTCAAATGCAGCTAGTTGTGTGCTGAATTCTCTTATATGACGTAAAACGACTTCGGCTAACAACACATCTTCGTCTTTTGACCATGCATCCTGGCGAATTGGTACCAAGCGCAATCCCCCCAATAACCGTTTTACAGTCATCTTATGCATTTACTAGAGGTAGTAGACTCTTCTATTCATGAAAGAATCTATTTTCTTATCTATTGGGTCAATTTCAGATTAAGTCAATCGCTAAAACGTCTATAAAAAGAGCTATGATAGCTAATTATGTTAACTTTAAGGCATAGGATACGATGGAGTTAACGCCTACCACTTTTATTCAAGAATGTTGCCACAGCATGATGGTGCTCTTCGGTCGCCCATAGAATCGCACAGCTTCTTATTTCTTTCTCAACTCTATCTCGAATCAGATTTTGATCTAGACTAGTTAACCAGTAAGACTTATAAGTAGAGAGGATCAAAGGAGAACGCTTTAACAGATTTTCTATGTATTGGTAAGCATCGTCTTGAAAAGAAGCGTGTGTGGTTACATATGTAAGACATCCATTTGCAAGGGCTTCTTGATCAGAATAGCGATCAGCACTCATGAGCATTTTCATCGCTTCCCCATGATTCATTCTTGTTAGAGCATACGTGGATCCGCCCCAGCCTGTCGTTAGCCCGATCGATCCCTGGATGAAACCTACTTGAATATTCTTTTTCGCTATCCGAAAGTCACACGCAATAGCAAGTTCAAGCCCACCTCCAACAGCATGACCATTCAGTAGAGCCACAGTTGGTTTCTGACAGAAAAACAAGCGGTCTAGCACATCACCCATTTTCCGAAGCATCGTATATGCCTGCTCTTCAGTGTAAAGTTCCTTGAAAGCCCTTACATCCCCGCCGCTACAAAATACCTTATCTCCACTTCCGGTTACAACGAGGTATTTTACATTTGGATCAGATTCCGCCTTATCAATTGCCGCCATTAACTGATCCATCACCTCATAATTTATCGCATTTCTTTGCTCAGGGCGATTAATCGTAAGAATTGCTGCTTCGTTACGAATCTCCACTTTTACACTCGTCATCCATCATCCCACCTTATATAGTTCAAATTATTGAGCGCTCATTCTTTTTACTATTCGTAGTTAAATGTTTTTAAATAATCGAATAATTAAAACGTAAAAAAAGCAGAGAGATTTATCTCTCTGCTTTTCAACATTACTTGCTTACTACGTTTTCACCTTTGTAATTTCCACACTCTTTACAAACACGGTGAGAAAGTTTGAATTCGCCGCAATTAGGGCATTTTACCATTCCTGGTACTTCTAATTTATAATGAGTACGACGCTTATTTTTACGCGTTTTAGAAGTTCTTCTAGCTGGTACTGCCATTGTTTCCACCTCCTTAAAAAGTTAACTGATCTTACGGAAGTCAGGCTTAGTTATCTTCATTTTCCTTGTTGAAAAAATCAGCTAAACCGGCCATACGAGGATCAACCTTTTCTTTCGGTTGTTCTTTCGTAATGACTTCCCATCCATTTCCGGATTTTTTTGGCATTTCATCAGATTCAGAGCTGTATTTCACAACTCGAATCGGAATCTCCAAAAGTATATTTTCCTTAATATACGGAACTAAGTCAACCGTATTTCCCGAAACTTGATGAATTTCTTCATCTTCCACCTCAAAATCAACGCCACTTGTGTTTGCTTCAAGCACAAATGTCTCCATTGGGCGAATTACGAACGGAAAATCAACATCCTCTAGTGTGTTGGCACATGGAAGAACCATTTTGCCTTTCACTGTTAGATGAAAGGTAACCTTATTACCGTGAAACGATGTTTCTCCGGTAACATGAACTGGTGTAATCTCACGAATATCTGGATTACGTTCCTTCAGTTCCTCTACATTTACTTCTTCGTCAATTGTAAGGCCTTTTAGTTTAAAGGACTTCAATTGCTCAATTGACCATTTCATCTGTATATCACCTCAAGGCAACAAAAGTATTATAGCTACAAAATACGTAAATGTCAATATTTTTTCTTTACACCAGTTGTTTCATCGTTAATCTTGGTATAATGTTTATCATACCAGAGGAAAAACCTTGAATTCAACTAATAAAAATGTACGTCCCTTATACAAGGGACAGAGAGGAGCAGCCGAATGACATCTGCTGGAGTTATTGTGGAATATAACCCTTTTCACAATGGACATTTGCATCATTTAAATGAAACAAAAAAAGCGGCCAACGCTGATGTAATCGTTGCAGTCATGAGCGGATCTTTTCTTCAGCGAGGAGAACCAGCACTCGTTGATAAATGGACACGAACACAAATGGCCTTAAAAAACGGAATTGATCTTGTAGTAGAATTACCTTACGTATATGCTACCCAAAAAGCGGAAATTTTTGCGAAGGGTGCTATCTCAATCTTAAATTCACTCGGAGTCGATTACGTTTGTTTCGGAAGTGAATCTGGAGACATCGAAGAGTTTCAAGAGACTGCATCGTTTATCGAAATGCACGAGAGAGACTACAACGAACGCATTAAATATTATATGGGACAAGGTAACAGCTATCCGAAAGCTTCTTCACTAGCTTTTGAAAGCCTTGAAGGACACGCTCACGTTCTTGACCTTTCAAAGCCCAACAATATATTAGGCTACCATTATGTGAAAGCCATACAGGCACAGAATGCCCTCATCGAACCATTAACGATACTTCGTACAAAGGCAGGCTACCATGATCAAGACTTCGTTGATAAAAGAATAGCAAGTGCGACTGGCATTCGACGAGAATTATTTAAAGGCAGTTCTCTTGATCAAATTCAGGCTTACGTGCCAGAACCAACTTATTCTGAATTAACAAACTACCAACGGACATATGATTCTTTTCAGGGATGGCATAACCTTTATCATTTGCTTCGCTATAAGCTGCTTACTTCTAGTAATGTTCACCTTTCCTCCATTTATGAAGCGGAGGAAGGACTTGAGAATCGTCTAGCTACAATGGCGAAGCAAGCCCAAACGTTTCAATCCTTCATGGAACTCGTGAAAACGAAACGGTATACATGGACAAGAATCCAACGCTTAGCGCTCCATATTCTAACACAAACAAGTAAAAATGATATGTTGCCTGCTTTGGAGAACAAGGATGCTCCTTACGTTCGAATTCTTGGTATGACGAAAGCTGGAAGATCATTCCTTAATGAAAAGAAAAACTCTCTTCCCGTTCCTCTTGTATCGAACATCAACCAGTTTGATCATCCTTTTCTTACAGTTGAGAGACGCGCTAGTCAAGTTTATGCGCTCGGCTATTCAGGTTTCCATCAAGAAGCGTTTCTACAGAAAGAGCATCAATCTGTCCCAATTATGATCGATTAAAAAATCACCCTGCTATTATGGCAGGGTGATTTTTATAAGTATCCAACGCTCACGTTTTACTTCACGTCTAATTGCTTTAAATAGTCAATAGCATCCTGGAATGTTTCGACTGGGACAATTTTCATATCTGTATCGATATCTTCTGCCGCTTCCATAGCATCATCGTAGTTGGAGTGAGCCACTGGGGCGAAGAATATTTCAGCTCCAGATCCATCAGCTGCCACGATTTTTTGTTTAATCCCGCCGATAGGTCCAACCTCTCCACTTTCATTAATCGTACCTGTTCCGGCAATGTCGTACCCTTTTGTCCAATCTTCTTTGGTTAACTGATTGTAAATTTCTAACGTGAACATTAGCCCGGCTGATGGTCCGCCAATTTCATCTGTATTGATATTAATAGAGGGATCTGTTTCAATTGACGTTGCTGTTACTGGACCAGTGATACCAACGCCAACTTTATCATCTTCTGTTCCATATGCTTCAGGGAATTTCGAGAAACCTAGCTCTATCTGCTTTTCTTGATCGCCTCTTTTGATCGTCATATTAACCGTATCTGACTCCTCATAGGACCCTAGTTCATCAAGCAGCTGTTCCGTTTCCTCAATCCTTTTCCCTTCAACCTCAACAATCAAATCACCCAGTTCTAATTTCCCATCTGCCGGCATGCCTTCTATTATACCCGTTACTAGGACACCATTTTTCGTGACTTTTATCTCTTTCTTTGCGGCTTCATAAGCAACGATTGTGGCACTCGTTTGTGAATTAGCCATCACATCAAGCTGTCTTTGGTGATACTCATCGTCCGATTCACCTTCACGCTTAATTAAGTCTTCTGCGATCAATTCATGATACTCATTAAATTGCGCCCATATATATTGAACTAAGTTTGCTTCTCCGACTCGGACAGTCGTGAGCATAAACTCTCCACCATCTTGTGAGCCACCTTCAACATTGATTACTTCATCTAACACTCTTGCTTCTCCCGGTGTCGTTACATAATATGGGAGATCAATGAATGTAACGGCAGCAACCAATACAATGATAATCGCCCACACATAGGTGAATCTCTTTGTGCCTCGGTTCATTTATTTTTCTCCTTCCACACCTTCACCGCCTGATGAATTTGATCAAGGTGGCGGTAGGCTTCTTCCTCTCCAATTTTAATAATATCCATCACATTCGTAAATGCTCTTGATTGAAATGATTCTAAGCCAGGTTTAATCATGACATCTGCATTAATTTCATGAAGCCTTACCATTTCATTTTGCATAATATCAATACTTTGCATAATCACGTCAATAATTGATG
The DNA here is from genome assembly GCF_030547345.1 of Anaerobacillus sp. 1_MG-2023. Classification (NCBI taxonomy): domain Bacteria; kingdom Bacillati; phylum Bacillota; class Bacilli; order Caryophanales; family Bacillaceae; genus Anaerobacillus; species Anaerobacillus sp. 1_MG-2023. The sequence goes on along the minus strand of NZ_JAUORD010000003.1, from coordinate 20,515 downwards.
TAACATCAGGCTCTTTCTTTACGTTTGAAACATCAACAGCAATCACAAGATCTGCCCCCATTTCTCTTGCTACAGATACAGGAACACGATCAATCACACCACCATCAACAAGAAGCCTATCACCTATTTTTTCAGGGACAAGAATTCCCGGAATAGCGATGCTGGCTCTAACAGCCTGTGCAACAGGACCAGAACGAAAGACTACTTTCTCTCCTTTAATAATATCCGTCGCCACAATCGCAAGTGGAGGATTCATATCCTCAATTTGCTTTCCCTGCGTTAATGTTTCAATTAAACTCTTTACTTTATTACCTGCAATAAATCCCATCTTTGGTACTGTAAAATCCAAATAATATTTTCGTCGAAAAAGCGATGCCATTTTCTCCATCGTATCGACATCGTGTCCCGAACCATAAATTGCCCCTACTAAAGAGCCCATGCTGCTTCCTGCAATGTAATCAATTGGTATTTTTTCTTGAATAAGTATTTTTAGCACCCCTAAATGAGCGAATCCCCTCGCTCCTCCGGAACCGAGAGCTAATCCGATTTTAGGACGGTTCATTGAGAACGCCTCCCTGTCTATACCTGCTTAATCATATGGTCTAATTGTGCCTCACATACGTATATTTTAATTATCGGACAGGTTTGATGCATATTTGAATTGACTTAAGACGATCAAATAGTGGGAGGAATGTACTTGTGAACGTTCAAGTAGTGAAAACATTATTGCTTGCAACGTCAGTTACGATCGTTGCTCTCGCCGTTATTTTATTTCCAGAACACACTCTAGATGCCTCCAAAAGTGGTTTATCAATGTGGTGGAATATTGTATTCCCCTCTTTATTACCCTTTTTTATTATTTCTGAACTGTTGATTGGTATTGGGGTTGTGCGATTTATAGGGATTCTATTAGAACCTTTGATGCGACCACTATTTCGTGTACCAGGATCAGGTGCTTTTGTTTTTGCTATGGGAGTTGCCTCTGGATTTCCTGCAGGAGCGAAATACACAGCACATCTTCGCCAAAACAATGACATTACAGCCATCGAAGGCGAGCGACTCGTTTCATTTACGAACTGTTCGAATCCGCTCTTTATCTTTGCTGCTGTTGGGGTTGGATTTTTCCATAATCCTGCACTTGGCGTTATTCTTGCTGCCGCTCACTATGGCGGGAATATCATGGTTGGACTAGTCATGCGTTTTCATCACCCGGAAGATCACCATCCCACTGTTACCATACGATCACATCAGTCGAGACTTAGTTTAGCTTTCACTGCACTTCATGACACCCGAATGAATGACAAGCGTCCATTCGGCAAAATGATGGGTGATGCTGTTCATTCTTCTATCAAAACATTATTAATGGTTGGTGGGTTTATCATTCTATTCTCAGTATTAAATGAACTGCTTTCTGTCATTGGTCTTGCACCATTACTTGCTGGAGCACTTAGGTCTATCCTGATTCTCCTTCAGCTTCCACCAGAGCTTGATGTTCCTCTGCTTTCCGGAATGTTTGAAATCACACTAGGTAGCCAGCTCGCAAGTGAAAGTTCAGCTACTCTAGTTGCGCAGGCTATGATTACGAGCTTCATTCTTGCTTTTAACGGTCTTTCCGTACAAGCACAGGTCGCAAGTATTTTGGCAGATACCGATATTCGATTTAAGCCCTTTTTTTTCGCCAGATTACTTCATGGCTTCTTCGCGGCTTTCCTAACGCTCGTCATCTGGAAACCACTCTATTTAAACTATTTATCTTCGGGAAATGGATCGCTTCCTGTTTTGAATCGAGAAGATACACCGTCCATTATTGAATCAGTTTACTCATTTCTTGAGCAAACAGGTCCCTGGATTACACTATTCTTCCTACTAACGTTCATCGTGTTATGCACACAGCAATTTAAGCAAACGAAGCGAAAGGGGTTTAAGTAGAAAAAAGACCCCCGTTAGCCTAACGGGGATTCTCCATACTTTTCTCTGAGGGCATTTTCAACAATCTCTGGAACAAGGTCTGATACAGGGGCGTGGTATTTTGCTACCTCTTTCACAATACTTGAGCTTAAGAATGAATATTGATTGTTTGTCATCATAAAGAAAGTTTCAATTTCATCTTCAAGCTTGCGATTGATTGAAGCAATTTTCATTTCATATTCAAAATCTGAAACGGCACGCAGCCCGCGTAAAATCGTTGATGCTCCTACGCGTTTCGCATATTCGATTAATAGCCCGTTATGGGAATCTACTGTTACATTTGGAATGTCTTTCGTCGCTTCTTTCAATAGCTCGACCCGTTCTTCTACTGAGAACAGCGTTGATTTGCTTTGATTATTTAGAACAACAATCTTAATGTTGTCAAAAACTCTTGCGCCTCGTTTAATAATATCCAGATGACCAAATGTCACCGGGTCAAAACTGCCTGGACAAACTGCAATTTTTCCCATGACTATTCCTCCTTCTCAACACCCGACTGTTCATATGTATAAATTGAAATCGTCGTTTTACCACTATACGTTTCCTCACGAATCATCCGTAAACCCGCAAATTCTTCTGGTAATGTCACTTCTTTCTTGTGCTCGACAACGATTGTTGCATTTTCCTCTAACAAATCATACGCTGTCAGCTTTTCAAGATCATGAAGAATTTGCTCTTTATGATAAGGAGGATCCAAAAGAACAAGTGAAAAAGCTACTTCTCGTTTTTGAAGTGCTTTTAACGCTCGTTTTGAATCATTTCGAAAAACTTCCGCGGATTCCGTAAACTTCGTTTGTTCTAGGTTCCACTTGATCGTTTCAATGGCTTTATTCTCGCGATCAACAAACACACATTTCTCAATCCCACGGCTTAACGCTTCAATTCCTAGCGCCCCACTGCCTCCATATAAATCAAGCGCCATTCCGCCATCAAAAAAAGGGCCAATCATATTAAAAATCGACTCTCTTACTTTATCTGTCGTTGGTCTTGTAGAGGTTCCTGGAACAGGTTTAATATGCCTTCCTTTACAATCTCCTGCAATTATACGCATCTCTCTCACAACCTTATCCTTTCCATATTCCTACTTATCCTACCACAAAAAAAGGGAAAGCTAAAATCAATGTATAAACGAAAAGGCGATGGTGATACTAAACGTAGTAGCATCGTTCATACGAAATGGTGCTGCCAACCGCGGAGAAAGACTTACGTTTCCCCATAAGTTCTTCCTCCGGTTTCTCCTCTCCCATTTGCCTTGGCTTCACAGCTTAAGGCACCCGCAGGATTTCCTGCGGGGTTTTTTGTGAAGTGATATTTGCTCTCTTTTGCTCGATCAGCTAAAAAGAAAGTTCTTTCTTATCCAGGGTCTAAATCAAGTGGCATATCGATCGCCTGAATGCCATCCCAATCATGCTGAATCCAATCCCCAAAAGTTCCTTCATTAATGCCAGTGTGACTAAACAAATAATCTTCAACGTCAGATAGTGATTGATCAGAAAGCATTTCAGCCTCTGCAGCTGTAATAACACCGTGTAAAACTAGAGCTGCTAAGATATCCGCAATAATAAGCCCTTGAATCAATTTTTTATCGATGGTTTCCTCTCTAGCATTTCGTCCTTTCCAGTATAAATAGAGCAAGCCCCCTACTAAAATAACTAGAAGCAGAATCGAGACCATAGAGTTAACCTCCTTTCTTATCATTCTAATGCAAACGCTTTATCCTTTCCATCATAATGAATTCATGCTACATTATGAATGGATTTCTGAAGTGACTGAAAGGAGAACAACATTATGATTCAACGCTTTATTGAACTAGGAGAAGGCTATTCTGATATTTATGAATTAGTTGAACTTGCAAGAACCAATTCCCATCGTGTTCACCGTTTGTTATTACTAAAAACACTCAAAAATGACCGCCAAGTCGTATCGCCTGTCGTCGTTTTAAAACCTGCCGGAGAAGGTAACCTTCAGCCATTGTACATATCTTTAGAAGGAATTCCTTCTAAAGAGCCTTCTGTGCAACGTTTAAAGCTCTTCGAAGACCTAAGCAAGGAATTGGACGTTTCGATCATACCAATGGAAATTAAGCCTTCAAGTGAGTTTAATGAGAAGGATCTATACTTTAATTACATCATCGGTATTCTTCGTTTAAATAACCTGATTCCCCCACTTCAATAATTTCATTAACAAAAGCAGGGGCCAATGACCCCTGCTTTTGTACGTTAAGATGTTATTTCTTTGGCTTCATATATCGCTCGTTTCCGATCAAGAATTGGAAGTACTCTTCTTTTCACATAGGCCACACTTATCAATAATATAATACCTGCAAATAAAAAGAGACCTCTTGTCCCAATAACCGCTACAATCGCTCCTCCAGTTACTGGTCCAAGCAAATTCCCCAAATAGACGGCACTATTAGAAAAGCTATATGTTCTACTTTCCATTCCGACAGGTGACAGTGTTTTCACTAGTGAATTTACGGAAGGCAGTAATCCTCCAATACACAACCCTAACAAAAAGCGCAAAGCTATTAATTGCCACAGCTCCTGAACAAAGGCCTGCGGAATAGAGAAAATCGCCGCTCCTATTAATGAATAATAAAGAACATGGTGTGAACCCTTTCGATCTCCCACTTTTCCGAGTTTAGGAGAAGCTAACATATTGGCAATACCCATAACAGAAGCAGCGATCCCTGCAAATAAAGCCACATTCCCCCCTGAAGTAAGCTGTTGTACAAAGAGTGGAATAAGTGGATTCATTCCAAGAAGCGCAAACTGCACGAGAAAACCTACTAACATTAACGATAGCATCGGTGAATGAACAGTTACTTTCTTGAAATCTTTAATCGCATTACTCTTTTCCTTTTTCGCTGATGGTTCTGGTTTTGTCTCTTCTTTAACAAGAAACAACACAACGAATGCCGCCAGCAATATCACAACACCCGTAATATTAAAGATCATTCGAAATCCTAGCGTTTCAGCCATTAATCCACCAAATAATGGACCACAAATAGCACCAGCTACAGCTCCAGAATTTAAAGTGCCGAGCGCGTATCCGACGTGTTCCTTCGGCGTGTTTGTCGCTACTAGTGCAATAGCGGCAGGTATAAATCCTGAAACAACTCCATTTAACAAACGTAAGCCAAGTAAAGACCAGGGACCTGTGGCAAATCCGGTTAAAATAATCACGACAGCCATACCGAAGCCTGAACGAAGTAGCATAAGTTTCCGTCCATGTCGATCTGCCATACGTCCCCAGAATGGTGAAAATAAAAAGGCCGTTAAAAAATTCGCACCAAAAATAACACCTGACCAAAGACTAATTTGACTTTCTCCTTCTACACCAAGTTCCTGAACGTACAAAGGTAGAAACGGCATAATCATTGTCATAGCACCAAGAACTAAAAATTGACTAGCAAACAAAATCCAGACATTACGTTTCCAATTATCCATTTTGTCACTTCCTTTAATCCGACCATTATATCCTTCGGGCTTCGAAATAATCAACCTTTAAAACTAGATTTTCTTCATTAGGATGAGGGTCCGGTAAAGAAGAGGTTTTCCATAAAGCGCAGGATGAACAACAGAGATTTCTTAAGGCTTATGTGCCGTTGCTTGGTTTTTGACTCTTCCAAGTGAAAGATCGCGCTGTGATGAGGCAAAATAAAAAAGCCATCCTTTAGGATTGGCTTTTTAAAGTCCCATCTTGTAATCATATTGTTTTGCTTTATCAGGCTTTGCATTTTGATATTCCGTCTGCACTTCTGGACGTTTGGATGGCTCCACTCGCTTCACAAAATGGAGAGAGTTCAAGCGCTCTTTCGTTGTTTCCAATTGATCGAGATTAATATAAATCACGACATACTTTTGTTTTGAGGAAACGTAGTGAACATTTCCAAACCTTCTTAACTGCTTGGCATGCTTCAATGACTGAATATAGACTGCCAGGCCAACTCGTTCTACAAACATGACGCGCTTCCCCTTTACTTATGAAATCTACTCGTTCGATGAACAGAGTGATGGTCATTTTATTATGATTCAGTTAGGATAACAGTAGACTGCGTTTATGAAAGGATGCTCTTCAATGAACCTTGATGAAATTTGGAGTCCATTTCTAAATCAACTAGCCACGTCAAATACCGTAAAGTCTGTTTCAAAAAAAACAATCACAGGTATTCCCTTTCTTTATCTTACAGTAAATTCGGATATCATAAAAGCTGAGATTGAAACCTTGATTAAATTAGAGGCGGCAAAATGCATGAGAGGGAAGCAATTGAGAATGGAATATTCATTCGTTCGAGAAGAAAGAAATCTTCTTGTTTATCGAGTGCGCTTTCTCGTACCACAAGAAAAGATGTTTTGCTGCGGAAACTTATGTCCTGACTGTATACGTTACCGAAATTGAAAAACCAGAGCAAAAGCTCTGGTTATCCACATCCACAGCTGCCGCCTGAGCCGCAGCCTCCCCCACATGATTGATTATCAAAGAAAGGATTTCCAGATGGAACTTTGATTGAAGGAGACACTTCACCAGCTAATAGAGAACAAACCTCTACTAGAAGGCCTTCGAGTTCCGTTTCCGCTTGCTTAAATGCCGCTACCGCTTCGTGAAGATCCATGTCTCTCTTCGCTTCACGTACTTTCACAGTAATCGTCATAAAGTCCGGATGATAACGCCCGAAACGTTGAACCTCATCATAAAGTTCCTTCATTTCTGTGAAACGCTTAATCAAACGCTGCGCTTCCCTATTCTTTGATAATTGCTTCTTTGCCTCATGATATTCATGAGCTACTTCTGAATCTTTTATCAAAAATCCAAGCTCTTCGGCCTGGTCTAAAATCATTACACTATCTAGAGTAGCAATCATACGTACACCTCCACATTTATCTTACCACTTCATGGAACCTCCTGACCAGTCCTCTACTATATTAGTAAAGTGAATATCCACGATTTGGTTATTGACTTTTTTTGGTGTAAGCTCTATAATTTTCTAGATTTATGTGTTTTCATTTTAGCTATGTTAGATTGTGGGTCCCTTCATTATTGGCGTATCTACGGCCTTTTTTAACGGTTCGAGAATATTTATTCGCACTCAAAAATGCCAATAATCGAGAGTTCAACAATATAAGCTAGCATGGTTATTTTAGAGAGGAAGAAAAAGAAAACTGTGAAACTTATTACGTTCAATCCGTTTCGTACGCTAGGCATGTCAGGTATTTCTTATGTTAAACCCGATCATATGTTCAAAGAAATTGATGAAATTAGAAGAGCCGATGTGCTTTTATTTCCAGAAAAATGGCAGGTTAATTCTCTTGTTTATGGTCTAAACAAAAATATCTTTCCATCCATCCAATCCATTCAACTGGGATTTGATAAAGTGGAAATGACAAGAGCATTTTGGTCACTTTCACCAGATCTAATGCCTTACACCGAAATAGCAGGTCGTTCCAAAGACACAATTGAACGTATTTTAAATACATTCCCCTTCCCTTTCGTTGCAAAGGAAGTACGCAGTTCTATGGGAAATGGCGTGTTCCTTATCCGTACCGAAGAAGAATTTCTAACTTATGCAGAGCGTAACGACGTTCTCTATGTGCAAGAATATTTACCAATAGAAAAAGACCTCCGTGTTGTTTATGTAGGTAATACAGTTGTATCGGCCTATTGGCGTGTTGGAGGAGAGTCATTTCTTAATAACGTGGCACAGGGAGGAAAGCTGTCTTTCCATCAAATTCCTGACGAAGCACTCGAGCTCGTTGATCGAACAGCCAAAGCTCTCGGAATTAACCACGCAGGATTTGACGTTGTGTATGCAAACGGAAAGTACTACTTTCTTGAATTCAATTGTTTGTTTGGAAATCAAGCGCTTGTTCAACAGGGTATCCATGTAGAGAACTTGATATTTCATTATTTACAGGAGCAGTTTCCACCTATCGTACCGCCGACAACACCTTTCAAGCAAATCTCCTAAATATAAGCCTCCTGAAAAGAGGCTTATTTTATTTCCACTTTCATTTCTTTCAAAGATAAATACCTTCCTCCATCTTCCCTCATAATATCTAAACGAATCGTATGCTTGCCTTCGGGTAAATTTCGAATAACAAAAGCTGCACTTTCTACAGTTTGATGCTTCACACCGTCAAGATATACATTCAGATGTCCATGGTACTCTTTTTCTGTATTTTCTTTATCGAATGAAAAATTAGGAATTAAGCATTCAATAAAGACGTTATGATCTTTCACTCTGTGATTAACGACAACAGGCTCGGTGTTTTCTTTAGCTGCGACGTTATCCTGTAAAGCCTGACTAAATCCAACCACTGGAACACAACAGCCAATCATCAACAGAATGATCATTAACTGTCTTTTACCGCGCTTCAACAACATCTTCAATCACACCCCTTTAAACATAAGTGTGCCCCAAGAATAATAAAAAATAAGAAGATATGATTAGATCAATAGAGAAAACCAGCCTACGCAACCATAAAAAAAGACCCTAATTTTTTAATTGGGTCACTAATGCTAGCATCATATTCACCATATTTAATTGATTTTGAAAGCGATCAACCCGTTGTGGGAAAGTCTGACCATAAAATGTTTTGGAGGCTTCCTCAAATTCTTTTAGTGCGAACGGTTCTCTACTTAAACGCCGATACCAGCTAGGCTGATTACGTAGAAATAGCACCAGATCCTGCCGGTTAGCGAGAAACTCCTGTACTTCTTCACGCATGTGATCTCCTCCTAATCATGTCGAAAGGGAAACGGGGAGTGTGATTGAGAATAAGGAGATTGTGGTTTTGGTTTCGAACGAAATTGTGATAAAACTTCTTGAATAGAATAAACAGCTCCACTAAATTGTTCGATACCTTTTTGAACTTCTTCAAAATTCATTTGTTTAAGGGCCGATAACATGCCACCAATACTTTTCTCTTCTGAGACTTCTTCCAGATCTTCATCCATTTCTTCTTCATACCAGCTAGCATCGTCCTCACCAAAAAGCATCCATTCCTCAAATAGCTCTTGAAGCGTTTTTTCCTTTCGCTTCACCTTTTTTAGCACATGAGGATGAGCTTTGACGAATGTCTTAAATTCCTGAACTTTTTGAGTTCCTTTTTCTTTTGCTTCAGGCAAATTCGCCACCTCCATTTCCATACAAACCAAAATGGTCTTACTACATCATAATTAGACTTTTAACAATTGTGCGCCTATTTATTGGTGTATTCGACCATTACTGGTAAACTAAAAATAATCGCACACTGGAAAAGGAAGGTAGATTATATGGAGAATGAATCAATACATACGTTAATTTCACAAATTTTAGATGAAGCAAATGAGCAAGAAAAACACTCCCTTCGCTTCCTACTTGAGGGTGTTCTAAAAAAACAGCAAGATCATTATAAAACCTATCTAGCTGGGTTCATGGGAATTAGGAGTAAAAAACTTGATGAAGACACTTATGAAAGTATTATTCCGAATCAAGAACTTGTTCATAACCCATTGCATATCGTTCACGGTGGAATAACCGCTTCATTAATTGATATTGCAATGGGCTCACTTGTTCACCAATCACTACCTTCTGACAAAGCAGCAGTGACTTCTGAAATGAATATTCACTTTCTTGCGAAAGGGGATGGTCATGAGTTAAGGTGCCAATCTCATGTTGTGTTTAAAGGGGACGAAAGATGGGTTGTGAAAGCTAACGTCTATCGTGATGATCTGAAATTAATCGCCACGGCAACCGGAAACTTCATGGTTATTCCTAGAAAGGTTTAATGAAATTCTGTGTGTAATATTCACGATAAACCCCTACACCAATTTCAGTGAACTCTTCATTCAATAGAGCTTCACGATGACCTTTACTGTTTAACCATCCAATCATCGCCGCTCCAGCATCTGGATATCTTGCAGCGATGTTCTCTCCAGCATAGCTATAGAGAACGTCGCCCTTCTTTAAGCGATCGGAAAGTTCCCCTTCAGATGGTGAAGTATGCGAAAAGTAATCATTCTCTCCCATATCCTTGCTATGTCCAAAGGCAACTTCTGAAACTTCATTGTTATAGCTTAACGATTGTTTGTCAGATAAAATTCTTAACACGTTTGTCATTGAAAAAATTTGTTTTTCCATCGCATCTTCGACTTTATCCCATTCACTCTGTGATAGCGACTCCGTGTCAAGCAGTTCACCACGATAAGAAACCGCATAAGGTCTTTGCTTCACTAGTACACTCGGCTCAGCAATCCGAACAGCACGTAAACTTCCGTTAAACTTATCAAAATAATACTGTGCGTATAAATCTTCATGTAATTTAATTAAAGGCTTAAGCTGTTTTTCTTCTTCAGTGAGCTGAAACCGATAATCATATTGATCTACCTTAACAGGGATTTCATTTAGAGGCTTCTCTTCTTTGAATATATCAGCCGCTTTCTCCCCCATTGGGTATCGTTCACCAGCGTCAACATTTCCCATAAAGAAAATTGTCACCACCTGTTCATTTTCAATACCAACTTGTAAATAGGCAGAATTAGACTGCTCATAAATCCACCAGTCATACCCAAACGGTGAGGGATCCACTCTGTCTGGTTTCCCCAAATTAGATTCAATCGTTTCTGGTCCTTCCCCTACCCATTTCTCCAGTCCTTTAAGCTCTGGCAATGGCTCATCTTTTTTCACTTCATCTTGTTGGGGTGGAGACTTTTCCGTAGTTTCTTCGAGAACAAACTTTTCTTCATTAATGATGCGCTCAACTTCCTGTCCCAAATGACTCCACTCAATTTTGTCATAAACATCTATTCCGATCACGATGACAACAATCAGCAAAGTGAAGCGAAGTATATTTTTCATGATTCGTTCGCCTCCATTTCATTGTATCTATTATGCCTTATCTCTGTTGTACACCGCAACGGTTAGCCTCTCGGACGCTTAGAGTAACCACCTTAAAAGTAAAAAAAGAAGAGCACCTGGCTCTTCTAGTTTAAGCGTTTATTTTTTCTTTTAGATGGAAGTAAGAGACGATTCCAACAAAACGATCACCGTCTACTACAATAACCTCTGTTAGGCGGGATGCATTCATTAACTCTGCAGCCTGCTCAGGCTTCATATCTGGCGCCAAAGTCATAGATGGCTTTTCGAGGAGTTCCTCAACTTTAGTCATGCCAGCTTGATTATCAGCAAAACCACCAACCGCAATTGCTCGATCTGTCACAATTCCAACCAAATTTTCACCATCACAAACGGGAACAATCGTGACATTTTCATTCTTCATAGTCGCAGCCGCTTCGGCAACACTATCAGAAGGCTTACTCGGAGTAACATATTTAGCAATGTCTCCAACTGATACCATGCTTCGTTGAAGAGCCGAGCCCAGCTGATCACGAAGGGTTTCAAGCTTTTTGTTACATGTGTTAATGATCGTATCAGGAAATTCCTCGTCATATTCCACACCGTGAGGATAATAATGTTTTCCTAAGTATGGCTTACCAAGCTTGATCACTGCATAAGAAGATTCAACCATTCCCTCGATAGCTACACCAGGAACTCGAAGATAGTAAACGTCACCATTTGTCATATCCTCAAATTTATAATCGTATGTAACTCGTTCATAATCCCATTGACCAGCAAGAACTAAACCGTTTTCATGCATAATATGATCTAGAATGGAAAATTGAACGATCGTAGATTCCAGACCAGTCTTGTCAAATTTCATAATTCATTTGCCTCCTTTGTAATTCACAACATGTCCACTCTTTAATAATAGTATAAGGGGCAGTGTGGTTGCAATGTTTACTTCGTTTTCACATGGATAATCCATACATTATTATCCTGTCCAATCGAAAAGAAATTACATGACTTCAAAAGAAATAATAATAATCTGAGTGAAATCGGTCGCTTCTGGTGAAACTACGCTAGAAAGGAGATGATTTCATGAGAAAATCAGTATCATTTTTAATGGTCTTTCTTCTCATAACTTCACTATTAGCACCAACTAATGCCCACGCTCAGAGTACATACACAGTAAGATCCGGTGACACGCTGTGGAAAATTTCCAAGCGCTATAAAATCGGACTTACTGAGATAATCAGTGCAAATCCTCAATTCGATAATCCAGATCTTATTTATCCGGGTGATCATGTTAACGTACCTACAGCAAATCCCTCGATCCAAAAGTCTAAAGACGTGGGACAACAAGTGATGGATTTAACAAATGCAGAGCGTGCGAAAAACGGGCTGTCGCCATTAACGTGGAATTGGGAAGTGGCTAGAGTAGCCAGATACAAATCAGCAGATATGAGAAATAAAAATTATTTTTCTCATCAGTCACCTACGTACGGTTCTCCCTTCTCAATGTTAGAGAATTTTGGCGTTTCCTATCGAAGTGCCGGAGAAAACATTGCCGCAGGACAAGCAACACCTGAAGAAGTCGTTCAAGCGTGGATGAATAGCGAAGGACACCGAAAAAACATTTTAAGTTCTGGTTACACACAGATTGGCGTCGGATACGTCCCAGGTGGTTCATACGGTCATTACTGGACACAAATGTTCATTTCAAAGTAATCAGAAAAGCCTCTTTGTTTAAAGAGGCTTTTCTATATGGATTTATTCATTAAGGTACTCGTCTGTAATAGATAAGGCTGACACAAGCACATTCACTTCTTCCACGTGTAGCCCCGTCATTTTTTCTATATCATTTTTAATTCTTTCTTGCAGAACAAAGCATGTATAGGGAATGATTTCTCCAAAACCAATTGCCACTTCTACTTTAAGTGATAAACCCGCGTCTTCCTGGTAACTATCATATTGGAAAGAAGCCTTCTTCCCTTTCCCAACCATCTTTCTCAATGTCTTTTTAACGGGCGCTTCAATAAATTTTACGCCCGGCGTTTCATTAATCGCTACTTCTAAAATAAAATCAATGACGCTCTCTGAGATGGTTAGGCTTCCTTGATGGAATGATTTTCTCATGATGATCCTTCCCCCCTCTTGCATACACTCTTAATATTATATGAATAGCTCAAAATGAATTATTCGTCTAATAATTCATTTCTCTCTACTGGTAAAGCGTAATCGTCCGTACTATAATATAAGAAGATGGTTTGACTTAGAAAGGAGAACAAGATTGCCAAAGTTCCTCACAAAGCGATTTATATTAACTTTACTTGTCATTGCGATTTTAGCAGTGCTTGCTTTCTGGATCTTACCGGTCTCCATTCCTCTTATTCTCGCGTTTTTCAGTGCTCTAGTCCTTGATCCAGCTGTTAAACTGATTCAGAAGAATACGAAACTTAAGCGGTACTTTCCAGTGATTATTGTCTTTACGCTATTTGTTATTTTCATTTCGTTACTAGGCTACTTCCTTATTACAAAAGTGATAACTGAAGGAATAGCGCTAGTCGAGAACTCTCCTCTGTACATACAAAACATCACCAAGATGTGGGATAGTATGGAATCCAACATGGAGGCCGTATCCAAAAGTTTTCCTCCTGAGTTTGTTCAAGAATTCACCAATCAGGTTGATCGATTTCTTGAAAATACAAAGGATACCATCAGTAGCATTGATTACTTAAAAATCATTACCATCATTGTCACAGGAATTCCAAATTATTTAGTTAGCATTGTTGTATACTTAATTGCCCTCTTCTTATTCTTGATGGATCTTCCAAGACTGAAGAAGCAATCTTATTCTTACTTATCACAACAAACGGCAGAAAAAGTTCAATTTATGACCGGGCGCCTTTCCTACGTCATTTTTGGTTTTTTTAAAGCTCAGTTTCTTGTCAGCATTATCATTTTCTTTGTTAGTTTAATTGGACTATTATTCATTACGCCGAAGGTTGCCCTTCTAATGGCGTTTATCATTTGGGTCATTGATTTTATACCGATTATTGGTTCGATCGTTATACTCGGGCCCTGGGCGATTTATTATTTAATAACTGGCGATATCGCCACTGGAAGTCAAATGGCGATTCTAGCGGTTGTGCTTCTAGTCATTCGTCGAACAGTAGAACCAAAAGTAATGGGACGACATATCGGACTATCTCCGTTATCTACGTTAATATCCATGTACATTGGTTTGAAACTTCTCGGTATTATGGGCTTCATCATCGGGCCAATCCTTCTCATTGCCTTTAACTCTGCAAGAGAAGCCGGGCTAATAAAAATTAATTTCAAAGTTTAACGAAAAGTGCAGCTTATAGGCTGCTCTTTTTTTGTTTGAGTTTACGTAAAAATAAAAAAGAAGCTGTTTCCATATGGAAACAGCTTCTTTTGGATCAATTTACCAAATCATACCCATTAGGGCGACAACACACGTGCCAGCTACGAATACTCCAAAGAATATTCCCCATGCAGGATACTGATGTCCTTTGTGGCTTAAATGCATGAACATGTATAGCTGAAATACGAGTTGGATACCAGCTAGGATCATGATAAAAACAACTGTAAAAGCATCAGATATCGCATCGCTAGCTACTGCTACGAACGCAATCATCGTCAGGAAGATCATCATGGCAAAGGAAACAAGTTGTTGCTTAAATTCCTTCTCATGAGCAATCTCGTGATGAATGTCGAGATGACTTTGATCGTGCTCTGACAGAGTATCGTGACCTTCATGATGTGCCATAAAATTAACCCACCTTTCCCATTAGGTAAACAACTGTAAAGATGAAGATCCACACAACATCAATAAAGTGCCAGTAAAGAGCAAAGAGATAAAACTTCGGTGCTGTATACAGGTCCATTCCTCTTCTTAAATTACGAATAATAAGAATCGTAATCCAGGAAATCCCCACTAATACGTGAGCTCCGTGAGTACCTACAAGTGTGTAGAAAGCAGATCCCCATGCACTACTTTTAATGGTATGACCATATTCATGTACATAATGATTAAACTCATAAATTTCAAGACCTAGGAAAGCAAGCCCAAGAAGTCCTGTAACAACAAACCATCCAATCATTCGCTTAAAATGATTAGTCTTAAGAGCCATTGTTGCAAATACAGACGTTAAACTACTTGTTAATAAAAGCATAGTTGCAATAAAGACTAGTGGAAGCTCAAACAGTTCGTTTGCTGATACTCCACCATTTGTGGCATTCCTTAGTCCTAAGTATACCCCAAAAAGCGAGGCGAAAAGCACGGTTTCGCCTCCAAGGAAGAACCAGAAACCAAGAAATTTGTTTTTACCATCTAACGTAGCCCGTTCTGGATTGGCAGGCAATTTAGTCATTGTTTCGTTCGATTTCATTTGCCTTCCCTCCCTTCAGCAGGCAGATCTTCTTTATGAATATGATAGCCATGATAATCAATAACAGAGCGTAAAATCATCGCTAATACCGTGACCACAAGACCACCAATGGCAATTATCCAATTTGAGTAGATCGCTGCAAGAGCCGCAATAAACAATCCAAGAGAAAGAACAAGTGGAAGAATAGAAGAATCCGGCATATGGATATCATCTAAAGGTTCCGCGGCAACCATAGCTTTATTACCTGCTCGTTTTTCTAACCACCAAGCATCAAGACCGCGTACTAGCGGTGTTTGGGCAAAGTTATATTCTGGAGCTGGTGATGAAATCGCCCACTCAAGAGTACGCCCGTCCCAAGGGTCGTTTCCAGCTTTTTTACCTTTAACAGAAGTTTGGATAATGTTCCAAACCATAATAATGGTTGCAAGTCCCATTAAGAAAGCACCCATCGTTGCTGCGAAGTTCGCTTCATCAAGGCTTTGACCAGAAAGATACGTATAAACTCGACGCGGCATTCCCATAAGTCCGAGGAAGTGCATCGGGAAGAACGTTAAATGGAAACCGATAAAGAATAACCAGAAATGAAGCTTTCCAAGAAATTCGTTCAATACTGTTCCAAAAATCTTCGGCCACCAGTAGTACATACCGGCAAATAGACCGAACACTACCCCACCAACAATTACATAGTGGAAGTGAGCTACAACGAAGTAGCTATCGTGGTACTGATAGTCAGCAGGTGGAACGCTTAGCATTACCCCTGTCATACCACCAAGTACGAAAGAAGGAATAAATCCTACTGCAAATAAGTTTGCTGTTGGGAAGCTCACTTTTCCTCCCCACATTGTAAAGAGCCAGTTAAAGATCTTAACCCCAGTCGGAACTGCGATTAACATTGTTGCAACAGCAAAAATAGAGTTAGCAATTGGTCCTAGTCCCACCGTAAACATATGGTGAACCCATACCATAAAACCTAAGAAACCAATAAGAGCTGTCGCGAAAACCATTGCTGAATAACCAAACAGACGCTTTCTTGCGAATGTTGCAATGATTTCAGAGAACATACCAAATGCAGGTAGAACGAGAATGTAAACTTCCGGGTGCCCGAAGATCCAGAATAGATGTTCATAAATAATCGGGTTACCTCCCGCTTCAGCTGCGAAAAACTGCGATCCGAACAAACGGTCAAACATGAGTAACGCTAGACCAATTGTTAGAGCAGGGAAGGCAAAAAGAATAAGACCAGAAGTAATAAAACTAGACCATGTGAACAACGGCATACGCATAAATGTCATACCCGGTGCCCGCATGTTTATGATGGTAACTAGGAAGTTAATTCCCCCGATTAACGTTCCGATACCTGAGATCTGAAGCCCTAGAACGTAAAAATCGACTCCGTTCCCTGGACTTGTTGTTGATAGTGGTGCATAACCGGTCCAACCAGCATCCGGTGCTCCGCCCATGAACCAACCAAGGTTCAGTAGAATACCACCCGCTGTAAATAACCAAAAGCCTAATGAGTTAACGAATGGGAAAGCTACATCTCGCGCTCCAATTTGAAGCGGAATGATCGCATTCATAAACCCAAATATTAGTGGCATGGCTGCCAGGAAGATCATTGTCGTCCCGTGCATCGTAAGCAGCTGGTTAAATGTTTCAGCTCCCACAAAATCAAATTCTGGATAAAGCAACTGCACCCGCAGTAAGATTGCTTCTAAACCACCGAGTAGAAAGAAGAAAGCACCGGAAGCGAGATAGAGAATCCCGATCTTCTTATGGTCAACGGTAGTAAGCCAATCCCATACAGGATTTTTCTTTTTATAAGCATGTGCTGACACGTATTAAACCTCCTTATTTCCGATGACTATTCTTCAACTTTTAGTCCTTGCAAGTAAACAACTAAAGCATCAAGCTCCTCATCATTTAGCTGATCTCCAAACGCAGGCATGTTATTACCAGGTTTGTATTCCGACGGATCGCTAATCCAGCCCTTAATGTTCTCATCTGTATGTTCGAGAACGCCCGCTACTTTCTCACGGTCACCAAAGTTTGTTAAGTTCGGACCTGTGTTACCGCCTTCACTGCCAACGGCGTGACAGCCGATACAGCTGTTTGCGAAGATTTCTTCCCCTTGAGCTGCTTGATCAGAAGCTGCCTGTGAACCGGCTTCTTTCATGTTTTCTGCCCATGCTTCAAAATCTTCTTTTTCTTGAGCAATTACTTTAAAGTCCATCAAAGCGTGTGATGGTCCACACAGCTCAGCACACTTCCCATAATATGTACCTGGTTCCTGAGCATTTAGCCACATTTTATTCTCTGTAGCTGTATTCGTATCCATTTTTCCACCTAGAGTCGGAACCCAAAAAGAGTGTGTGACATCTTTGGAAACGAGTTCAAAATAAACTCTTTCTCCTGTTGGAATGTGTAAATCTTGAGAAGTCTTCACTTCAAGATCAGGATACTCAAATTCCCACCAATACTGATGAGCTGTTACTTTGACAACGGTTGCACCTTCAGGTACTTTTTCAGTGCCCTCATCTAATGCAAACGTAGTCATTACTGTCGGAACGGCAAGGATCAAAAGAAGGATAATAGGAACAACAGTCCATAGTATCTCAAGAACGACATTACCTTCCGTTTGTTCTGGAATTTCATTGTCGCTTTCACCACGTCGTCTAAAACGAACAAGCACAACTGTATAAATGAGTGCTACTACAACGAAAACCCCGATCATGATGTAAAGGCTTAACATCATGAGATTAAATTGCATTTCAGCCCCTTCTCCCTTAGGGAGCATAGCTGTTAGTTGTTCGTTACCGCAACCCGTAAGCGTTAACGCAATTACCGATAGCAGTGGTAAAAAACGCCAAACATTTTTCCAACGTTTCATTTGCACCTTAAACCTCACTTTCTTTAGTAGCTTTTACTCAAAATTGAGTTATAGGAAGACAAGGAGGGCATCCCTACCCACCTTGTCTGACCATACATTAATCATCCCTTAAGGATTAATATTTACTGCAATCATAACAATAAACAGGATTGTAATATAGTTAAGCGAATAAACAAACATAATTCTCGCCCACTTAATATCATCTTTCATGAAAAATCCTGCAATTCCAATCGCTAGCCATCCAAAACCAAGGATAGCTGCGACAGTGATGTACACTGGTCCAAAGCTGTATAGCAATAGTGACACTGGTACTAAAGCAGCCGTATATAAAACGATTTGGCGCTTCGTCATTGGAAAACCGGCTACAACAGGTAGCATTGGAATTCCAGCGTCACGATAATCATCTACACGCTTCATAGCGAGTGCTAAGAAGTGTGGAGGCTGCCAGATAAACATGATTAAAAACATTCCCCATGCTACAGGGCTTAAGTTAGGATCAATTGCAGCCCAGCCAATAAGCGGCGGAAGTGCACCTGAAAATGACCCGACAACTGTATTTAAAGAAGTTGTACGCTTTGTCCACATTGTATATAACACAACGTATATAACAAGTCCTAAAAGACCCAGTAACGCAGCCATTGGTTCAACAATCAATAGCATTATTGTACCAACAATGGCTAAGCCAAGACCTACAAATAACACCTGGTTAGCAGGAATTTTACCTGTAACTGATGGTCGCGTATTCGTTCTCGCCATCACTTGATCAATATCACGGTCAATGTAGTTATTCAAAGATGTTCCCCCGGCAACAACAAAAGCTGTTCCCAACATCGTGAGAATGAGTACCATTGGATTAGCGAATAGATCAAATCCTGCAGCAACTGATGCAACCCATAAGCCAGTGAAAGCTGTAATTAAATTATCAAATACAATGCCTAATTTCGTAAGTGTCAGAAAGTCTTTCCACGTACCAGATGGATTTGCTTCTGATAGCGGGCCCGGCTCCATAACGCGATTAGATGCTTCGTATGCAGTTCTAGCTTTACTCAATCTACACACCTCCTTTTTCATTTGACTGAAGTAAATCAGCCATTCTATCGTTCATGTTAGACAATCTTATTAGAAGACTGTATAAGCCCTGATCATTATGTTGTATCACGATTACCCCTCCAGGTTACTCACATGCTGTTAAACAAAATGTAATTCAATCTTCACATCTTGCTATTAAAACTCGATAACAGCTATGGTAAGATAATGTTGGTTTTGTGAAAGGAAGCAGTATCCGCAATCCTTATCCATTATAAACGAATCTAATTGTTTTGTATACGTCGTTTCATAATGGGAGCTCATCCTTTCATTCGTGCAAAGATGTGCTTGCCTCTTCACACATTCATTGTACTATGATTTACACACAATTAGATAAGAAGGTGTTATTTGTGAATAAATTGTTGAAATTATTCGGGATTATTACGTCACTTGGAATGCTTCTCGTACTCTTAATGGGTGCAGTCGTAACGAAAACAGGATCGGGTGATGGCTGTGGGAACTCTTGGCCTTTATGTTATGGAAAGGTTCTACCTGAAGCACCAGAAATAGAAACGATCATCGAGGTCAGTCATCGGATCGTTTCAGCAGCCCTCGGTCTGCTCGTGATTATTCTTGCCATATGGGCTTGGAGAAAAATCGGACATATTCGAGAAACAAAGTTTTTAGCGATTGCTTCAGTCTTCTTAATCGTCTTTCAAGGTTTGTTAGGCGCTGCCGCTGTTGTATGGGGCCAATCAGATATTATTCTTGCATCTCATTTTGGTTTCTCACTTGCTAGTTTTGCGAGTGTTGTTCTGCTAACTATTCTCGTTTTTGAAGCGTCAGGGGATAAAAGAACGCCTCATGTACCTAAACGTATTCGTTTTCATTTATACGCGATTACAATCTATTCATATATTGTCGTTTATACAGGAGCGCTCGTGCGCCATACAGGCGCCAGTATGGCCTGTGACAAAGTTCCGTTTTGTAGCGATGGTCAACTGCTCGCTTTCTCTGGTCCACAGGGAATCCAAATGTTACACCGAACGGCA
This sequence comes from Anaerobacillus sp. 1_MG-2023, assembly GCF_030547345.1. Lineage (NCBI taxonomy): Bacteria > Bacillati > Bacillota > Bacilli > Caryophanales > Bacillaceae > Anaerobacillus > Anaerobacillus sp. 1_MG-2023. The sequence goes on along the minus strand of NZ_JAUORD010000003.1, from coordinate 346 downwards.
GCCGTACTCATCTTTGTATGGTTACTCTACATTCTCATCATAGGATTACGAGAGTTCAAAAACAAAGGGACGATGCGAACTGGTATTATTTTAGCTTTTGTTTTCATTTGTTTACAGGCGTTGAGCGGTATTCTGGTAGTCGTTTCAAACCTGAATTTGTTTCTCGCACTTTTCCACGGACTCTTTATATCTGGTTTATTTACAGTTCTGCTCTACCTTGTTATGCTTTCACTTCGAAGTGGCAGGCAATAGAAAAAAGCTGCGCAATTTTGATATTATCCCCTTTAAGTAGACATTCAAAAAAACCTCCATGATATGGTGGAGGAAAGAATGATGCTTGGAGGGG